>JANPIO010000295.1:0-13303 GCA_031425055.1 Phormidium sp. VAR_61_metabat_6
AGCAGCAGCTTGTGGCTAGGAATCTCGGCCTCTGCCGGCTCCTCCCGCAGGGTGACAAACAGCATTTGGGATAGTCTCATGGCCTTTGGGGTCTACTTTATACGGGCTTCATACCCGTCTAGAATAGAACATTGCGGCGGAGACAACAGCGCAACTTTATCAGTGTATCCTTCAAGCCGCTACAGCCAACCGCTCTTTAAGACGCCTCCAGCCCGGAGGCTGTCAGGGCATGGACTTTTTTGTCTCGCATCAGCTTCAAACCCATGCCCAGCAGTCCTGGTAGCAAGGCCGGGGTTGGCACTGCCACAGGCGGCTCTTTCTTCTCTTCCATTGCAGCTGGAGGAGGAAGCATAGTCGGGTCGCTCGCCCCGTTAGTTGCCAGAGTTGATGAAGCCTGCGTCGGCTCGGCAGCAGCGGTACTCCCCCCCCGGTTGAGGAGGTTGTAGATGATTAGAGTGATGATGGCCACTAGCGCGAAGGGAAAGAACCCGTTGCCAGAAGCATCTCCCGGTCTCTTTTGAGACTGATTGGCTTTGGATCGCTTAGCAGTGGATGAATCATTTTGGGTGGGAGAAATATCCTTTGCCGTGCTTGATTTTCCCGATTGAACAAACGACGCAGAGGGCTTATTTTTGACAGAGTGGGATGGAACCAACGTTGAATCGTCCAAATTGAACTGGTAGTTTTTTTCAAGTTTTGAGCTGTCGCCAAACTCGGCGCTCGCACTCGCCTGGACGGGTAAAATTCGAGTAAATCCTAAGCCAAGCGCTACCAACAGAGTAGCGGCTAGCCTGAATTGCTTCATTGAATGACCTGTCATAGTCTACGGACTCCACATAAGGCTGAAAAGGTGAACGAAGGGAGCAGATAAACCCTGAGGATCCATGACACTCAAGTTATCAAGCTCAGCCTTGATAACTCTTTTAGTGCACAGAAAAATAGATAAACACACGAGCTTAGCCCAAAAAATCTAGGTAAGGGCGATCGGCTCCGTGTTACTACCTAATCATAAGTTGCCTTTCTTACTGGCGAGGGTGTGTAGAATTCGAGTTCTTGGGAAGTTTACAAGTCTCTGAGTGGCTTTGGGCTTTTGTAAAAGTGTTCTAAAGCCTCAATCCTCTTGGCGGAAACCATCCGGATTGCTAAGGGCACCCTAAAATCCGCTAAAGTGACAAGACACCTACGGGATCACCGCTCAGCGGCTAAATGTCCAGCGTAGTTCTCTTCATTTTGGCAATTATCGGTTTCTAATGAAAAAAGTTTTCGTCCTTGATACCAACGTATTGCTTCACGATCCGATGGCAATGTTCAGGTTTGAGGACAATGATGTGGTGTTACCTATCACCATCATCGAAGAACTCGATCGCTTCAAAAAAGGCACCGCCGACACCGGCCGCAACGCCCGCTACGTGTCGCGCACTCTAGATGAGCTGCGCCAGCAGGGGTCGCTGGTACACGGCGTTCCCCTCGAAAAGGGCGGCACCCTCAAGGTGGCCCTGTGCCACCGCGATACCCTACGGCAGCTGCCCGCCGAGCTGGAGGGCGACCAGGGTGACAACGCGATTCTCGCCGTGGCGATGGAGTATAAGCACCACCACGACATGCCCGTGGTGCTGGTCAGCAAAGATACCAACCTGCGCATCAAGGCCGATGCCGTCGGGCTGGTGGCCGAAGACTACGAAACCGACAAGATTGACTACGACGACCTCTACACTGGCACCCTGGAGGTGATGACCTCCGCCGAGGCGATGAGCCAGCTGTTTGGCGACGGCCACCTGAAGCTCGATGCGCCCCTCCATCCTAACCAGGCCGTTACCCTAGTCGATGAGTCGAATCCGAACCACACGGCGCTGGCCATGGTGCAGGGCAGCAGCGGCAAGCTGGTGCCCCTCGGCAAGCTGCCCCACGCTGGGGTATCGCGGGTGCTACCCCGCAACCGCGAGCAGCGGTTTGCCTTTGAGCTGCTGCTACAAGACTCGATCTCGATGGTGACGCTGGTAGGCAAGGCGGGCACGGGAAAAACGCTGCTGGCGATCGCCGCCGGGGTGCAAAAAGTCGCCGATGAGCGCCTCTACTCACGCCTGCTGATCGCTCGCCCCATCGTGCCCCTAGGTCGAGACATTGGCTACCTGCCCGGCGACATGCGCGAAAAACTCAACCCCTGGATGCAGCCCCTCTACGACAACTTTGACCTAATCTTTGGCACCCAGGAGATGCGCGGTCGCCCCGAACACTGGCGGCGCGGCCACGAAGAAATGATCGACCAGGGGCTATTGCAGATTGAGCCGCTGACCTACATTCGGGGACGATCGATTCCCAAGCAGTTCCTGATTGTAGATGAGGCCCAAAACCTCACCCCCCACGAGGTCAAAACCATTCTCACCCGCGCCGGAGAAGGCACCAAAATCGTTCTGACCGGCGACCCCGACCAGATCGACAACCCCTACGTCGATGCCTCTAGCAACGGCCTAACCTACGTCGTCGAGCGCTTTAAAGACGAAGCCCTCGCTGGGCACATCACGCTCAACAAAGGGGAGCGATCGGGCCTAGCCGAGCGGGCAGCGATGCTGCTGTAGAGCTTGCTGATCTAGCAAAGCCAGGGCCTCCATGATCGGCAGGGGACGGCTGAATAAAAAGCCCTGGCCAATGTCACAGCCCATCAATTTTAGAGCCGCCATCTGGGCCGGGGTTTCAATGCCCTCAGCCACGGTGGGCAGACCTAGCTGGCGGGCAATATCAATAATCGAGCCGACTAAAATTTTGGCGCGATCGCTGCTGCACAACTTTTGAATGAACGACTGATCAATTTTCAAACAGTCGATTTCGCAGCGCTCTAGGTAGTTGAGGCTAGAGTAGCCAGTGCCGAAGTCGTCGAGGGAGACCTCAAACCCGGCGGCGCGGCACTGGCTGATGGAGTCAATCGCCTCAGCCTCATTCAAAAAGATTCGCTCCGTCACCTCTAGTTTAATCTGTTGGGCATCAACGCCGTGGCGCTGAGTACAGGCAATTAACCGCTCAAAAAAGTCGGGCTGCTGAAACTGCCGCACCGAAATATTGATGCTCATAAAAAAGTCAGTGCTGCTTTGGCCAAGACTCTCTAAGTGCTTTTGAAAACGGCGCAGATCGGCACAGGAGTGATCGAGAATCCAGTCGCCCATGGGCAAAATTAGCGAGGTTTCTTCAGCCAGGGCAATAAAGCGCTGAGGAGTAACTGATCCGCGCTGGGGGCACTGCCACCGCAACAGTGACTCAAAGCCCAAAATTGTGCCTGTAGTTAGGCTTAAAAGGGGCTGATACACCAGCGATAGTTCATCGTTGCAGACAGCACTTTGCAGATCGGACTCTAGCTTAATGTCATCCAAAATCTGCTGGTGTTGCTGACTTCTAGCGTAGGCTTTCTCAGTTATGGCGGGGCTGGGTAGACCAATGTGAGGGTTTGCTAGGGTCTTGAGATAGGTGTTGTAGGCTCGGTTGCGGTGCAGCGACATCGAGATAAACAGCCGCACCATCGGCGACGACGACTCGATGCGCTCGGCTACCTGAGCTGCCGATACCACAATGCAGCGGCAAGGGCTGAGGGCTTTAGCCGAGGCCGAGCGGGGTGAGGCATCAATAATACCCATTTCCCCAAAAATATCCCCTTGCCCCAGCACGTTGAGCTGAATGGAATCGTGGCCGGAACCCACAAAAATCTCGACGTAGCCCGACTCAATAATGTAGGCTTTATCGGCGGCGCTGCCCTCAGTGAAAATCGTTTCACTAGCCGCGAATAGTCGAATATTGCAGTCAGGGGCGATCGCCATGTCGGCCAGCAGGCTAGTGCTGTCGCTGTCTTCAGGGGCGGATTCCATAGGAGATAATGAGCCGAGGGGGATAGGACAAGACAAAGCAGGGAAAATTTTCATGGCAAGAACGATTTTTCAGGGTTGCTCTAGCATCTCCTATTTTTAGAAGGGTGTTCACAACCCCAGTGTGAAGTGTCGGTGAGCGTTTCTAAAAAACCTAGCCAATCACAGCAGCATCGTGTAGCTGTCACCTGCCGCTATGATCTAAATCACAACAATTGAAGAATAAATTAACTAGCATCCGCCAGAATATGGACAGGGTCTTAGGCCTATTGAGGCATCCTCAACCTGAGGACACCACCAGGGGCTCGGCCCCGACCCAATCCTTCGCTGCGTGATGCCATGACTGCCTTTTCTACCACTTCTGCTCACGGCTCAGTTAGCCAGGTTACCGTGGTGGGGGCGGGCAACGTGGGCAGCACCCTGGCCCAGCGCCTGCTAGAGCGCAACCTAGCCAACGTAGTGCTAGTCGATATTGTTGAGGGTCGCCCCCAGGGGGTCGCCCTCGATCTGTCTCAGGCGGCGGGCTGCGAAGGACACAACCGTACCATTGTGGGCACCAACGATTACCACGACACCGCCAATTCAGACATTGTGGTGATTACTGCCGGGCTGCCCCGCCGCCCCGGCATGACCCGCGACGACCTCACCCAGGTCAACGGCAAAATTGTAGCTGACACCCTGCGCCAAGCCCTGGCCGCATCGCCCCAGGCCAACGTGGTAATAGTTACCAATCCGCTCGATGTCATGACCTACCTAGCATGGAAAGCTAGCGACCTGCCCCCCCAGCGGGTGATGGGCATGGCTGGAGTGCTTGACTCGGCTCGGTTTCAAACCTTTATTGCCTGGGAGTTGGGGGTGCCGCCGAGCGATGTCTCGGCCATGGTGCTGGGGGGCCACGGCGACCTGATGGTGCCCCTGCCCAGCTACACTACCGTCAACGGCATTCCGGTGGCTGAGCTGATGCCTGCGCCCCGTCTACAGGCGGTGATTGATCGCACTCGCAACGGCGGGGCCGAAATTGTGCAGTTGCTCAAACAGGGGGGGGCTTACTACGCTCCCGCTTCCTCGGCCTGCGTCATGGTGGAGTCGATGCTGCTTAACCAGCGGCGTATATTGCCCCTAGCTGCTCACCTGACGGGCCAGTATGGCCTGAGCGATCTCTATTTGGGAGTGCCCTGTCGCCTGGGTCAGAGCGGCATTGAAGAGATTTTAGAACTATCACTTACCCCAGAAGAGCAGTCGGCCTTGGAGCGATCGGCGGCCTCAGTGAAAGAGCAGATACCGCTAGCTCTGGCCTTGTTGAGTTCGTGATTTCTTTAGGAAAATTCTGTCTGTCGAATTTTCCGATTATTAGACATGTAGCGGGTTACGCCCCTGTGGTTTGGGCTATGCATTGGGTTCGCTAAATTTGAGTCTGGTGTTAGCTAAAACGGACTCATCTAGCGCTGCCCCCTCAGGCGAGTAAAATCACCAACAGCAGAAAGCCAAAGACGGAAACGCCAGACTGCCAGAAAATTTTAGACGCTGTGTTGTCAACCATGACATTCACCTTACAAGTTAAAGATAGAAACACTCTGTGCTCTAAGCATTCCCGAATCTAACCCTAGAATCTTGGGGCTTAGGCTATTAGGCTCTAATCTCACTGTAGGTCTCTGGGCCTAGAACTGCTGTGACGAATGTGCCAAAACTCTGTCCGGTGATTCTAAATCCCAGCGGCGGCGATCTCGATTAGCTGTTTCGTCAAATGCTATGAATTCAACCGCTCTGCCCGATTTTTTGCAGCGCTCTGCCGCCCACTACTGGTTACAAAACGCCCGCCTGCCCCTGGCCTGCGTGGACGGGTCGGTGACCTGGAATGCGATCGCAGCCCTCTCCGCCCCCCCCATATCAGAAGAATTAGTCGCCGCCCACCTAGAAATCCAGGACGGGCAGATTGCGGCGATTATTCCAGCCGGCCAGCCCCTTGAAACTGACCAGCCCGCCTGGGATCTGCGCCAGGGCCTGGTGTGGCCCTGCTTTGCCGACTGCCACACCCATCTAGACAAGGGCCAAGCGTGGTTTCGTAACCCCAACCCCGATGGCACCTTTGCCTCGGCCCTCAAGGCCGCCGAAGCTGACCACAGCCACTGGAGCGCCGCCGACCTCTACCCCCGCATGAGCTTTGGTTTGCGGTGCAGCTATGCCCACGGCACCCAGGCCGTCAGAACCCATTTGGACTGCTTAAATGGACAGGAGGAAATTAGCTTTGCGGTCTTCGACCAGCTGCGACAGGAGTGGGCGGGCAAAATCGCGCTCCAGGCCGTGTGCCTGGTGTCGATGGACTACTACGACTGCCCTGAGGCCGAACACCTAGCGGATACCGTTGCTCGGTACGACGGCATTTTAGGCGGGGTCATCTATCCCCAGCCCGGCCTGGAAGCCCAGATCGATCGCGCCTTTGAACTGGCCGAGGCTCGGGGCCTAGACCTCGATTTTCACGCTGATGAGAGCCTTGACCCTAAGGCCGAAGGACTGCGGATGGTGGCCGAGACCAAACTGCGGCGCGGCTTTGCTGGGCGGGTCAACTGTGGCCACTGCTGTAGTTTGTCAGTGCAGGCGGGCGATCGCGCCCAAGACACCCTGGCGCTGCTCAAGCAAGCGGGTATCAGCGTCGTCAGCCTGCCGATGTGCAACCTCTACCTGCAAGATCGCCAGCCGGGCCGCATGCCCCGCTATCGCGGCGTCACCTTGCTGCCTGAGTTGCGCCAGTTTGAGGTAGCGGTAGCCCTAGCCAGCGACAACTGCCGCGACGCCTTCTTTGCCTACGGTGACCACGACATGGTGGAGGTGTTTACCCAGGCGGTGCGCATTGGCCAGTTCGATCGCCCCATTGGCGACTGGCCCCAGGCGGTGACCCGCACCCCCGCCCAAATTATGGGCCTAGAGGCGGGGCTAATTGGGGCAGGCCGCCCGGCGGATCTAGTCGTGTTTAAAGCCCGCAGCTTTAGCGAGCTGCTGTCGCGGCCCCAGGGCGATCGCGTCGTTTTGCGCCGGGGTAGCCCCATCGACACCACCCTGCCCGACTACGCCGAACTCGATACGGTGGTTGGGATAGCCTAATTAGCCCCACCCCAACCTGGAAAACCGAACTTTCCTTGGGCGTGGGGTTTGCTACGCTAAACCCAGAGGTAGACATGGGTCTGGTGGAAGCGGCGGTAGCCCTCCCCAGACCAAAGCTGAATATCACCACTTGAGCGCGGGTTTTTAGGAGGACAGGAATGGCTGCTACGGGCTTTAAAGACTACTACGCGGTGCTGGGGGTGAATCGCACGGCAAGTGCCGACGAGATCAAGCAGTCTTTTCGCAAGCTGGCCCGCAAGTACCACCCCGACGTCAACCCCAATGACAAAACCGCTGAGGCCAAGTTTAAAGAGGTGAGCGAAGCCTACGAGGTGCTCTCTGACGCCGACAAGCGCAAAAAGTACGACCAGTTTGGTCAATACTGGCAGCAGGCCAGCCGAGCTGGAGCCGGCAACCCCTACGGCAACCCCGGCGACATGGGCGGCTTTGACTTTAGCAACTACGGTAGCTTTGACGAGTTCATCAACGAACTGTTGGGTCGTTTTGCCACCCCAGGCGGCGGCAGTGCTCGCTCCTATCCCTACGGTGCTCCCGGCGGTGGGGCAGGGGGGCCTGGGTTTGGCTACGAAACCGCCCCTAACCAATCCTTTGATCAAGAGGCCAACATTCGCCTCACCTTTAGCGAAGCGTTTCACGGGGCACAAAAGCGCCTGCGCATTGGCAATGACAGTGTAGAGGTGCGCATTCCGCCCGGGGCGAAGCAGGGCAGCAAAATTCGTCTTAAGGGCAAGGGGCCGATTAACCCCTACACCAAGCAGCCCGCTGATATTTATCTGGTGGTGCAGCTAGAGGGGCATAGCTTCTTTACCCTGGAGGGCGACAGCCTCACAGCCGAGGTGCCCATTACCCCCGATGAGGCGGTGCTGGGGGGCAAGATTGACGTGCCGACCCCCGACGGCAGCGTAACCATGAACCTACCCGTGGGCACTCGCTCGGGTCAAACCCTGCGGCTGCGGGGCAAGGGCTGGCCGCGACCCAAGGGCGATCGCGGCGATCTGCTGATCAAAGTCGTGATTACGCCGCCGACTAGCCTCAGCGACACCGAGCGCCAGCTTTACGAAAAAATTCGCGACGGTCGCACGTCTAACCCGCGCCAGAGCCTGACCAACACGCGCCTGTAATTACTAAAAAGAAGCGCAATCAAAAGCCCCCGGTTCTCCGATGAAGAAGAACCGGGGGCTTTTGAGCAGAGATTGACCTACAGTTCTTCAGCGCGGCTGAGGTCGCCATAGAGCAAGCTAAGCAGCGCACCACAGCCCAGTAGCTTGACGGCCTCTAGGCCAAAGTACAGGCCGTGCATCTGGTTCATAGCACCGGGCACTTCAACGGTGGCGGCAAAGGGGTCGAGGGCGGCACCTAGGGCAGCCATGGCGGGGGCGATCGCATAGGTCAGCACCAGGGTGAGGGCCAACAGGCCTAGCCCAAGCTCTACAGCCCAGCGGCTGCGCAGGCCGCTAGCCACCACGGGGCGCTGGGGGCGCGACTGCCGGGCTGCCAATAAACCGGTCAAAATGACGCCAGCGCAGAGTAGCTCTAGACGGTTAAACACCCAAAACATGGCGTAGCCCGCCGAGCCAAAGTCGGGTTGGCTCATCATGCCGCCAACAAATAGCCCCGGCATGATGACAAAATCCATCAGCAGGCTGCTGCTGAACCAAAACATGAGCGCAAACAAAACCGCTCCGACCCAGGGAGTGGGCTTGGCGATGGGGTGAGATAACGAATTCATGGATATATGCCTAATTAGAGATGACGGGTGAAGCGCGAGGTCAAGAACTCGGAGTTTTAGGCTGAGTTCCTTATTTATCAATGTTTTCAGCCTAGCGGACTTTATTGGCTGCCGGTGTGAATTATTCTTTCGGCAATGCCGTTATCGCTTCACCGTTACGTTGCGACATAAAGGTGAAAGGCTCTACAGTCGTAGTTTTGGGGCGATCGCACGCCTCTAGCAACGGCTACCGACGAGAGAAAACGTTACGTCCTGTCACAGGCGGTAATGTCTCAATCACCACGGATGGCCCCACAAATACCTAGCCAGGGCACCTTCTAATCCTGACCCGGACGACGCCATCTAGGGTAAAGCCCAGTAAGGTAAGGCTGGTCAAGTTTCAGCGGAGCAGCGACGATGGCCATTACGCACATTGTGTTTGATATGGGTGGGGTGCTGATCGAGCTACAGTGGCTCGACCGGGTCAAAGACCTGCTGGGTCGCCCCATCACCGTTGAGGAAATCCACCGTCTCTGGGTCAGTGCCCCCTCTGTCGTCGATTTTGAGAGCGGTCGCACTGACTTCGATGCCTTTGCCGCCGCCTTTGTGCAAGATTTTGGGCTGGCGATCGCCCCCGCCGTCGTCAAGCGTGAGGTCTTGTCGATCGTGCGGGCACCGCTGCCCCAGTGCAACGACATGCTCGCTGCCCTCAAACCCCGCTATCACCTGTCGCTGCTGTCGAACACCAACCCTGCCCACTACGAGCGACTGCGCGATCGCTACAACTTTTTTGACTACTTCGACCAGCTATTTTTGTCCTACAAAATTGGGCTGATCAAGCCCAGTCCAGCCATCTTTGAGCATGTGCTGTCGGCGCTTGATGCCCCCGCCGACAGCGTCGCCTTCTTCGACGATGGGGCTCGCAATGTTGAGGCGGCTCGAGCCCTCGGCATCCACGCCTACCGAGTTGACTCTCCCGCCGAAGCCATGGCCACGGTGGATAGCTTCTCCTAGCTCCCTCATCAGGGCAGGCGACAGACAACCCGACCCACTAACCCCGCCCAGGGCACCAGGCCAAACTCGCGGCTGTCGGTGCTCTCCGCCGCGTTCAGCCCCTGCAAAAAGCAGCCATCGGCATCGACATACACCACCCACTTAATTAGCAACAACCCCGGCTGGCGAGGATGCTCGGCCACCACCAGATCGCCTGGCCGGGGTCGCCGCTGACGATAGGCAAAGGGGTCAATCAACACCTCCACACCCGGCTCTAGCAGGGGCAGCATCGAAGCCCCCACAACGCGAAACCGCCGTCGCCTGCGCAACAGCCAGAGCACCAGATCGGTGAGCTGACTATGGCGCAACTGCGACGGCGGCTGGAATGGTGCAGAAGTCACGGCGGGGAAAGTGGGAAGCAGGTGGGGAAGGTAAGGGAGGTGAGGAGGGAAGGTAAAGCGAAGACCACCTCATCTCCCTCGCCCCCCATCTCCTCATCTCCCTCGCCCCCCATCTCCCCATCTTCCTTACCTCCCCTCTCTCTCTAGCTCGCGGTGTACCAAGACACATCACGGTTCTTGGTTGCCCAAAAAATACCGTGGATTTTCTGCACAGCTTCCATCAGCTCGTTGGCATGCTGCACGCTGACTTCAACCTTGCAGGCAGAGCAGAGTTTGGCGGCTTTCCAAAAAGTGTCGTGCAGGTCGGGAAACTGCTCTAGGTGCACAGGCTTAAAGTAGTCAGTCCACAGCACCAGCAGCTCATCTTTGGTGAGTTGGGCCTGCTCTTCTTTGATGGCGGTATAGCGGGCGAAGGTGTTGTGGTAGGCAACGGAAGCGGCCTTGTCGCCACTAGCGGGCACCTCAAGGTCGACCAGCTTTTTGGTCATCGACAGCACAGCTTCGGCGGCAATGCGAGCCGAGGAGGGGTCATAAACACCACAGGGGCCATCGCAGTGCGCGTGGACAGCGGCGGCGGGGAACCATGCCTGTAGCTTGGCAATTGCTTGGTTGAGCATAATCATCCTGGTAATGAATAGAAATACGGGCAAAAAAGGGGAATTTTCTTGCGCCTAGCCCGAGCGTCAACCCCGCACCCGATGGGGTGAAACATCCCTATGCCGGGCAGGGGGATAAGCCAGGCCACGTTTCACATTGTTAACGCTATTGAGCCCTTCCGCAACCTCCGCCCTTGCCGGGCCGATCGATTCGGCCAAAATTGGTGAGGCAGACGGTTGCGAAAGGGCGCGATTTCAGTACATTTGTATGAATGTCTTCAAGAGGATGGCCGCTTAACCATGGGGCAATTGGCAACGATATTTTCTCGGCGGCGTCTCTGGAGCCGACTGTCGCTGGTGCCCCTGGCGCTGGGACTGGCTGGCTGTGGGGATCTGCTGCTGTTGGTGACCGATTGGGTCGCCCCGGTGGATGTTTCAACCCTGCCGCCCTGTGTTGATGACGACTGCAACTGCGGCGACTTCGCTAGCCAGCCCCAGGCTCAGGCGGTGCTCGATGCTTTTGGGGGCGACCCCTACAGCCTGGACGGCGATGGCAACGGTAGCGCCTGCGAACTGCTGCCGGTCGCTACACCGGCTGCCGATCCACCGGTTCCGTCCTCTAGCAACCCCCACCTGGCCCTGGGTAACCCTAGCCAGGCGGCGACCACCAATCCCAACAATTACTTAATTCAGCGCGATCAGTATGTGCTCAGCTACAACCGCGATCGCAACGGGCTCAACTGGGCCAGTTGGGAGGTCGATGCCGCCTGGCTAGGCTCCACCGATCGCCAGGATAACTTCCGCCCCGACGGCGCGCTGCCCGCTGGGTTTTACCAGGTCACCCCTAACGACTATCGGGGCAGCGGCTACGATCGCGGCCATGTGGTGCCCTCGGGCGATCGCACCAGCAGCGTGGGCGCCAACGCCGCCACCTTTTTGATGACAAACATCATTCCCCAGGCCCCTGACAACAACCGTGGCACCTGGCGAGAACTGGAAGAATACGGGCGATCGCTGGTCTATCAATATGACCACAGCCTGCACGTTTTTGCTGGGGCCTATGGCAGCCAGGGCACCATCGGCAACCGCGCTATTGCCATACCCTCTCGCCTGTGGAAAATCATCGTGGTATACGATCGACTCCCCGCTGGAGGCTTAGGGATGGGCAGCGACAGTCAAATCATTGCCGTTGACATGCCCAATAACAACCAGGTTAGCCCTGACTGGCGTCGCTACCAAACCTCAGTCCAGCGCATTGAGATAGCCACCGGCCATAGCTTCTTTGAGAATTTACCCGCCGAGCTTCAGGCCATTCTTAAGGCCCGCACCAGCGACGCGCCCCTGTGAGCGTGCTACCGATTCCGGACTTGGGGGTTGGCAGTACACTATACTTAAAAGGATAAGTGTTAAATTTTAGGCTTAGTTTGATATGATATTGAGTTTAGTTATTAAAACTGCGTTAGAGCAATTTTGCGGATGTAGCCAGTTTAGCTAGGCAGTTGTCCTTTGATGCAAGTGCCAACGGACAAGGCAATTTTTGGTTTTATCCGTCGATTAACCAAGTGCGTTTACTTCAGATGCAAAAGGCTTAATAACAGGGATGCGGTGAAGGCTGGGCTGTTGAATTCTTTCAATTTTCACTTGGGAAGCTATAAAGTTAATCCCCAAAATCTTGTTAGTTTTGGCAGCGTGGATCAGCTTATTCACCCCTTACCAGTCGGACTTTTCTACCTTCAAGTTTAACTAATCTCTAGATTTTTTTGATAGAAACAGCTACACTCTTAGCCTTAGTTCTCTATATAAACGCTTTGGCTAGGCATAGTTTTCTTGAGTCAGACCCCACTATTGATTGGGTGATTAGTCTACTGAGTTGGCTAGAATCAGCATCTACACTGTTTACAAGATAGATAACTCGTTAAGTTAATTATTATTCATATTTATGGCAAATAGATACGGCTTGAAGCGTTTGTCGATTTTCGTAGACGGCAATAATATGTTCTACGCCCAGCAAAAAAACGGCTGGTTCTTTGATCCGAAGCGGGTACTTGAATATTTTCTTAGCCTTGACGGTGGAGCTACCTTAGTAAATGCCTTTTGGTATACCGGGCTGAAAGATCCCCAGGATCAGCGCGGTTTTCGGGATGCGCTAATCAGCCTCGGCTACACCGTGCGAACCAAAATTCTCAAGGAGTATTACGACGATACCTCTGGGCGATACTCTCAGAAAGCCAATCTCGATATTGAGATTGCCATCGATATGTTTAACACCGTCGATCAGTACGATGAGGTCGTTCTCTTTAGCGGCGACGGCGACTTTGAGCGGGCCATTGAGCTGCTGCGCTCCAAAAACACCCACATCACCGTTGTCTCGACGGAAGGAATGATTGCCCGCGAACTGCGCAACGCCACCGATCGCTACATCGACCTCAACAGCGTTCGTAAGTACATCGAAAAAGACTAAAGCATCAGACTAGCCCCAGGGCTGTGCTGCTTTACCTAGTGCAGCGTCAAGACTTAATTTTAGGGTAGACAGACGCCAGCTTACAGCGTGCGTCGTCTACCTTCATTTGCCAGTCAACCCCTCGCTGGGTGGTGTTGACATCGCATGACCAGGCAGCGGTTTCAGCCTGCAAGGTT
>JANPIO010000296.1:0-5021 GCA_031425055.1 Phormidium sp. VAR_61_metabat_6
GCAAGCGTTCAAGCACTTCTGCCAAACTCAGCTGGGGCTGGTTAAAAGGACTTATGACGATCGAGCCGGTTATATTTGCCGACTGCTAGGCTGGCTACACAATATTGAGAAGGAGGAGGTTGAAACCCTTAATTTTGCTAGGGTTATTCCTCTGGTGCTGCTTACCCCTTTGGATACAGACCTGACCCCCACTCAACGCTTTATTGAACGGCATCGACTGGATGATGCTGGAGCCGAGGCGGCTCAGGCTGTTACGGCCTTGCTAGATAGGTACTTTGACTTTCACGCCAGTTCTTTATCGACGCAGATGCTGATTACGGCGTCTTTGCTACTGGCGACCAAGTTTGTATACCGCGATGAAATTCGACGCTTGGGCCTAACCCGTGTTTCAGAACTAAATCGGATCCCTGTGATGCGGCGGCTGCGACAGACTTTAAATGACCGACAGAGGGCTTTTCAGGCTGCTCCACCCGTGATTGCCCATGAGTCTCGCAGCATTCCTTGGGAGACGACGGTACAGGTTTTGAATCGTCTGCGGGAGAAGTTTGATCGGGCGGTTGAGCAGTACGAGGGTTCTCGTCGAGTGACTGGTAAGCACCAGGGAAAAGCAAAACGCTCTCGCAATCAGCTAGGTCGGTATCTACAAACCTTCTTAGTTGTCGGATTTTTTGTGATTTTGCCGCCTGACCGCAACCGTACCGTGCGTGAGTTAGAGCTGGGACGGACGCTGAAGCTAGGGCTGATTGAATCTGGAGTATTTACTCCGGTTGAGCGTTTACCGCCCAAGGCTGAGGCCCGATGGTACATTCACCTCGGACCTCAAGATTACAAAACGGGTAAAGTCTATGGCGAGAGTTGGGTAGAGGTACCCGATACGCCCTTGAGCAATGGCTTAGGCTTCTACCATTACCTGAACTTGTGGATCAGTGATTTTCGCCCATCCTTTCACCCCACCCACCAAGTTCTATTTGTAACAACAAATGCTATTCATGGGGCTACGGTTGGGGTTCCTCTATGTGGAATCAAGCTGGCACAGAGGATTAGAGATGCGTTTGAAGAGCAGGTCGGGGTGCCGGTCGTTCCGCAGGCATTTCGGAAGATGTTTGTGACTTACCTAAAGAGCAGTGGGGCAGAGGAGCATATCCTAGCTGGGGCGGCGGTGGCCATGCACCATTCTCGCGAGATGCAAGAGCGGGTCTATGATCAACAGCCCCATCCTGAGAAGATTCAGCCCATTCTGGATTTCAACCTGCGACTGTTTGAGCTGGTTTTTGTGGCGGAGGAGCAGCCGTTGCCCTTGACGGAGGATGGCATGATTGACTTTCCGCTATTGACAGAAGAGCAGCGACAGCTATTGCTAGAGGGGTTAGGGCAGGAGGTAAAGCGACGGCAACAACGGGTATCCGCACCTTGGGCGAGGTGAATCCATGATGGCCTGGGTCAACTGATCGCACTTGTCGCCTGGTAAACGATCGCTGGTTAATCGAGGCGAGGCCACGACTCTACCCAAGCTGGTACCGCCGCCGTGGCTACTGCCACCTGATAACCGTCTCGCATTTGCAGTATTGTCCCAGGATGAGTCTCGATTTTTAACCTAAAGGCCGTTATGACAGTTAGGGAAAATCTTGGACTAAGAAAGGGCTAAACCCTCTTGTGACAGTTGAGAAAAAGCGCCTGAAACCTTCATGCTGCCGTTGGTTGGCCTAACATTCCACAAAAGACCGGAAGTGTTTGCTCGCAAGGGCTTTGAGGATTTTGTCGCTTTGGCTTGGTTGCAGCGCGGGGCAACCTCTTTGTCAAAACAGCAGTTGCCGTACCGCAACATTCGCACGTCTTTTAGAAGCCAAGGCATGAGCTATTGGGCAAAGCAAAATTCCCTGGCTAACTTCCACGGTCCTTTGTGGTAGTACCACAGCAACAAGCCTTCGCCCCATCCTGTTATGGGCTGCCATTGCGCTTCTATGCCTGCGTATAGCTGACGGGCTGTTTCGGGTTTTACTTTATTTTGAATCGTGATGTGCGGGCGGTAGCCCTGGCGATCTTGGGGGATGAGCCATGCGTCCCAGGTGGTCGTCAGGCTTTTGTGTAATTGCATCAACTCAGGAGAACTAACGTTGATGGCGACCCCGTTGCCAAGGAACTGGATCGAGGGTAAAGAAAAGGAAAAGTGCTGTGTCTGAGCGCACAGGGTTTTTAGGCTGTGGGAAATAGCTGATTCTCGATCGCCCGGTAACTGATGAAACAGAATAACGTGGGCCGGAACGACATTACGCTCGGGAGGAAAGTACTGCTGGCGTAACGTGTTTGCTCGCTCGAACGTGGATTGGTCTAACTTCAGGGTCAAAAGCAGAGAAGTACTCATCAGGAGAGGAGCTCAGAGTGCGATGTATGGAGGGGGGATGCGTGAGGTATAACCAAACCTCTCTATTCTCTGACATGCCTCGTCTAGATATGGTTTGCAATGCTATTCAGCGGTGGGGTGGTTGCAGCGCGGGACAACTATCCTGAGCAGTTTTGCTGTTTTTAGGCTGAACGTCTTGTGTATGGAGCAAAGGTGAAGCGATCGCTCGGCAGATGTTGGGTGTTTGCTACCGAGCGATATTGTGTCTGGGCGCTTGACTAGCCCAATGCCGCTAACCATGATTATTCGAGTTTGACTGAGCAAACGCTGTCGGCCCCAGTGAACTGCGGGTATCAGCCTAGCGCCAGAGGACAAAAGGGTTAATTGCCGGTAACGTCAGCAGGGTTGAGCGGGGCAATTGTTGTGCTTAAGTTGGTGGTTCGTCTGGCTATAGGGGTGCTGTTTGCCCTCTTTGGGCTGTTCAATTACGTCACAACTGTGTCAGAAAATCCAATCACCGGAGAACGCCAGCGCGTCGCGTTAACCCCTCAAGAAGAGGTTGTTTTAGGCCAGCAGGGCAGCCAGGAAGTGGTGCAATCGTTTGGCGGACTGCACGCAGATCCGGTCTTGCAGAGCTATGTGGATCAGGTGGGCCAACAGGTGGTGAGCCGTTCCGCTGCTGCCCAATCGCCCTACCCTTTTGAGTTTTACCTGTTGAATGACCCCGACACCGTCAATGCCCTAGCTTTGCCAGGAGGACAAATTTTTGTCACCACTGGTCTGCTCCGCCAGCTAACCGCAGAATCTCAGTTAGCAGGGGTGTTGGGCCATGAGATTGGCCATGTGATTGCCCGCCATGGCTCAGAGCACCTGGCCCGGCGGCAGCTAGGGGTGGCTTTAGTCAATGCGGTTGGGGTAGCGGCCAGCGATGACCCCACCAGCGGTCAGCAGGCAGCGATGATTGCTCAGGCCGTGAATCAGCTCGTCAACCTGAACTATGGGCGTCAGGATGAGCTAGAAAGCGATCGCTTGGGCTTTGACTTCATGACGGCCGCCGAGTACAACCCCGAGGGCCTGGTGGAGCTGATGGAGATTTTAGATCAGGCGAGTGAAGGGGGCCGACCGCCAGAGTTTCTCAGCAGCCACCCCAATCCGGGCAACCGAGTTGAACGTTTAGAGGCGCTCATTCAAGAAACCTATCCCCAGGGAGTGCCCCCAGCTTTAGAGGAGGGCCAACAGAACTTTTCTCAAACCGTGCTGCCCCGTCTACGCTAACTCCGTGAGGTCAAAATATGGACTACGTACAGCTGTATTGGATTCTTGTGGGGGTTATGGCCCTGGGGGCTGTGGGTGAACTGATTCCTGGCATGCCAGGATCGAGCCTGATTCTGTTGGCAATTTTGATTTGGTCAGTCATCACCCAGTTTGCGGGTATTGGCTGGCCCATCTTGATTGTGTTTGCCATGCTGATTGCCAGTGCCGCTATTGAGTTCTTGGCGGCCTATTGGGGCGCTAAGCAGTTTGGGGCTAGCAAGTGGGGCCAGCTCGGGGCATTGATTGGCCTGGTGGTCGGCATTGTGGGACTGCTGCCTGCCTTGCCGCTAGGCGGCCCCATCTTAGGAATCCTGATTGGTCCCTTTATCGGAGCCTTTTTGGGAGAATATCTGACCCGCAAAGAGCTCGATGGAGAGTCTAAAGCTAAAGTTGCCCTGCGCGCCAGCCTCGGCACGATAGTCGGCTCTCTGCTAGGCAACTTAATTGACGGAATCCTAGCCATTGTGGCCGTTGTTGTCTTTGTTCTGAGTACCTGGCCCCTGGTAGCAAGGCTGCCATAGTGCCTTCTAGTGACTGTTCGCGGTCTTCAGCCACTGGCGTTGCTGATTCCAGGCCTGATTACCCCTCAACTCTTCTTCCGTTGGAAGAAGGGTTGAGGACGTCTTGTGCCATCTCCTCTTGGGCTACTAAGTACACACAAGTCAGTTTGATCTCACCTCCCTTGTTTTGGCTTCCGAAGTCCCCCAATTTTGGGGGACTCTGAGGGCCGATCACCCCGAAATCGGGGGGGCAGGTGGGCCAGAATCGGCCAGTTGGGGCAATTCACAAGATGTGTGTACTTAGTAGCCTCTTGGGAGAGGGCTAGGGTGTAGCTTGCTTCCCGCAGGGTGGGACAATTTTGACGAGTCATACACTCATCCAGCAACGCCCAAATATATTCGTCCGAAATAGACAAATGTGCTGAAATCACACGACCCGTACTAGCGAGTGAAGGAGGAATAGTTGCCTGCGCGCGCAATGAGTCAATCTGGCTTACCCCACGCCTGTATTCACGAAAGAGCTGCCAAGAGAGGCTGTGATGCTGCTTTGTGGCGCGGGGCAGCTAGACTGGGACACTATGCGGACTGATCGGGGTCCCTTAGCGGCTCTGGAGAGAGTAGCGGGGCCTAACCACTGTGATTTGGCTTGGCTACCAGTACCTCTCCCCCTGAAATTGGCTAGCGTTCTTGATTGGGTGAAACTTATCGACGACAACTGACTAGCTACCATTAAGAAGTCAGTCAAGCTTCTCATGGACATAATCGTAGGACTGCTTCCTTGCTGTAAAAAAGCGGCACTGCTTGTGGCTAGGCACGATTTCTAGACTCGATTTGGTTTGAGCAGGGTTATGATTTCGCTGACAAAT
>JANPIO010000297.1:0-2952 GCA_031425055.1 Phormidium sp. VAR_61_metabat_6
CGGTGCAAAGGTCAAAATTGGCACCACTCCAGCTAGGTACACCAGAGTATTGCGCACCGTCTGCCAGAAGATCGGGTCAGTTCTCAGCCGCTGCACGTTGGCCCAGCCTACCCAAGTGGGAGCCGCCGTCAGGTCTACCCCAAAGGTGGTGAAACTGAGATAAAAGGCCCGGAGAGCAGGCCAAAATACCGATATTCCCAGTGCCGCCAGTGCCGGCAGCAGAAACAGGTAGGGGATCGCCACCTGGGAAACTGTGATACTGAACGGCCAGGGTTTACCCGCTGGATTGCGCGGAGATGCGGTCATGGGATACCGAAAATAGCTGAAGATGATTATCCCAACAGTGGCGTCAGATCTAAATGTTCGCCGACAGCTTCGGTGAGTTCATTGAGGATGGCCTCGCGCTGTTCGCGGTAGTTGGGGATGCCCGTGGGCAGTGATCCCAGACCCCGCTGCTGGCGCAGGCGGTTGAGCCAGGCCCGCCGCCAGGGACCGTTGTCAAACAGGCCATGCAGGTAGGTGCCCCACAGCGATTGGCTGGCGTCAACGACGCCTAGGCTGCGGTCTTCAAACAAAAACTCAAACTTGTTGCCCTTCTCGTCTTGCCCATCGGAGAGCAGCAGCTGGGTGCGACCCTGGTGCAGTTCGTAGCCCGACACCGGCAGTCCGTCTTGGGGAAAGCGCGAGCTAACGGTGCGCTGACGGGCGATTTTCTGCTGGGTAATGACTGTTCTCAACGGGAACAGATCGAGGCCAGGGAAGCGGCCTTCGTGGCCCTCAATGCCCTCGGGATCGGCCAAAAACTGGCCCATCATTTGGAAGCCGCCACAGACGCCCATCACCGTGCCCCCAGCGGCCACGTAGTTTTGGATTTCTTCGGCCATGCCGGTGCGCTGCAAAATTAGCAGGTCGGCGATGGTGGTCTTGGTGCCGGGGATGATCACCGCATCGGGGTAGCTAAGTTTTTCTTTGGGGCTGAGATAGACCACCCGCACGTTGGGCTCGGCCTCTAGCGGGTCGAAGTCGGTGAAGTTAGAGATGCGCGGCAGGCGAATGACGGCGATGGTGAGGTCGGCCTGTTTTTTGGTGCCGGGGGTGCGATCGAGCAGGCTGAGGGAGTCTTCGGCGGGCAGGGCGTTTTCAATCCAGGGCACTACGCCAAGCACGGGGATGCCGGTGCGCTCCTTGAGCCAGGCTAGGCCGGGCTCTAGCACCTCGCGCTGGCCCCGAAACTTGTTGATGATGATGCCTTTGACCAGGGCGCGCTCTTCAGGATCCATCAGCTCTAGGGTGCCGATGATGTGGGCAAACACACCGCCGCGATCGATGTCAGCCACTAGCACGGTAGGGGCGTTGAGGTGCTTGGCGACCCGCATGTTGGTGAGGTCGCGGTGCTTGAGGTTGACCTCCACGGGGCTGCCGGCCCCTTCGCAAACCAAAAAGTCGAAGTCTTGGCTGAGGCGAGTGAGGCTTTCTTGAATGGCCTGCCAGCCCTGGTCAAAGAAGTTTTCGTAGTACTGCATGGCGGTGGTGCGCCCCACGGCCCGGCCCTTGAGAATGACCTGGGAGGTCATGTCGCCCTGGGGCTTGAGCAGAATGGGGTTCATCTCCACCTGGGGGGGCACGCCTGCGGCCCAGGCCTGTACTGCCTGGGCATAGCCCATTTCGCCACCGTTGGCGGTGACGTAGGAGTTGAGGGCCATGTTTTGCCCCTTGAAGGGGGCGACCCGCCAGCCCCGACGGCTGAGAATGCGGCAAAGGGCCGTGGTAATCAATGATTTACCCACGTGGGAGGCTGTTCCCACTACCATGATTGCTCTCATGGAGCATCTCCAAAATTGAATGAGTTCGATGGTAGGGCCAGAACCGGAGCAAGTTTACTTGCCGGGCCGCAGCCACTGCCTATGCAGATTCTTCAGGAACAACTCAACCTATCAGGACGATACTAGCCCCGCCACCGGCTGGGCGATGGTCGCTAGCCTAGTAGAGCCAGCGCACCCACCGGCACCATGCATTATAGAGATGATCGCCCAGGGTGGGGCGATACTGGGCTGGGCTCAGGGGGGTTAGGGACTCAAACACCTGCCGTCCCATGGGGGTAAGGCGAAAGCTATCGGTGAGCCCCTGGCCATCGACTTCGCGGCGCAGAATGCCCACGGCGATCAGCCACATCATTTCATTTTCGGCCTGAAGCTCGGCCAGGTTACGACGGCTGTAACGGCTTTTGACCCCAGCTGAGCCACTTACCTGGCGAATGGAGATGCTCTGCGATCGCATATCCCCCAGCAGATCTAGCCGAAACGATGAGCACCGAAAGGCGCGCTCGGCCCGTTTGAGCGATCGCCGGGGATAGTGCAGGGCAATGGCTGGGTCAGATATAACTTGGGCCATGGGTTGATAAATGATGACTGCCTTAAATTGTAGGTTCAATCTATCGACAAGCGGGCGATAAGCGCAGAAGAATGCCAAAAATCCGAATAAAGGGCGATTTAGTAGCAGCGGTTACTTTCTAATCCTGGCGCAATTGCTAAGCCTATTAGTACATCACCTTTGATTTGAAGTTAATCAACCACTCTGAATAGCCAAAAAGGTTTCTAGGGTTCCGACTTGCCGCAGCGGTGGTTAAGTGCCTGGTCCGAGAGAAGCCACCAGATCGCCCTTAGCCCTGCGTTGTCAGCAGCGGCTCAACGCCTCTGGTACACGGCGGGATAAAAGCCCGGGAGGATAGCAAAGCGCTGCTTTGCCATTCTCTCGGGCTGCTGTTTTTTGCACCGTTTTTCTTTCCGCAGCTCTACTCCCCACCATCCACTTCCCACCCATGGCCCACTCGCTATCTCCTGAAGTCGAAGCGCTTAAATCCTCTCTGGAGGCCAAGGGCGTTAAGTACGCCCTGGCCAGCTATGTAGATATTCACGGCATGGGCAAGGCCAAAATGGTGCCGATGGCTCACCT
>JANPIO010000298.1:0-2265 GCA_031425055.1 Phormidium sp. VAR_61_metabat_6
CTAAAGGCGGGCCTTCCCGTTGCAGTGCAGGGTTTGCCATCGCTGTCTAAGAAATAGCAGGGCTCAGTATTTTGAACCACTTGCTGAGGGGCGGCATCTGCGGAGCTACCGCACAGCGACGACAGGTCGCGCACTTGGCCCTCAGTGGTGACCATGTAGCAAAAGAACGATACGACGGATTCAGCCTGGCGCGGGGGGGTAGCCGGATCGGCTAGGGCGGGCGAGATGAAGGCGATCGCTAGGGGCAGAGTCATCGTCCAGCGCAGGAGGGTCGGCATGGTGTACGTCTTGGTAATCGAAGGGGGCAAATGGGTCGGTGAGCAAAAATGTTGGCGGTAAAAATTGGACAGGTGCTAGAGCATCTGCATGATCGATCGGGTCGAAATGCCCAGGCCGATGATGGTGATGCCCACCGCGCTCGTCAGCGGTAGCCACTGCAACGCCTGAAGGCGAGGTGCCGGAACCCGCTTAAACACCCGTTTGGCAGATACCAGCAGCAGGCCTAGCCCTGCTAAAACGCTGGCCAGCCCCAGGCTAAAGGCCACCACCAACAGCAACCCCGAAATTGGGTTACCAAAGGCGATCGCCCCCAGCAGCAGCACCAGCGCTGCCGGGCAGGGCACTAGCCCCGCCGATAGGCCCAGCATTAGCAGACTGCGCCAGGTCACGGCGGTGCCGTCGGGCGTCACGGGCAAATGACTATGGGAGTGGCTGCCGTGGTGATGGTGAGCCGGATCGTGGGTGTGGGAATGGGAATGATGAGCGGGGTCGTGAGCAGGGTGATCGGGGGTGGGGGAATGATGCCCGTGGGCATGGTGAGGGTGTTTGGGGCCGTGGAGCGAGTGTTCGTGGGCGCAGGAATTTTCGTGGGCGTGAGCGTGAGCTAGTTCACCGGGAGAGTGGGCGCTGGTGGCGTGAGCATGGGCACTGTGGCGGTGGCTAGAGCGCTGGGCAATCAGGTTCGCGCCGATGCAGACAATCATGCCCCCTGAGATCAGGCTCAGCCAGGGATAAAGTTGCTCGGGCAGCACATAGCGGGCCGCTGCTAGGGTGATCAACCCTAGGGCAAAAACACCGATCGTATGGGTCACGGTGGTCATCAGTGCCAAGAAGAGAGCGTGGCGAGAGGTGGCCCGTTCACCTACCAGATAGGCTCCTACCAAGGTTTTGCCATGCCCCGGCGACAGCGAGTGCACTGTCCCCCACAAAAATGCGCCGAGTAGCGTGACAAACCAGGCCCTGCTGCCTATCGCGGCTGCGGCTGCCGATTTGACGGTGAAGGTGGGGTCTTTAGGGGTGAAGACGTGGTTGGTGACCTGCCCGTCTTGGGCAATGGTGGCCACGCAGCTAGCCTCCGGCGCATCGACCGGGAAAAAGGTGTAGGCGATCGCCAGCCCTGTCGGTGGCTCGGCCCAGGAGTACAGCAGTTGCAGCGTGGTGTGGCTACCGGGGGCAATCCTCGCGTTGGCAGAGGCGCTGTCTACGGCGGGTTGAATGGTTAGCTGGGGAGATTGATTACGGCTATCTTTGAGGGCGATCGCAGGTTCTAGCTGGCGCGTTAGCGCCTCCCGATGGCGAATCAGTTCCTCCGTGGAGAGCCGTCCGCTGCCGTCGTCATCGGCAAAGGCGGTCAATCCGGTGGGGTAGGTCAGGGTGATGCGGGTTTCCGTCCCATCGATCACAATCTCAGTGGCGGCTAAGTCTCCCCAGTGGGCGGCGGCGGGTGGGGCGATCGCTAGGCCAATCACGATGCAGCCGACAGCGGCCAACAAGCTCAAGACACTGTATCGGCGCAAACTGTGTTGGCGAAAATATTGGCGAAACTGCTGGGTAGTCATCAAAGCTTCTCCTGCCTAGTAAGTCCTAACCGTTGCCGGATCTGGGGGGTAAACGTAGGGTCAATGTCTGCCGCCAGGCGAAAAAACTGTTCCGCCTGAGCCGGATGATTTAGGGCTAGCTCAATCTCTCCCGCTCGGTAGGCGATCCCCGCGTTGCGGATGCCCTGGCCTAACGCCTCCTGAATCACTTGCTGGGCCTCGGGTAGTCGGTTCGCCGACTGTAGTGCCCAGGCCAGTACATCGAGGGTTTTGGCATCGCGGCGATTGGCGGTTTCGGTTTTCATCAGCGCCACCGCCTCTTTTACATCGGCGGGGTCACCCCGCTCCAGCAGCAGATGGGCCAAATCACGCCGATGCCCCAGGGCATTGCCCTCAATATTTCGCCGCAGCTCGGTTTCAGCCACGTCCCAGGCCGTAGTTTCTGGTC
>JANPIO010000299.1:0-4904 GCA_031425055.1 Phormidium sp. VAR_61_metabat_6
ATAGAAATTATCGCTGGCTGGAAAACATTGCTTGCCGCTTCTGGTGCAGAGGGATTAACCATTGCCCAGACCCAAAAAACCGATGTCATTCTGTTAGATGTAATGATGCCCGAGATGGATGGCATTACCACCTTGCAGCACCTGCGCAACAACCCTGCCACCCAATCTATTCCCGTGATCTTATTCACGTCTGCCCTTCCAGAGTCTGACCCTAAGATGTTTTCTGAACTCTCGATTTTAGGCATTATCTCAAAGCCTTTTGACGCAAATGAGCTAGTAGATCAAATGCGCACACTCCTCAAGGAGAATAAACATAGCGATGGCCCGTTCACTTAGGCCGTGGGCAAACGAGAATAGCAAATACTTGGGTGGCGAACTGGCCCATAGCCATCGCTCCAGAAGAAGATGTTATGTTCTTCACATTCATAGATTATTCACAACTTCTCTCTAAGTTGAAGTTAGTCAATCGATGGTAAGTCCGATGTTATCTCTTGGCTTTCATGGTCGTGCTAGCCCTAAGTTTGTATCTACTGTCATGATCCCGTCGCCTGACAATGAGAAAGCGATCGCAATCGCTGTTAATTTGCTCAAGCGTAAAAGCCCCGAAAATGCTCAGACGCTCAAAGATTTGCTCACCTTTATTCCCAACCCTAATCACATCAAAAATGTTTTAGAAGTAGCGGTGATGCGGCTGACTTATAGCTGTCCTAAATCTGCATTTTGGCTATTTCAAAATCCTAATTTGCTAGCGCCAGAGGTCAACGTCAGGGCAATTATCATTCGAGAACTAATGCCCAAGGTGCTCTCCTGGGGCTACCCTAAAGAAAATTTTCACATTACCGATGACTATCGCTTAGACGTTAGCGACGACACCAGGCAGGCCTTGTTAATCCATCAACCAGAGCCAGTGGATGAATCGATGTTTATGTTGCTCTGTGCGCTGCTGTCTGAGCGCGATCGCGTGAGTTTTTAGCTGACACGGCTGGTCAATAGCCCCCATTTAAATCGCCCCATTTTTAAAAGCGGAGAAATCACCATGGCAACATCAAATCACCCCCGCCATTTATCTACCTTAGCTGCCCGTATTCATCAGTCGCCTGTAGCATTACCCATCCCCCAATCCGCATCGACCCAGGAAGAATTACGCCTAGCGTTGGAGCAACTGCACGTCACCCAAAGAGCCTTAGGCTTGGCCAAGCAAAAGTTAGCGATCGCCAGCCAGAGGCTTAAACAAGAGCAACAGCAGCTAGCACATCAAAAAAATGGTGAGCAAGCCACCTTGTTGAGTCAATTAGAAATTCAATCTAATTGTGATCAGCGCCTGAAGAAGGTAGCCGATCTAGCCAGCGGAGTGGTGCATGACCTCAACAATATCTTCGCCCCAATCATATCAATTTCTCAGCTGCTGCGCTTAAAACATCCGGGGCTAGATGCGCGATCGCAGGAAATGCTGAGAATTTTAGAAGATAGCGCCCGACGTGGCGCTGGCATGGTCAAACAGATTTTAATCTCTACCCAAGACTCAGAGCAAAAGCGCAGCCTAGTGCAGATTTTGCCCCTACTACAGGATCTCAGCACCCTGGTACGTCACACCTTTCCAGCCTCAATCTGCATTCGCCAAGATATTGCTGACCCAATCTTTGGGTTGGTGTTGGCCCACTCGACTGATCTGCACCAGATTTTGATGAATTTGTGCGTTAACGCCCGCGATGCCATGCCGTCAGGGGGAACCCTCACGATGTCTGCCGAGCATTGTGCCATGGATGAGAGCATGGCGCAGCAACACCGAGACGCCCAAGTCGGCAACTATGTCGTCGTCACCATTGCCGACACCGGCATTGGCATTGCCCCTGGTGTGCGCGATCGCATCTTTGAGCCGTTTTCACCACAAAACCCCCCGATCAAGGCACCGGGTTGGGGCTAGCGACTGTGCTGAATATCGTTAAGTCCTACGGCGGTTTTATCCAAGTCTTCAGTGACGTTGGCAAAGGCACTGCGGTGAAGGTCTATTTACCCTGCGTAACCGCAACCGAGCTTAGGGGCAGTGAGCCCGATGCCAATTCTTAGCCTGCTGGTGAATCGCACCCAGTTCCTCGCTGTCCATCCGATCTAGGTTCTTGAGAATAAAGCTCATGCGGCCCTGGGCTTGCAGCTTGTCGCGGTGGCGATGGAGAAAATCCCAGTAAAAGAAATTAAACGGGCAGGCGTCTTCCCCGGTGCGCGCTTTGGGGTTGTAGCGGCAGCCTTGGCAGTAGTCGCTCATTTTGTTCACGTAGTTGGCCGACGAGGCGTAGGGCTTAGAAGCCAACAGCCCGCCATCGGCAAATAGGCCCATACCCATCACGTTGGTCTGCATTACCCAGTCGTAGGCATCAATAAACACCGCGTGAAACCAGTCTTTGACCGCCTGAGGCACAAACCCGGCAATCAGCGAAAAGTTGCTGAGAATCATCAGCCGCTGAATGTGGTGGGCGTAGCCCGTGCGCCGAATTTGGTCAATCACCTGGTGCAGGCAGTTCATCTCAGTCTCGCCAGTCCAGAAAAACTCGGGTAGCGGCTGGCGGTGGTCAAACCAGTTGCGATCGCCGTAGTCAGCCTCAAAGTGCAAATACAGACCGCGCATGTACTCTCGCCAGCCCATCACCTGACGAATAAAGCCCTCCACGCTGTTGAGCGGCAAATCCCGCTCTATGAAAGCTTCCTCCGCCCGCTCCACTACTTCTAGCGGGTGCAGCAGACCCAGGTTCAGGTAGGGCGACAGCAGGGCGTGCCACATCGTCTCTTCGCCTGTGACCATCGCATCCTGGTACGGGCCAAAGGTTTCCAGCCGCTCTGCAATGAACACATCTAATACTTGTAATGCCTGCTCCCGAGTGACTGCCCAGTTAAACGGGGTCGCTTCCCCAAAGGTTGGAATCTCTAGCTTTTCAACCTTGTCGATTACAGCTTGGGTGGTCGCGTCGGGGGCAAACCATTGAGGTGCTGGAGTGTTGAGCTTGCCTTTGGGCGGCTGGCGGTTGTCTTTGTCAAAATTCCACTGACCGCCCACCGGCTGGTCACCTGTCATCAGCAGGTCAAAGCGCTGGCGGCCTTTGCGGTAAAAGCTCTCCATCAGCAGGCCCTTGCGCTGGTCGGCCCAAGCATTGAAGTCTCTAGCTGCCCAGAGAAAGAGATTGTTGTCGAAAATCACTAGCTTGCAGGGCAAATCTAGCCCCTGCAACCAGGCGGTGAATGGGTGGTCGGTGGCATCCATCAGCCGCAGTTCGGTAATGTCCTCAGCCTTGAGCCAGTCGCGCAGGGCAGTTTCGGTATCGGGGGCGATCGCATAGGTAACCGCCCACCCCGCAGTCTTCAACTCGTCGGCAAAGTGGCGCATGGCTGACCACACCAGCACCAGCTTTTGCTTGTGGTAGGGGCGTTCCTCAGCAAAGGTTTGGGATTCTATAAAGAGAACCGAAGCGTTTTTGCCCGCGCAGCTAGCTAGTGCCGCCTGATTGTGCCAGAGCTGATTGCCCAGTACCCAAACCCCGATGGTCATTGTGCTGCATCCTCAAAATCGCCTGCTTCATTGTTACGCAGGAGTGGGGAGTGGGGGTGATCGGGTAGGGGAGTGATGGGGTCGAGGTACGGCTAGTCTTGCAGGGTGGAGGGGCGGCCGGTGAGGCGCTGAAAGAGGAGCTGAACCCCCAGCAGGAATATCCCTAGGGCCGCTAGGCCGAAGATGCCAGCCCCCAGGGCGGCCATACCGACGACCAGGGTGCGCACGGCGGATGAAATATTCGCCACTGCTGGGTTGTCTGACAGCACGGGCCGAGCCGCAAAGTTGGCGGCGATCGAGAGCATCATGCGGTAAGCCAGCATGGCGATCGTGCCCGCTACAAAAGAACCGCTAAAACACTGGAGAATTTTGCCGGTGGCAGGAGGAGCCAGGGGGCTAGAGGTAGAGTCGTCGGCCATGGAGATTTATGCAGAATAGTATTTGTATTCCAGTTTACCTAGGGTCGGCCACTCCCTACCCCTGCCAAAAGATCTGTAGGTTGGGCAGAATCTGTAGTAAATCCGTAGGGTGGGCACTGCCCACCATCCTTGAGGTCAGTGCGAGAAAGCCTAGTCTTGCCCAAACGGATGCTGGATCTTGTTCAACAAGTCATAGAAGGGTTGCCAGTTGTCGTCGGTGGTAATGGGCTCCCAAATCGCCTCAATTTCGGGACGCAGCAGTACGGTGGCGGGGTTGGTACGTTGCAGCAGTGCGGCAATACCTGCCATCTGCTCTGCATCAAGGCTTTGCAGACAGCGATGGTAGGTCTGTCGCCAGGCTTCGAGCGGAGCCGCCGCCGCCGAGTCAGAGGCTTGCAGCGTGGCGCTAAAGATTTGGCTGGCATCGTCGCGCCAGCCAGCCGAGAACTGCTGGGTCAGACCCAGAAAGAAATCGTGATAGCCCACTTCTACAGCGCTGAGCAATTCGATGGTTTGGCTGACTAAGGTGCTGGCCAGATCGTCTGTGAGGGCTGCAAAGCCCAGTTTGTGGAGCATGCGCTGCTGGTAATAGGCGGCGTAGCGATCTTTGAAGGGTTCTAGGGCTGCTTCGAGATCCGCCTCAGGCATGATCAGCTTGAGGGGCTTTTGCAGCGCCTTGAGGTTCATTTGGCAGATGATCGGCTGGTTGCCGTAGCTGTAGCGCCCGGCATAGTCAAAATAGGCAGCGGTAAAGCGGGGGTCGTAGCCATCCATAAACGCAAAGGGGCCGTAGTCGATGCTTTCGCCTGTAATCGACATGTTGTCGGTGTTGAGCACAGCGTGGCAAAAGCCCACTGACATCCACTGGGCAACGAGGCGGGCGACGCGAACGCACAGTTCCCCATAAAAATGCCGATACCGCTCTTGAGCATCGGTAAACAGCCGCG
>JANPIO010000300.1:0-3604 GCA_031425055.1 Phormidium sp. VAR_61_metabat_6
GTCTGGGTTCTTTACCAACTACTAAAATACCCAAGCTAGTTGGACGCGAATCCGGCTCTGGAGTTGCAAATCGTAGTGAGATCAGCTTCTGTGTTAAAGGTCGCTGATTTTCATCTAACACTTCTGGCGCTAATGCTGACGTTAAATATTCACGTTGAAAAATATCTAGATTCAAATCATCAATAGAAGCGGAAATAAAAGGGCGCAAATCAAAAGGTAAGTCCCTTGCGCGTCTTTTTTCATTAAGGCGACGTTCTTCCTCGGATGTAGCTGTTGCGCGTCTAGGGCCAACTCGAATATATGTTCGTCCGTCGAATCTAACTGGAGGAGCATCTGACGGTTCCACAATAACAACTGCTAATTCACAGCCACCTAGAATACGTTTATTAACTTGTAATACCGGGAACGGCAAAATTTTTCCTTCAGAGCGTATATTAGAAAGGCTTAGAAGAAGCTCGTCTGTAATAGGCAAGTTGGCACAGGTACCATTATCATTAATTCCTACAAAAAGAACTCCAGGCTTTTTGTGGTTTGGCAGATCGTTAGCAAAAGCACAAACTGCCTGTCTTATTTTTTTCCCGTCTGAAATTGACGCTTTACGCTCAACTCTATCAGATTCCAGATCGCCTAGAAGTGCAGTCAGCTCTTGATCATCCATATATCAGTTTCTAAAGTCCTCCTTACTAATCATAATCATCAAGGGCCGAGTTGTGATGAATCAGTCTAATAACCACGCTGCACCGGAACGCCGCAAGGCCTTGATTGAGTTACAAAGATTGTCTACGTCCAGTGAGCACAAACTATCTAGCGCTATTCGGCAAACATTTCGGCTAGGGTTTCAAGCAGCATGCTTTGCTCACTGGGGCTGATTTGACCCAGGCGTTTGACCAACCGGGCTTTATCGACGGTACAAATTTGGTCTAAAACAATTTGGCCGTCTTTGCCCTCAAAACGGCAGGCCATGCGGGTGGGGTAAGGCTTGCCCTTGGTGGTCATCGGAGCCACGATCGCAGTGGTAATGTAGCGATTCATCTCGTCGGGCGAGATCACCACGCAGGGTCGTGTTTTTTTAATTTCGTTGCCAACGGTAGGGTCGAGGTTGACGAGAAAAACGTCGAAACGGTTGACTACCATTCCCATTCGGCGGCGTCCCAATCGGTGGGGTTGAGGTCGTCGAGCAGGTGATCATTGTGACTATCTGCCGCCGCAGCAAAGGCGTCATCCCATCCGGCTCGCTGGCGTGGCGCAGTGCGAATGATGAGGTGATCGCCCTGCACTTCTACTTCTACGTCAACATTCAGCCCGCTCTGCTCTAGCAGCAGTTTGGGAATGCGAATGCCCTGGGAATTGCCAATCTTGACAATGCGAGTTCGAATGGCGGTGCCCATAGACGGTGTGTGCCCAGACGCAAAGTAATTACATTGTAGATACACTGGCCAAGGCCGTCAAGGGGACTATTGCAAACATCCATTGGGTTTAGGACAGGTTCGACGTAGGGGCATTGCAGTGCAACGCTCTTACCAGAGGATTCCGCCTGTCAAAGTGTCCTAGCTAAATCAACTGCTGCAACAGTCACAAACGGTTCTCCCCATCACTGCACCCTGGGGCATTTGGAAAAGTGTCTCCACCGTGGGTGACGCAGCGGAAGACTCGCCTAGGGTTGACCTAGTCATTCACACCGTTAAGGAGTCAGCCGATGAGTTCTGTGCCGCCGCCATCGAGTCATAGTCAAGCCTGGGTCGTGCAAACCTGGTTAGCCTTTTTGCTGTCGGTGGGCAGCCTGTCGCTGGGCATCTTTTGCCTGCCGGTGGATGCTTGGGTAAAGGGCTACATGGGCATGGGCACCCTGTTTGCCCTGGGGTCTACCGCTAGCCTTTCTAAAACGGTGCGCGATCTGCATGAAGCCAAGCAGGTCACCGCCCGCATTGACGAGGCCAAGGTCGAAAAGCTTTTGGCTGAGCATCACCCGCTGCGTTAGGGCGATTAATGGCCACAGGCGGCGAAGTAAAACCCCAGCAAAACCTCCCTGGAGTGCCACCGCTTAAACGATACTGAGCGAATAAACGCAACGTAGGACAGCACTAAAGCCCCCAAAAATAACGCCACCTGCTCAAAAGATGCCGCTCCAACGCGGAGAATGTTGACCAGAAACACCCCGCTTAGGATCAGCAGCCCAAACGAGAGGTTGCGGTACATGATATGGGTGGCCTGATATAAATCTGCGGTCACCAGGGAGGGCCGATTATTCTCTTTTAGGTACGAGCAGACCCTCGAATAGAGATGATTCATCTTCGTGGGCCTGCCGACTTTGTCGTGCAGCACTAGCAGTAAGCGGCTCTCAAAATCAAGAGTTGTGGGATCGATGTCTTTGGCCAGCCCTTGCAGCCACTCATCCCTACCTAAAAGAATTTCGGCTGGGAAATAATGCAGGTCGCGATCGAACAGGTTACAGAGGGCTAAAAAAAACTTCCAGGTCACGCCCTGCGCTAAGCCACCGAGGAGATAGCTAGCAAACGCTAAGGCAATCAACACCTGAAGCGAAAAACTGCTCTGAATTAAACCAGCAAAATCTTGCAGGCTCATGGCCGGGTTATAGAGCAAGAAGATCGCCAGGACAAGGGGCACACCCCCAAGGATGGCAGCGAAAAACTCGTACGGCCCCAGCGCAAACTTGAATAGATCCATAACCTTAGAACAGCCAAATTAACGGCAGACAAGCTTAGAAAAATCCCTCAAAAGCCGCTAGTGCCTCGTCTTCAAGCACGGGACCAACGACTTCAACCGGGCGCTTGCCGTGCTTGAGCACCTCGCGGCTGGCTAGCGGTAGCTGAAAGGGTGACTCACCCTGGAGGCTGTAGAGGCGATCGCTGCCCAAGGCATAGACCAGCCGCCCCACCCCGCTCCAAAAGATCGCCCCGGCGCACATGGGGCAGGGTTCAGTGCTGGCGTAGAGGGTGCAGTCTTTGAGGGTGTCTGGGCTGAGGCTTTTATCCATTTGCCGCAGCAGCACGGTTTCGGCGTGGCCGGTGCAGTCGCGCTCGGTGATCTGGTTGTTTTCGGCCTCGGCCAGCACCTGGCCTGAGGCATCGGCCAGCACGGCACCAAAGGGGCGGTTGCCGGCCTCACGGGCGCTATGGGAAAGGGCGATCGCCCGCCGCAGATGGCCCAAATCTTGCTCACTCACATCGCTCATAGGTCGCCTTCCGGTTAATCGCTCATCCATCATCCCATTAGACCTGAGGTTGCTTAGGGAAGCCGTTGGGAATCTCAAAGCGATCGCCCGTGCGGCAGTATTCATAGCCCGCCATCCGCCCGATCGCCCCCACTTTGTCAACATCAATGCGGTTATTCTCGCCCAGCACGTCGTCGCGCACAAACAGGTGCACCACCTGGCCGATCACAATGTGAAACTCGCCCACCGGCACAATTTGCAGCGTGCGGCACTCAAAGGCTACGGGCGACTCGGCCACGCGGGGCGGCTGAATGACGCGGCTGGGGGCAAGCGACAGGTTCACATAGTCAAACTCCGACTCGCCGTAGGGCAACGGCTCGGCACATTCTGCCACCTGGTGGGCGTAGAACTCAACCGCTAGGTTGATCACGT
>JANPIO010000301.1:0-5062 GCA_031425055.1 Phormidium sp. VAR_61_metabat_6
CCCCTCCACCAATCGGTGAATGTCGTACCCGTTACCAATTCGGATTCCCATAAGTTCTCGTCCCTATTCTCTTAAATTCTCTGAATAGACATGGTTTTATCAACGGTGCATTGCTTCGCTAATGCACCCTACGTCCTGCATGATTATCCCCTCCCCATCTACCCATCCACCGCCTACTCATCCACCCACCTACTCCCCACACTCCTCCACCCACTTCTCATACAAATCGGGCCGCCGCTGCCGCGTGCGCTCGATCTGCTGCTGCCGTCGCCACTGGGCGATCGCCTGATGGTTGCCTGATCGCAGCACTTCCGGCACCTCCCAGCCGCGAAAGGTGGCGGGGCGAGTGTATTGGGGATAGTCGAGCAGGGGAGTCTCAAAACTCTCAAACCGTAGGGAGTCAGTCTTGCCCACGGTGCCCGGCAGCAGCCGCACCACGCCATTGATCAACGCCAACGCCGGAATTTCGCCGCAGGTGAGCACAAAGTCACCGAGGGAGACTTCTCGCGTCAGCAGATGGCTGACCCGCTCATCGACCCCTTCGTAGTGGCCGCAGATCAGCACCAGCTGATCGAGCGTGACCAGATGGCGAAACAGGTCTTGGGTCATCGCCTCGCCCTGAGGGGTGAGCAAAATCACCTCACGCCGGGGCAGCACCGGCAGCGATTCTACCGCCGCAAAAATCGGGTCAGGCTTCATCAGCATGCCCACACCACCGCCGTAGGGTTCGTCATCGACCCGGTGGTGCTTATCCGTTGTAAAGTCCCTGGGATTGGTAAGATAAACTTCTGCAATTTGGCGCGCCAGGGCTTTACCAATCAGCCCTGACTCTAGGGGGGATGCAAAAAAGTCTGGAAACAGGCTGACAACATCTACTCTCAGATGGGAAGCCCCCGAAATGCCAGTTGTCATAGCCTAGACTGCTGAGGCCTAACGACCTGATGGGTTGAGTAAACATCATCCAAGTTCAAAAATGGAGTCCTAACCGGTGGGAAAACTACAGATCTTGAGCTGGACTTGGTATGTAACGCTCTCTATCATGCAGTAATTGAGTCTAGGTAGCAATTTTCGTCCCTTTGTTGAGCGGCCCATGTCTCCCGTCAAGCACCATGCGATTCTGGCCATTGGTGGCGCAGAAGATAAAGTTCACGGCAAAGAGATTTTGCACACCTTTTTCGAGCGGTCTGGGGGGACGGCGGCCTGCATTGGGATTATTCCCTGCGCCTCACGGGATCCGGTAGCAATTTCGGGTCGCTATCAAGAAATTTTTGCCGAAATGGGCGTTGCCGAGACGGTGGTGATGGATATTCGCGATCGCGCCCAGGGCGAAGACCCCACCTGGCAAACCATCGTCGAACCCTGCACCGGTGTCTTTATCACCGGCGGCGACCAGGTGCGCCTCTGTGGCCTGCTGGCCGATACCCCCTTAATTAACACGGTGCGTCAACGGGCGCAGCTGGGCGAAATTACCCTTGGCGGCACCAGCGCCGGGGCCGCCGTCATGGGCCACCACATGATCGCCGGGGGCGGCAGCGGCGAGTCGCCCAACCGTTCGCTGGTGGATATGGCGATCGGCCTGGGCTTTGTGCCCGAGGTGATTGTCGATCAGCACTTTCACAACCGCAACCGCATGGCCCGGCTGATGAGCGCCATGGCCATGCAGCCCAACCGTCTGGGTTTAGGCATTGACGAAGACACCTGTGCTCTATTTGAGAGCGACGGTAGCTTTCAAGTGATCGGCAAAGGGGTGATTGCTGTGGTTGACCCCGGCGATATGACCCACACTAACGAGCCCGACATTACCGCCTCCGACCCGCTCAGCATCCACGGGCTGCGGCTGCATCTGCTGGCCCACGGCGATCGCTTCGACATCAACCACCGCAAAGTGCTCTCCACCACTCGCTAACCAAAGAATATCTGCCTAAACGGCCAATATTACTGGGTTCAAGGCTCAAAATCGGTTCTCAAGCCGCAACCCATCGCTGAACACCGTCTCACTTTTCGGCATCAGCAGGCAGGCTCCACAGCGACAAGAGATGCTCTGTGCCGCCGATGGTAACAATGTGGCCGTTGGGCTGCACCGCAAAGCGCCAAATGTCGGTGTTGAAGCCAGTAATGGTTTCAACGTAGGTTTGTTGGTTCAAATCCCACACCAGAATGGTGTTGTTGGCATCAGAGCTCCACAGGCGCGAGCCATCAATTCTGACGTCGTTGACGTAGCTTTGGTGGCCCGGCAGGGTGGCGTAGAGGGTCTGGTCAGCCAGGTTCCACAGTCGCACGGTTTTGTCGCTAGAGGCACTGACCAAAATACGGTTGTCGTCGCTGATATCGAGGCGATTGATAAACGTCAATGGCGCATGGCCTTCTAGGGTGGCGGGCTGCTCCAAATTTTCCATGTCCCACATGTGAAGGCTTTTGCCACCGCTCACCAGATAGCTGTCGTCGCGGGTAAACCGCAGGTCGTTAACGGTGCCATCGGCCTGGAGGGTACGGGTCGGCCCGGTCGTTGTTAAATGCTGGGGATCAATGCGGCCATCGGGGCCGACCAGGTTCCATAGATAGATGGTGCCGTCGCTGTCGGCGCTGACCATCAGCTTGCCGTTGTTGCTGACCTCAAGAGCTTTGATGGGTACTGCATGGGCATTGGCCAGCGTTACCAGGGGACGGCCCTCGGCCATAGTCCAAAATCGAATTGTGCGGTCATCCCCAGCACTGATCAAAATTTCTTGATCAGTGGTCATGGTTAGGGCCTTAACCACGTTGGTATGATCGCTCAAGGTGCGCACCAGGCGGCCTGCGTCTAAGTCCCAAAAGCGCACGGTGTTGTCGGTGCTGGCAGTTACCAGGGTGCGACCATCCTTGAGCAACAGCAGATCTTGGATGTCGGCTTCGTGCCCGGCTAGGCTGCGCAGCAGCTGCACCTGCACCTGGGGCAAGGTTGCAGCCGGTGCAGACAACAGTCCCTGGGGACTCGTCGATCGCATCAGAGCATACCAGCCCAACGGCACCGCCAGAGCCAGCCCCGTGAGACCGGCCAGCAGCCAGGGGCGCTGGTCTAACCAGGGGGGCAAAAAGCTGCGCGAGGGTTCAGGCAGCGTCTGGGCCTCGTGGGAGTTGAGGGTGGTCATCGGCCAGGTTGGGGTAGCAGCGGCGCTGGCCGAGCGAGGCAGACCAGAGACTTGGCGCGATCGCACCTGGGCCAGACGTTCTAAAATCGCCTCGGTGTTTTGGGGTCGATTGGCTGCCGCCGGAGCGATTAGATCGTCAATTAAATTGGCTAGAGGGACAGAAATTTGCAGCGCTGCCAGCCGCCACGCAAACGCATTGGTGCGCGAGTTGTAGATCGCCGGGTCGTTGGGCAGCTTGGCCGTCATTAAATAAATCAGCGTGCGGCCCAGGGCATAGAAGTCAGACTGGGGCACCGCCTGGCCCTGCTCTTGCTCAGGGGGCGTGTAGCCCGCCGAACTCACGGTCGTAATGCCGCTATCGCCCAGGTTGGCCATGTAGGTCTGGGTCATCTCGCGAGCGGCACCAAAGTCGACCAGCACCAGTTGCCCCGAGGGGCGCAGCATAATGTTTTCGGGCTTGATGTCGCGGTGAAAATAGTTGTGCTGATGCACCAGATCGAGCACGTCGGTCAGCTGGGTGAGCCAGAGCATGGCCTGCTTTTCGCTGATCGGGTGGTTGCCCTGCTGCACCATCCACTGCTTCAGGTTGGGGCCTTCGATCTTCTCCATCACCAGACAGTGAGAAGGCTCGCCACCATCCGCTGGGGAATAGAGAAAATAGCCCTCGGGCTCTACCCGAGGTACCCCCGGATGGTTGAGCTGGCTGAGCACCTGAGCCTCGCGGCGAAATAGCTCCACCACCTTATGGTTAGCGTTGTAGCCCTCTTTGAGCACCTTAAGAATTTTGGGGACGTTGCGCTCGTAAGCCTCATACACGCGGCCAAAGCCACTGTCACTGCTAATCAGCCGCATCACACGGTAGCGACCCTGGAGCACCAGGGCCGAGCCACAGGCAACGCAGGTAGGACTGCCCCCATTATCTGGATGGTTAGGCTGACGGCAACTTGGGTTAATACAAAGACTCATAGCCGACGTTAAGAATGCATTCCCTGTGTAGCAACAGTGTTCCACGGAATGCAGGCGGTTTGTCTAGGCATCGGCCTTTCTTTGCAATTGGTCAACGGCCAAAAGGCAAGGTTCAATTACCACTTGCCGCTGGCTCCGCCCCCCGAAGACGAGCCACCGCCAGAGGATGACCCACTGTCAAAGCTACTACTAGAGGATGAGCTATCGCTGTGGCGCAATTGGGATAGGATGACGGTCTGTTGGTCGCTATGATCGCAGTGACGGCAGTGCCGTTTGACCAGCGCTTCTCCCGATGAGTGATAGGTCGGCTCTCTCACTGTGGTGCTCTGCACCTCCTCCAGCGTTTTATAGTGACAGCTCGGACAGGCCCCAAAGGGAGTGACTGGGTTAGCAAAGTGACGAGCGGTGTGCTTATGGCACTGGGGGCACTCAGCAACAGTGTGAAATACCGACTGTAGCTCCAGTTCCAAAATTTGCCCTGCGTCGAGGTGAGCTTTGGCCTCGGTGTCGCTCAGATTGGTCATTCGCACTTGGCATAGCTCGCACTGGGGTCGCCATAGGTTGAGCAGCAGTTTAGAACCCACGATCGCAACTCCGCTAGAAACAAGTCCGCCTATACCGAGAATCAACCACCCCCAGGGCAGTTTCTCTAGGGTCGTAGGCGGCGGCCCGGTTAGCTGTCCGACCAAGGCGTGGGTGCCTTCGTACAAACCCGTGCTGTAGGCCGAGACCCGGAAGCGCGGCAGCATGTAGTCATCAATTACGGTCTGCATGCGAGCGTCGTAGACGCGGCTGTAGCCTTTACCTAGCTCAATGCGCACGGCGCGATCGCCCTGGGAGAAAAGCACCAGTACCCCGTTGTTGCGTTGGGCATCGCCAATGCCCCAGGTGTTGAAAAGATTGGTGGCAAAACTTTCAATAGCAGCATCCCCGGTTTCGTAAACCCCAATTGAGGGCACCGTCACCAC
>JANPIO010000302.1:0-4726 GCA_031425055.1 Phormidium sp. VAR_61_metabat_6
CCCCGCCCGTGAATGGGTGCTGGTGGAAGCCGAGCTAGAGTCTTCAGGGTTTTTGTTGCGCGATCGCGTCGGCGATCTCATGGGCCGCGAAGATTGGGAAAATGACTAGCCATAGCTAAGGTCGTCGCCCAATTAGGGCTAACTATTCATACAAACAAATTTATCCAAACAAACTGAGCTGAGCCGAGGAGTTGTCTGCCTCGGCTTTTTGTTGTTCGGCCACATCCCACAGCAGCTCAGGTAGGGTGACCCCGGCCTGCTGAAGCTGGTGGTAGACCTCGCGGGCCACCACTGGCGACTTGGCCTCCTGAGGGCAGTGGGCGAAAAAATAGATGTCGGTACCGGCCTCAAGCCACTGGCGCAGCCGAGGCACCCATTCGTCGAAATAGGTTTGGTTATAGGCCAAGTCGGGATGACTGATGTAGCGAATAATCGTAAAAGCCGCCGTCACCTCGGGCTGGAGCGGCACCCTAGGCTTTTTGCGCTCGGAGCCAATTTGCGGGTCATCGTCAGGGGTGTTGATACAGTCGTAGATAGGGCGCGTGTCGAGCAGCACGCGCCCTACGCCCAGGCTGGTGAGCATTTGGTTTAGGCGAGTGGCGTGGGGTTCGGCAAACCAGTCTAAGTGGCGCACCTCCACCGCGATCGGATGAGTTTGCCGGGGCCAGCGGGTGAGAAATTCTCGCAGATCGGCTAGTTGCTCGGGGCTGTAGGTGGGCGGCAGCTGAATGAACAGCGGCCCCAGCCGGTCTCCCAATGGCATGAGGGTTTGCAGAAAGCGGTGAGACTCTTCGACAAAGGGCATCAGTTTGCCCTGGTGGGAGAAGGCGCGGGGCAGCTTGGGGCAAAACCGAAAGCCTGGTGGCATGGTGGCGGCCCAGCGATCGATGGTTTTGGCGTCAGGCATGGAGTAAAAGGTGGTGTTGCCCTCGACGGCGGTCATGCGATCGCCGTACAGCCGCAAAAAATCTCCGGCCTTGCTGCCCTTGGGGTAAAAGCTGCCCACCCAGTCTTTAAACGCCCACACCGCGCACCCGGTAAAGTAAGCCCCCGCCATTGCCGCCGCCCCCGATTGTCTGTTGTCTCTCAATTTTGACTTAATATCCGACATCTCTGGGGAGCGACCAGGTAGGACGCAAATCAATAGGTTAAGGGTTGAGACAGATAGGGAGCAGGCTGAGCCCAGGTTGGTTATGCTTTAGACCACATCTCCGGGGAAAGATACAACCAGGCTACATATTCATGGACTCTAAATCGTTTCTCGCGGCCCTCAACCCAGCCTCAATGGTGGTTAAGCCCAGCCACCGGGCCAAGCTTAAAGACTTTGACCCCAGCTTTACGGGCGACTTTAGCAAAAAAGCGGCTCAAGAGCTTTTGCAGCAGAGCGTTGAAGAACTGGCCAGCTACCAAAATGTGCTCTATGCCCAAAACACCTACGCCCTGCTGCTGGTCTTTCAAGCGATGGATGCAGCGGGTAAAGACAGCACCATTAAACATGTGATGTCGGGGGTCAACCCCCAGGGTTGCCAGGTGTTTAGCTTTAAGCAGCCCTCTAGCGAAGAGCTAGATCACGACTATTTGTGGCGATCGTTTAAAGCTCTGCCCGAGCGCGGCAACATCGGCATTTTCAACCGTTCGTATTACGAGGAGGTGCTGGTGGTGCGGGTGCGCCCTGGGTTGCTAGAGCAGCAGCAGCTGCCCCAGAGCACGCTGGGCAAACACATTTGGCAGCAGCGCTTTGAGGAGATCAACAACTTCGAAAAATACCTGGTCAACAACGGCATCGTGGTGATGAAGTTCTTTCTCAATGTCTCAAAGGAAGAACAGAAGAAACGGTTTTTAGAACGCATCGATCGCCCCGAAAAAAACTGGAAATTTTCCATCGCCGATGTGCAAGAACGGGGTCGCTGGAAAGATTACATGGCCGCCTACGAAGACGTGTTTACCCACACCAGTACCGACTGGGCTCCCTGGCACATTATTCCGGCTGACAACAAATGGTTTACCCGCCTAGCGGTGGCCAGCCTGGTGTGCAAAAAGCTGAAGTCCCTGAACCTGGCCTTTCCCGTGCTAGAGGACAACCACATGGAGCGGCTGCATGAGGCAAAGTTGCTGTTGGAAAGGGAAGAGTAGGCGCTAAACAGGGACAGGGCAAGCCTAGTTTTATAGAGTCCGAGAAACCCAAATTCAGGTTTCACGACGCTACATCTAGATTTGTCTTAAAATAGCAAGTCCTGTCTTGATGACATTGTTAGAAGATGTCATCCCAAGACAAAGCCTGTGTACTGTAGCCTGACTGAGGCCATACGTTATGCCCAAGTGGAGCGTCAAAACAGAATTTTCCTTTGATGCCGCCCACTACATCAAAGACTACGACGGCCCCTGCGGGCGGATGCATGGGCATACCTATCGGGTGCGCGTTGAGGCCACCACATCTCAGCTGCGGGCGTCGGAGTTTTGCCCCCATCCGGTGATGGTGGCTGATTTTCGCACCCTGCGCTGGGCTAAAAAAGACATGCTCAAGGGTGGCTTAGACCACTGTGTGCTGAACGATGTGCTGCCTGAAGGCTATGAAACCACTGCTGAGATGATTGCCCAGTACATCTATGACAAGACGAAGAAGTCCCTTCCTGAAGGCATTCAGCTAAAAGTGGCGGTCTCGGAAACGCCGGGTTCCTGGGTTGAGTATGAAGATGACTGAGCGCTCAAGGAGAAACCTGAATCTGGTGCTGTTCACGCTGTAGATGAAAATGACCTCCCCGATCGCGATCGCCCAGACGGCTGATTCTTCACCATTAGCGTTAGAGCTGCCCGTGGTTGAAACATTCCACTCCATTCAAGGGGAGGGAACGTGGGCAGGCACCAGTGCCTTCTTCATGCGGCTTGCCGGGTGCGACGTGGGTTGCCCCTGGTGCGACACTAAGCAATCATGGAACCCCAAACGCCATCCGTTGAGAACCCTTGAGGCATTAGTGGCTGAAGCCCGAGCCGCTGATCCTCACATTGTCGTGATCACCGGGGGGGAACCCTTGATGCACGATCTTGCTGCTCTAACTGAGCAACTCAAAAAGGCGGGTCTCCAAACCCACCTTGAGACATCGGGGGCCCATCCCTTTAGCGGCACCTTTGACTGGGTGACATTTTCGCCTAAGCGATTTAAGCCTCCCCATGCCAGCATCTATGCCCATGCCAGCGAACTCAAGGTTGTGATCGGAGATGAGTCTGACCTGGCCTGGGCCGAGCAGCAGGCCGCTCAGGTGTCATCCACTGTTGCCAGGCTGCTGCAACCCGAGTGGGAAACGCCCGGCAGTCGCGACCAAGTGATTGCCTACGTCTTGAAACATCCCCAGTGGCGCGTTAGCCTTCAGACCCACAAATTCTTGGGAGTTCAGTAGCTACCCCCACTCTCCAGCCTTGCGGCTACTCGAAACAACTGCGCCTCCTGATACGGTGCGGCGATTAGCTGAATGCCGACGGGGAGCTGACCGGGGCGCTGGATAGGCACCGACAATACCGGCAACCCGATAAACGAAAGGGGCTGGGTGTAAAAGCCCAGGTGGGGGCGCAGGGGGTAGGTCTCGCCGTCGATGTTTAGGGTGGTTTGGTCGAGGGGTGGAGCGACGCAGGGGGTGGTGGGGGTGATGAGAACGTCGTAATTTTGGAAGATTTCACGAACGCGATCGCGGTACCACCGCCGCAGCCGCTGCGCCTGCAAATACCAGGCGGCGGGAATCATCGCCCCAGCCAGGAAGCGATCGCGCGTTGCTGAGTCAAACTCCATCGGACTCTGCCGCAGGCGTTCTAAATGCAGCTGGCTGCCCTCACAGGCGGTGATGATGTAAGCGGCAGCCCTAGCCCGGTGAGTTTCAGGAAATTCCACCGCCTTAGAGACCCCCAATGCCTGGATCACCTCAGCCAGCACGTCCCGCACGAGAGGTTCCATCCCCCGCGCAAAGTGACCGCCTAATTGAGCTATGCGCAGGCCATCGATGCCCTGGGTGAGGGCTGGGGTGACGAGTTCTGGGGATCGTTGGGTACAGACGGGGTCAGTTGGGTCTGGCCCCTGCATGACGTCGTAAAGGGTGGCGAGGTCGGGGAGCGATCGCGCCAGCGGCCCCACGTGATCTAAACTGCTCGAAAACAAAAATGCCCCCGCCCGCGACAGCCGCCCGTAGGTGGGTTTTAACCCATACACCCCGCACAGCGAAGCGGGCACCCGAATCGAGCCATTGGTGTCAGACCCCAGGGTAAAAGGAACCAGGCCCGCTGCGATCGCCGCCGCCGACCCGCCAGAAGATCCGCCCGACATCCGGCTGGGGTCGTGGGGGTTGGGAGTCGTACCAAAGTGCGCGTTGATGGTGACAAAGCCGTAGGCATACTCATCCATATTCAGCGCGCCGACCAATACCGCTCCGGCCTGCTGCAAACGCGCCACAACGGTAGCATCCTGCACCGCTGGGGGATTACCACCGTTGAGCTTGGCCCCCGCCAGGGTGGTGATGCCCTCAATATCGAACAGGTTTTTGACCGCAAAGGGCACCCCGGTCAGGGGGCCGGGGTCTTCGCCAAGGGCGATCGCGCTGTCGATGGCTTGGGCCTGCGATCGCGCCCTGGCCGCCGTCATCGCCGTAAAGCAGTTGAGCGCTGGATTGCGATCGGCAACATCCGCCAGGGTTGCCTCCAACACAGTCATGGCAGACAGTCTCCCGGCTTTAACGGCAGCGGC
>JANPIO010000303.1:0-16769 GCA_031425055.1 Phormidium sp. VAR_61_metabat_6
TTCTCACCAGGTCGGCCCGGCGCAGATCGGCGCGAATCAAATTGGTTTCGCTGAGGTCGGCCCAGCGCAGGTCGGTGCCCGACAGATCGGCGGCGGCCAGCATGGCCCCCAGATCAATGACGCGGGTGCCGTTGAGCCGGTCTTCTTCATAACCACCGCGACCATCTAGGATGGGGCGACCCAAACGGTTGTCGCGGCGCAGGGGGGTGAGCAGCTTAGAGCGGGAGAGAAAGCGCACCACCTTGGCCTTGCCGCCGGCATCGACGCTGCTGAGAATGGCGGCGGTGCGGGCTTCGGCAATGATGCGCTCCTGGGGCCAGTCTTCGAGCAGGCCTTCGTCATCGAGCACCAGTTCTGAAATGCCTTGAAAGTAGGCATCGATGGTTTGCTGCTGGGTAATCAGGTTTTGCTGTTTGGTCAGATCACGGGAAATAACATACTGTCGCCAGGCCACAAACAGGGCCAAAAAGGCGATGAAGATTTGCCCGATCGCCCCCAAAAAGTCTCCCAAGGCCCCCAGAATATCCCACCGCAGAGTCAGACCCCAGGTCAAAATGGCCCGGTTAATGCCGGTGATATTCATCAGCCCCACCAGCCCGATCAGCACCCCAGGGATGGCAATCAGCAGCGACTGCTGCCGGGCAGAGAGTTCCCCCAGCACCTCTTGCAGAAAGGGCCACATGAGTCGAATCGACACCAGGGTGGCCACCAACGACCCGGCCAGAGTGAGCCAAAAACTGCCGACGATCAGCCCCAGGCCGATCACTGCCACCGCCACGATGGTAATGGCGCTGGCTGAGGTGACCGCAGAGTCAACTAGCAGAGGGTCAACATTCATCGGGTCGGAGGGATCGACATCGAGCCGAGTGGCACCTGGAATAGTTCCCGTTGCGCTGTCGCTGGGATATGGCTGAACGACCAGCTGGCCTGGGGTAGCGCCAGCACCGTTGTCTGGGCCAGTACCGTTGTCTGGGGTAGAGGTGGGTAGCGAGGGCTGGGCAGGGTCAGGGGGCGGGAGAGTCATGGGCGCGCAACAATGAGCAAGATCAAAACCAGGCCCCTGGGAATACGACGGCAAAGGGCAAATTGTCTGGCTATATTTAAGCACCTTAACCCTGGAACTACAGCCATTGGGGCGGGTTTGCTGCGTCGCTAGGCCGAGGCGGCTAACCTTGACTAGTCGGCTCTAGCCCATCGACGGTAGACTGATGGGGATTTTGCCCGCCAAAACGGGCGGTTCAGCACATATTGAGGAGGGTAGGGGCAGCGGCACTATGGTGATTACTGGGTTGATTTTGCTGGCCGCGATCGCGATTTTAGTCTGGGGCTACCGCCGGGCATTGCCCTACGGCACCGTGGGCATCTTGGCCTGGCTGCAATCGGTGGTGCTGATGGCCCCGTGGCTGCTGTTCTTTGGGCTGTTTGCCCTGGGCATCTATATCAACCTGGCGGGGGTGCTGCTGCTGTTGCTGGGGTCTACGGGCCTCTACATTTACCTGGGGCGACGGTTGCGCGCGCTGGGGCAAGACAGCCTCTCGACTCAGCGGCGCGCGGCGGTGCCAGACCTAAACGCTATGCCAGAGAACACCGATCGCCTAGAGCCCCTCGATCAACCTAGCACTGCCCCAGCCACCCCAGAGGCGATCGCCCTGCCCGCCGAAGATCTGGCGCAGATCGAAGGCATCTTTGGCCTTGACACCTACTTTCGTACCGAGACGATTCCCTACGACCAGGGGGCCATTTTTCGCGGCAATCTGCGGGGCGAACCGGCAGCCACCCAGACTAAGCTGGCAGAGCGATTGCAGGAGCGACTGGGCGATCGCTACCGCCTGTTTCTCGTCGAAAATCTGGAGCAAAAGCCGACGGTGGTGGTGCTGCCCGCCACCACCGACCCGGTCAAAACCACCCCGGCCCAGTGGGCGCTGGCGGGGGTGCTGGCGATCGCCACTGTTTTCACCGGCCTAGAAGCCGGAGCGATTTTGCAAGGCTTCGACCTACTGCAAGACTTTTCTCGCTGGCGGTCTGCCCTGCCTTTTCTGGTAGCCTTGCTGGTCATCCTGCTCAGCCACGAAGCCGGCCACTGGATTGCCGCCCGACGCTATGGGGTGCGACTCAGCCCACCCTTCTTTATCCCCGCCTGGCAGATTGGGGCCTTTGGCAGCCTCACTCGGTTTGAGTCGCTGTTGCCCAACCGCAGCGTATTGTTTGACATTTCCCTAGCCGGGCCTGCCGCCGGAGGCATTATTTCCTTAGTGATGCTGGTGGGCGGGCTACTGTTGTCGCATCCCGGTAGCGTCTTCCAAATTCCCTCCGGGTTCTTTCAGGGGTCGGTGTTAATCGGAGCTTTGGCCAAGGTAGTACTGGGCTCAGCGCTGCAAGAGCCCTTGGTGGATATTCACCCGCTCACCATCATGGGCTGGCTAGGGCTGGTGATTACTGCCCTCAACCTGATGCCCGCTGGGCAGCTTGATGGTGGCCGCATGGTGCAGGCCATCTATGGCCGCAAAACCGCCAACCGCACGACGGTGTTTACCCTGGTGGTACTAGCCTTGGTAGCGTTGGCCAACCCCCTAGCCCTCTACTGGGCTGGTGTGATTGTGATCTTGCAGCGCACCCTAGAGCGCCCTTGCCTGAACGATATTTCTGAACCCAACGACGCCCGCGCCGCCCTCAGTCTGCTGGCCCTGTTCTTAGCCCTGACGGTGCTGCTGCCCCTCACCCCCAGCCTGGCCGGTCGCCTGGGGATTGGGGTGTGATGGAGTGGGGGTAGGCTATTTGGCCATCACCCACTCGCCCACCCATCTACGCCCTACTCCCCACCCCCTTACCCCATCGGCTCCACCTGAATCTCTCCCAGCCGTTGGGCAAGATAGGCAGCGGCCGTAATCGGCGGGAACTGCGGCATTCCTCCGGTGCGATCGACCAAACTATCTACCGGAGTTAGGTCAATCTCAGGGCGGGGATGCACAAAAAACGGCATGGATAGGCGGGCCTGGTTGCTGGGTTGAGGATTGACTACCCGATGGGTAGTGCTTCTAAACAGCCCATTGGTGAGGTTTTGCAACATATCGCCCGTATCGACCACGATCTGACCGGGGGTAGTTTTAATCGGCAGCCACTGCCCGTCCTGGGTAAGAATTTCAAGCCCTGGGGCAGTAGCCTCGCAGAGCAGGGTAATGAGATTGATATCTTCGTGGGGGGCTGCCCGCAGACTACCGACGGCGGGTTGACCCACAGGTGGGTAGTGGGCTAAGCGCAGCACTGTGTTGCCGCCGCTGGCCATGGCCACCAGCCAGTCGCTGGGCTGGCCTAGATAGTCGCTGCAAGCCGCCAGCAACACTTCCGCGCAGGCCATGAGCTGCTCATAGAGGCGGGTCATTATCGGGCGGAAGGAGGGCACCTCTTGGGGCCAGGGCGAGTCGGGGGTGGTAAGGCTGTAGCGGTTGATGTGCCAAAATTCCTTAAGATCGGGTAGGGTGTGGCTCTTGGCCTGCTCACTGCCAAAGCTCGAAAAACCCCCTTGGCCGCGATGCTGAGGTAGGGAGTACTGGGTTTTGGCGGCATCGGGTAGGGCAAAGAACTTGGCAGCTTCTTGGTAGGCTCGTCGCACCACCTCCGGCGACACTGGGTGGGGCTCCAAAATAAAAAAGCCAAGGTCTTCTAAGGCCTGGCCTAGGGTTGCGATCGCCCGCTGTCGTACCGCCGTAGGGCCAGTTAGATCTACGTAAGACACCACAGGAATGGGCGGCCGGGTCATGGTGTGATCCTTGGAGAGGAGTAAATAGGTTGGCTGGATTGTAGCAGCCTAGCAAGGGTCAATAACTGACTCAGAATTGCTGTTTCTAAACGGGCGAATGACAGCGAAGAACGACCTAGATTTGGCTAAACTTAGCGATCAAACGGTTTAATTAACCGAGACGCCCTAGCATAATGCGATAAGGTTGGGCTACGTAGCTTGCTAACGCTTTGTTGTCTGTGAACAGTCCTGCTAACCAAGAGCCCACGCCAATGCTGCATATCGGTGATCAGGTGCTGACTGCCGCCGATGTTGTGTCTCGGCTACAGCGTTACGGCATGATGCCCGCGCTGATCAAAGAACTGGTGATTGACCAGGCGATCGCGGCGATCGCCCTCACCCCAGAGCAGAGCGCCCAGGCCCTCGACCAGTTTTTGCAGGCCAATCAGGTGACGACCCCCGAGCAACAGCAGGGATTTTTAGCCCAGCGGGGGCTGAGCGAGGGCGATCTTTTGGCGCTAGCTCAGCGGGCTCAAAAGCTTCAGCAGTATAAGCTCGACACCTGGGGCCACCAGGTCGAGTCTCATTTTTTGCAGCGCAAGGGTAACCTCGATCGAGTACTGTACTCCCTAATTCGCACCCGCGATGCGGGCCTAGCCCAGGAGCTTTACTTTCGCATCAAAGACGACGGTCAACCCTTAGCCGACCTAGCCCGCCAGTATTCCGAAGGGCAAGAGGCCCAAACCGGAGGTCTGATCGGCCCAGTAGAGCTCTCGGTACCCCACCCGGCCCTGGCCCGGATTCTCTCCATTAGCCAACCTGAGCAGCTCTGGCCCCCGACCCGCGTCGGCGAATGGTTTGTGGTGGTGCGCCTGGAGAAATTTTTGCCGGCCCGCTTGGATGACGTCACTCGCCAACGTCTGATCGACGAGCTATTTAACACCTGGCTAGCTGAGCAAGTACAGCGGGAGCTTCAGGCAAACGCCCTCTCAGGAGCAAATTCTCTGCCAACCCAAAACGACTAGCCTGGCCTATCTTTCCCTAGCGAAGGTAAACCTTTACGAACTACGGAGGTCAAACCTAGGCCGATCGCCCATCATGAACTCGGGGTACACCCGTAACATTTTGATACGATTGTCCAGGCACCTTAAGGAGGCCAACCATGACCCGCTTTCGACCGATGGACTGGGGAATGGGGGTGCTGATGGTCGCCGCCACCTCCAGTGGTTTAGCTGGTAGAGCCCTGGCAGAAACCCTGCCCCTAAACAATTCGGCAGAGCCTGAAGAGGCTACTCCATTAACTATTCAAAGGTCACAAGAGCCTGGACTAGGCACAGCAGAGGAAAGTTTTCCTGAGGCCTATGTGCTGGGGCCGGGCGATCGCATCCGCATCGATATTTTTAATATTCCGGAATTTAGCGGCCCCGAAAACGGCATTCACGAGGTGCTGGTCGATGGCACCTTGTCTCTCCCCATGGCTGGGGTAGTAGCCGTGCAGGGGCTGACCCTAGGCGAAACCCAAGCCGCCTTAGTCACCAGCTATGCCCCATTGCTGACCCGCCCACCCCAGCTCACTGTTACGCTGCTGTCGGCCCGCCCGGTGCGGGTGGTGGTGGCTGGCGAAGTCAACCGCCCCGGCACCTACACCATTGAGCTAGAGGCCGAGGCCAGCGGGGGTAGCGCTGGAGCTGGTCGCCAGTGGCCCACCCTCACCCAGGTGATCCAGGAAGCGGGGGGCATTACCCAGCAGGCCAACATCAAGGAGATTCAGGTGCGGCGGCCCCAGCGCCAGGGTGAAGCCATTCTCACCACCAGTCTGTGGGAGCTAATTCGCACCGGCGACATTAGCCAAGACGTGCGTCTGCGCGACGGCGACACCATTGTGATTCCGCAAGCCGTAGCGATTTTGCCCGAAGAGTCCGTAGCGATTTCCAGCGCCAACTTTTCTCCAGCAGAAATACCGGTTCAGGTAGTAGGTGAAGTGGCGAGTCCCGGTGGGGTGACACTGCCCGCCAACGCCACCCTAAACCAAGCCATTCTAGCCGCAGGCGGATTTGAGAGTAGCCGGGCTCAGAGCTCTGCGGTCAAGCTAGTCCGGCTCAACCCCGATGGCAGTGTTGACCAACGCACCGTAGATGTTGATCTATCCGCAGCAGCTAACGACACTACCAACCCGATATTGCGCCCCAACGATGTGGTGATTGTGAACCGCAATATCGCCGCCGCCACTGGCGACACCCTAGGACTCTTTCTGCGTCCCTTTACATCTCTGACTACTGTCTTGAGGCTGCTGGGGTTTTAATCTCGCGCCTCGGATACCGTCTCCAAACCTCCCAAAAACTCGTGGTTCAGGTTCCAGCGGGTTTGGATCTAGGTCAGTTTTTGAGTTTTTGAGCTATAAGTTAACGAACTCTTGGGAGTATTCCCAGACAGCCCCTATGCCTTTCCCCCCCCCCTCCACCCATGAAACCAATGGCAATGGTCATAGCCATGCCAAGCCTGGTTTTATGACTGTCATGGCTCCCCCATCTCTGGTGGAACAGAGAGATGAGGTAGACTTCAACCGGCTCGTAGGGGTGTTTAGGCGTCGAGCAGGCGTATTTTTCGGCGTGGCGGCCCTCTCCTTAGCAGGGTTCACCCTTTGGCACCTCAGCCGTCCGCCCGCCTACAGCGGTAGCGCTAGCCTGCTGGTGGAGCCTGTTACCGCCGTTAATACCCCGGGGCTGGAGACGGTTACCGGAGCGCCCAGTCCATCGGTTTCTAGGCTCGATTACACAAGCCAAATTCGAGTGCTGCGCGGCCCAGCGGTGATCAATCCCATTTTGGCCAAGATTCAGCAGCGCTACCCCAACATCACCTACGGCTCCCTACTCAACGGCTTGAACATTATTCAGGAAGGCGAATCTAAGGTGCTGCGCATTAGCTACAGCAACGCTGATCCAGCGGTGGCGGCGTTTGTGCTTAATCAGGTCGTCGAAGGGTTTGTCAACTACAGCGTGCAAGACCGCCAGGGAGATCTGCGCCGAGGTCTGACGTTTTTAGATGAACAACTGCAAGAAAAATGGCAGGAAGTTGCAGCCATTGAGGGAGATCTCAGCGAGTTTCAAAAGCGCTACGACCTAGTCGATGTCAACGCCACTAGCGAAAGCGTTACCCAACGGCTCAACCAGATGCTGGCGGATCAAGAACAGCTGCGGGTGGAGCTGAGCGCCCTAGACCCCCTCTACGAAAATCTGCGGGAGCAGGTAGGCTTTGACCCCAATACCGCCATTCGGGTGGCGAACCTTAACGAGTCACCGACCTACCAGGCGCTGCTGGGAGATTTGCGCGAAATCGAACAGACCATTGCCGCCGAGTCAGCCCGGTTTCAGGCCGACACTCCCATGATTGAAGCCCTGACAGACCAGCGGCAGCAACTCTTACCGCTGCTAGAAGCGGAAGCCCAGCGCCTCGTGGGGGCAACTGTAGAAGCCGAAACCCTAGGCTACCAAGGATCGGTAAGTCGAGATCTGATGCAGCAGCTGGTCGATACCGCTAATCAGGTGCAGGTATTGCAAACCCAGGATCAAGCGATTGGCCAGGCGGTGCAGCAGCTGCGAGCAGAGATTCAGCGGCTGGCCGATCTCTCTCGGTCGTATCAGCAGATCAGCCGCGAGCTGACCGTAGCGGAGACTAGTCTTGATCAGCTTTTGGCGAGTCGGCAAGATCTTCGGTTTCAGATGGCACGGCAGGCGTCGCCGTGGGAACTGATTTCTCCCCTCAATGAGACCAGCATTACCCAAACCAGCAATCTGCCCCGCAAACTGCTACTCAGCACAGTACTCAGCCTGATGCTGGGAGGGGTTGCGGCATTGCTGCGCGATCGCCTCGACCAAGCCTTTCACAGCACTGACGAACTGGTCAAAGCGACTCAGTTGCCCAACCTGTCTGGGGTACCCAACGCCCCAGCTCTGCAAAAGCAGCCCCTGCTGATGGTGCCCAACCTATCGGCCACCATGGCCGATGTGCTCACCCAAAACCAGAGTCCCCACAAGCTCTACACCTCCTTCAGCTTTGCTGAGGCGTTTTACTCACTAGAGGCCAACCTGCGCATGCTCAGCTCTGATACCCCTATACAGGTGGTAGCGCTGACCTCCTCAGAGCCCGGCGAGGGTAAATCAACCATCTGTGCCCACCTGGCCATTGCCGCTGCCAACATGGGCCGCCGAGTGTTGTTGATTGACGGAGATCTGCGCAAGCCCAGTCAGCACCTAATTTTTGGTCAACCCAACCGCCAGGGGTTGAGCGATCTAATTACCCAACCGCTCGATGACCCCATGGATCTAGTTCAGGTGATACCGGGCAATCCCAACTTGCACTTGCTAACCGCAGGGGCACGGCCCCCCGCCCCTGGCCGCCTGCTGTCATCGCGCAAAATGCAGCAAATTACTGAGCAGTACCGTCGCCACTTTGACCTGATGATTTTTGATACTCCACCCCTAGCGGGCGGGATGGTTGACGCGAAGCTGGCCGCAGCCCACGCCGATGGGCTACTGCTAGTGGTGCGGCTCAACCGGTCTGAGCGGACGGAGATTCAGCGGGTGCTGGCCGATCTAGGCAACACAGCTCAAGCTCCGCTGCTGGGTCTAGTGGTCAACGGCGTGCCCCACAGCCGCCAGAGTGGCTACGACTATTACTACGGTCGCCCCAGGGTGGCAGCAGGGATTGATGACGGTTAGCCGGTGGTTGCCCCGTTAAGCGGCGGCAGGGGTGGTGATGACAACGGGATGTGAGGAGCAATAGGTAATGAAGCGTAAATCAAGACCACTCGTTACTGGCGGACTATTGGGGCTAGCTGGGCTAGGGTTGCTGCCATCACAGGCCGAGGCCTCCCCTGACAATTTGGCGGTAGCCCCTGATCCAAGCCTAGGTACGGATCTGGCAGTAGACCCGCGCCCAGTAGTAGCGCCTGAGCCATCGGCCCAAACCACCGAACCCCAGGTCGAGGAACGGGGAGCGCCCCAGCCCAACTGGACTCCAGAGGGAGATCACCCCGTTGTGGCGGCGGCGATCGCTGCCCAGTCGCCAGCGCCAACGGTGGCCGCGATCGCCATCCCTCAGCCAGAGCCATTAGCTCCTGCCGCCGCAGAAAATGAGGTTCCAGAGATCTCAGAACCTGCCCTGGTAACCACACCGAGCGCAGTGGCAGAGGACTCAACCAACATCCCGGCTGATCTGCCAGTAGCTCCTGCGCCAGAGCCAGCAGTCACTCAGGCTGAAGTGGCAGAGATCGCAGAAACCCCAGAGAGCGACCAGGCGGCGATCGCCAGTCATCCCGTCAGCGTGTCTGCTACCCCAGTAGCTGCTGAGAACAGTGCGGCCTCGGTGCTGGCAGCACCAACCGTTACTCCCGCTGAAACCTTAGCTGCAATTAGCACCAAACCCGCAGCTAGCAAACCCGCCCAGGCGCTTCAGCTACCGGAGGCAGAACCCCGCTCCGCGCTCCCCACCGCGATCGCGTCTAGAGCATCAGAGGATGTAGCTGCCACCTCAACTTTGGCGATCGCTCCCCGGCCTGCCCCTGCGGCCAGAGTCGCGACATCGGGAACCGCACCGCGCCAGGCCGCCGTTGATGTAGCAACTCTGCGATCGCGGGCAACGACAGTTCAAGCATTGCTGCGCGACCTGCGCACCGCCTACGGTCTAGAGATCGAGAGCGATCCTGCCCGCCACGTCTCTCAACCTGAAACCGCAAGCCGAGGGCCACAGCTACCGCCGCTGCCCTCGCGAGCTGACCATACCGCTCCGGCTGAAAACGCCGCTGCGGCTCACCAAGTTTCTGTAGCTGCTTCGCCATCAAGGACTCGTCAGACCACTGAGCGAGAGCCACAGCTACCGTCATTCGCCGGGCATAGCCCCAACGTCGCGCTAGCCTTACCGCGCCCCCAGCCCACCCTATCGGCTGATCGAGCCGCCCTAGCCTCGCTGCCGGTAGAGCTGTCTGCAGCACCGCTGTCCGCAGATACAGTTCCGGCTTTCACTACCGCTCAGGCCACACCGTCAACCCCTGACTCAACCCAGCTGCGGGACGATTTGCGCGTCGCACCGCTCACGACTGCCGCCGCCGCCGCAAGATCCTTTCCCCCCTCACCCAATGCCGGCATTCCATCAGCCTTTGGGGCCAACTGGGGAGATGTGTTTTTTAGCGCCTCGCTGGCTGGGGCCGATCGCATTCGCCCTGAAGCCGATGGCAGTCTCTCCATGGGCTTTGGGCTGGGCGACTCGCGCCGGGCCGTGGGGGTTGAGCTGGCCTACAACCTACAGAGTGTGCGACAGTTTGGCGAAAACGGCGGCTTCGACGCCAAGATCCACCGCCAGGTCTACAGCAGCGACGACACCCAGGTAGCGGCGGCAGTAGGGCTGAATAATTTTGCGTCCTACGGTACCAATGCCGGTGGGAGTGAGTCCAGCCTCTATGGTGTGGTCACAGCGGCTCACCTGCTCCAGCCCGACCATCCCAACAACCGGTTGCCGATCACGGCCTCCCTGGGGCTGGGGGGTGGTGCTTTCAGCAGTGAGAGCAGCGATGTGGGGGTGATTGCTGGCGTTGGACTCCAGGTACACCCACAGTTTTCGGTCAACACCGCCTGGAGTGGAGTGGGTGTAAATGTGGGGGCCTCCATCGTGCCAGTGGCCGCGCTGCCTCTGACCCTTAACCTGCTCTATGGCGATGTCGGCAACAATACGCGGGCGGGTTCCGTCGCAGTGTTAAGCATCGGCTACGGATTTAACTTCGGCCCCCGGTTTTAACCTCCTGTCACCTTCCTCGCACTTCCTGCGACGTCAACTGCACCTCAATCCTAGTTAGGAGAATCCCCGTGGACAAACTGGCGAGCCCCCTGCGGCAAAAATGGCTCATGCTAATTCTGGTAGGCGGGAGCTTGGCGATCGCCCTGCCCGGACACAGTGGTTCGGTTCCCACTGGGCTGACCAGCGGCGTCAGCGTCGGCGGCTCAAACTTATTGCCCATTGGAGCCTCGACCTTAGGGAGCGAGGAGCTGCTAGAGTCAACCTCGATCAACGCCACCGTAGACCCGATCACCGGCGATATCACCCTGACCGCCGCTGCCCAGCAGGCGCTCAACGCCTCGGCCAACCAGGTCGCCCAGGCGCTCCAGGGCACCAACCCAGTCCTAGCTACTGCGTTGACTACGCCGGGGGAGATTAGCCTCAATAGCCCCAGCCCGGTGGGGGCCAGTGGGGTCAGTGAGGACGACGATGCTACTGTGGATGACATTGCTGCCGCCGCTGCCGCTGCGATCGCCAACGGCGAAAGTGTCTTGCTAACCGGCAGTCAGGGCACCCTCGCCATTGCTGCCCCAACGGGAGTAGTTGGGACTATCCCAGCGGCACTGGTGGCCAGTCGCCAGGCCCTGACCATTGCCCAAGCTGGCGACAGCCTCAACCCTGTCCTAGTCACCTCGGTGGTGTTTACGCCCCAGGGTGGCACCCCTATGGTGGCACCACTGCGGGGCACCCTGGCTCAAATCGCCAATGCTGCCGGCTTTCTAGCCGCCGCCTTTGCGACTGGTCTCACCCCTAGCCAGGTAGCTCCCTTCAGTGAAATGGCCCTGGCCGGAGCCGACTACCGCGATCTAGTGCCGCTGTTCAACGCGGTGAGTGGGCTCATTCCCCCCCAACCCCAGCCTCGCTCTGCGACTCTGGCCGTCGACCCCACCCAGCTAGAGGAGGCTATTCAAGCCTATAACCGCATTGTTGATAACAGCACAACTGAAACCCTGGTCGCCCTCGGTGAAAACTCAGATTTTGTTGCTTTGGGGCGATCGCTGCAACAGCTACGGGCTGCTATTGAGGTAGTTAGTTAATGTCTCAAATCCATCCATTGCCCATAAAATGTTTATTTCTATGCCCAAAACTGTGAGGAGTAAAGCTTGACTGGAGAAACACGTTTGATCCAGCTACACGTCATCAAAATAGATCTGCATTAAACCGTCAATGCGATCGCAGCATATAGGAGTTGATCAAGCAAAAATGGCTCAACACCTCGATTTACCGCGACCAGCCGCGTTCTTTTTTTATAGCCAAAATGCAGTTTTTATTAGCCTTGAGCTTTTGAAGGCAGCACACATTTAAAAACTGTCAATACCGCGAAAGCTTGAACGGTAGTAATTGGGCTGATGCCACTGAGATATCCTGTTGCTGGGCCAATCTGTCAAAGGATCAATCCGTTTCAAAAAGTCGTTCAAGGTTCATACCTAAGATAGATTCAGAAAACGTTGCTTCTAGACTTAGATTAGGTCGGCAGAGATTAAGACTTTGCCCTTAGGGACGCGCAAGAAAATAAGGTACCAATTGGCAGCTTTCCTATTGGTGCACCGCTGCGCGAATGCACCCTATAGCGATCAATGCTTCCGGTACTTTATTTAGACGCACGTCCCTTACACCAGCAACTTACGAATACTTGTACTAAATCCGCTTGGTTACCCCCGATTCCACTGGCGAATTCCACAGAGCTATTGGCTTGACCACGCCTACGCCCCTACGGTTTCGCCTGTTGGGAATCGGGGTTACGTGATGCGAATTTGATATTATTTTAGAAGAGGCTGTCATAGCGATTTAGCTAAGCAGAGCGGGAAATCAAGGCCAACCTGCCCTCAATCACGGCGAAAATGTAGGATCAATTCTGATGTTAAAAAATCAAACGTGCAGGCATGAGGTAAATTATAAAAAATAACATCTCCAGAATCTCTCTCATCAAATCTCAGGCAATACTTTGAACACAAAGAATAAAATTCAAAGTTCAGTGACACTCTTAAAAATGTTGCCTCCAATACATACTTCATCCTCTGATTAAGGGCAATATCACATCTAATCGCCAAGGTTTCTAACCGATAGACTTTGCATTCCGTTCAAACCAAAACCCAGGATCAAAGTATTTAGCTGTCATCCGTGTTGCATCGCCCCATGAGTAGACCCTATGAGAGCAAACCAAGACCGGCCTAGCCTTCCCTTGCAGGTCTCAATTCTGACTCAGTTTTTCCCACCCGATTATGCGGCTACCGGGCAGCTCGTGGAAGAACTAGCCCAGAGCTTTAGTCGGCAGGGGGTAGGGGTACAGGTGTTTGCCGGACAGCCAGGCTACGCCTACGATCGCAGACTTGCCCCTAAGCAGGAGGAGGTTCAGGGGGTGACGATTCGCCGCACGCGCACCTCGCGGCTCTGGCCCAAGCGAATTCGGGGGCGCGCAGTTGGCGGATTGCTCTACTGTTTGCGATCGCTGATTAAGCTGCTGCACCCAGCCCGTCGCGGCCAGCTCTTGCTAGTCACGACCGAACCCCCCTATTTACCGGTGCTGGCCTACCTGATGCACTGTCTATTCGGCCAACCCTACCTATGCGTGGTCTACGACCTTTACCCCGAAGTGGCCTTGGCCCTAGGAGTGGTCTCAAAGCAGCACTGGCTGGTACGCCTCTGGCGCTGGCTCAACTGCCGCACCTGGCACCAGGCTGATGCCATTGTGGTGCTGAGCCAGACCATGAAACAGCGCATTGTCGATCACTGCCCTGAAGCCACCGACAAAATATCGGTAATTCACAACTGGGCTGACCCCAGCCTGATTGTTCCCTTGCCAAAGGCCAATAACTGGTTTGCTTTGCAACATCGGCTCGATCAAGTCTTTACGGTGCTCTATTCCGGCAACATGGGGCGCTGTCATGACATGGACACCATTTTGGCTGCGGCCATAGCGCTGCGCCACGAGCCCGTGAGGTTTGTATTCATTGGCGCTGGGGCCAAGCGCCAATTTTGTGTTGACCACATTACCCGCGCAGCGCTGACCAACTGCCTGTTTTTGCCCTACCAAACGCAAGAAACCCTGCCTTTTTCGCTCACTGCCTGCGATCTGAGCTTAGTTAGTCTGGTAAAAGGGGTAGAAGGGCTGGTGGCCCCCAGCAAACTGTACGGTAGCCTAGCGGCAGGTCGGCCTGTGGCGGCTATTTGCGAGCCCCATTCTTACCTGCGATCGCTACTAGCAGAGGGGGGCTTTGGCCGGGCTTTTAGCAATGGCGATGGGGCCGGGCTGGCAAATTTTATTCGTGCGTTGGTGGCCAATCCCGCCCTAGCCCAGCAGATGGGCAGCCGAGGCCGCCGCTACATGCAGCAAAAGTTTACCCCCAAACAGGGCACCCAGCGTTACTTTGAGGTTGTCAAAGCTTGTCTACAGACTCCAGCAGCAGTACCTTCACCGGCTGAGGTGCCTAAAGCTACCGTCTCTCACCTCTAACTCACCCACTAAGGACGAAAGAATCTTAAAAAAACTTGGCTTTAGCCCTTGCCTAATTCAATAAATCCTGTACTCTTTCTGGCATGGAGTGGGCTTTGACGGTCACTATGATCTCAGTCTCTCCACCGCAACCTCAGCAGCCGCTGCCGAGGCCGTAGCCCAGGATAAGTGTGGCTATTTTTATTCAGTGCCTGTTAGCTAACCCTGTGCTCTTTAGCTATTCTTCTCCTATGACTCAGCCCCGCCGCAATCGCAGCCGCTCTAAACGACGCGCCATCTATTGCCCCGACCACGGCACCTACCTCGACAGCGTTAGCCAAAAGTATCCGCTTCACACCACCGAGCCCGAGCATCTCCAGCAGCGGGGGTTGAGCCGACTGCGATCGCTCACCGTCATTGCCGGTTACGGCACCGTCCCTTTAACCGGTGAGTGGCTCGAGGCTTTTTGGTGCGATCACTGCCAAGAAACCCGTTGGTACCATGTCCATAGAACCGTCGCTAATCAGTACATGGTTGTAGCTGCACCAGAAACTCTTTGGATGCAGGCCAGCGGCGTCATTCTTCCCACCGGCAACCCCACGGTAGGCGAGTTTACGCGTCGCCAGGCTCGCCAAACCCAATACCAAGGCATCAAAGACTTTCGTCGCATTGGCTAGGCTGGTTACTATAGCTAGTATTGACTCAGCTCGGCGGAAGATCTGATCGAACTGCGCCAATACATAGAAGCTCACGACTATGACGAAGCCCTTAAGCTGGTCGCCGACTTAGAGAAAATATCTAAGGACGGTGGTTGACCCAGAACACATCCAAGCCCAAGCCTTGGAGTTGGATACAGAAATAAAGGAAGTCGAAACCACCATGAGAATTGACCGCAGCTATCTATGACCAAGCTCAAAATTAAGCGGCGCAGGGCAGCGATCGCCCCTGGAGAAACCGAGCTAATTATCGAAGCGGGTCGCACGGAAAAAAACTACTGGCAAGATATCTGGCGCTACCGAGAGCTGTTTTATTTTCTAGCTTGGCGCGATATTTTAGTGCGCTACAAGCAAACCGCCATTGGCGTAGGCTGGGCTTTGATCAGGCCATTTTTGACTATGGTGGTGTTTACGGTGGTGTTTGGTCGGCTAGCCAATCTGCCGTCAGATGGTGTGCCCTACCCGATTCTCGTCTTCTCTGCCATGCTGCCCTGGCAGCTATTTTCCACTGCTCTATCAGAGTGCAGCAACAGCCTGATCGCTAACGCCAACCTACTATCAAAGGTGTATTTTCCTCGCTTAGTAGTGCCTACTAGCGCTGTAGTAGTTAGCTTTGTAGACTTCGCCATTTCTGGCATCATCTTGGTGGCGCTCATGGTGTGGTTTGCCTATGTGCCCAGTTGGCGAATTGTTACTCTGCCGTTGTTTACCCTAATTGCCCTAGCGGCCTCCATGGGTGTAGGACTGTGGATGGCCTCACTAAATGTGCAGTATCGCGACTTTCGCTATATTGTGCCGTTTTTAGTTCAGTTTGGTCTTTACATCTCTCCAGTAGGCTTTAGCAGCAGTATTGTGCCTGAGCGGTGGCGGCTGCTGTATTCGCTAAACCCTATGGTCGGAGTAATTGACGGCTTTCGCTGGGCCATTTTAGGAAATGAGGCCAGCATCTACTGGCCAGGGTTTGCCCTATCGACAAGTCTAGTCATATTGCTGCTGCTATCTGGCATCTGGTACTTCCGAAAAATGGAACGTACCTTTGCAGACGTGATTTAGCAGCGGATGCCTTCATACCACGACCTTCACCGACGGCTAGCATGTCTGATACAGTGATTCGCGTTGAAAACCTGGGTAAGAAATACATTATTGGCCATCAACAGCAGGAGCGCTACACGGCTCTACGGGATGTATTAGCTAATAGGGCTAAAGGTGTTACTCGACTTTTCAATCCAAAATCTTCTAAAAGACCAAACCCAAATCTTGAAGAGTTTTGGGCTTTAAAGGATGTCTCCTTTGAGGTTAAAAGGGGCGATCGCATCGGCATCATTGGTCGCAACGGCGCAGGCAAATCCACCCTACTCAAAGTTCTCAGCCGCATCACCGAACCGACAAGGGGACAAATCAGCATTAAAGGCCGAGTAGCCAGCCTGCTAGAGGTCGGCACCGGGTTTCACCCCGAGCTAACCGGGCGCGAAAATATTTACCTGAATGGTGCCATTTTAGGAATGAGCAAGGTAGATATTCGCCGTCAGTTTGACGAAATTGTTGACTTTGCTGAGGTCGAGAAGTTTCTAGACACACCTGTCAAACGTTATAGCAGCGGCATGTATGTGCGGCTAGCCTTTGCGGTAGCCGCCCACTTAGAACCAGAAATATTAGTGGTGGATGAAGTACTAGCCGTAGGTGACGCAGCATTCCAAAAAAAGTGCCTCGGCAAAATGGAGGATGTAGCCGAGAACGAAGGCAGAACGGTTTTATTCGTTAGTCATAACATGGCAGCCGTAGAAAAGCTCTGTAGAAAAGGCATTTTCTTGCGCCGAGGGAAAGTACTATTTTCAGGGAAACAGAGTGAAACAATTACTCAATATCTAACTAGTACTGTCAGCGAATCAGGCTCGCTCAAAGACCGTCGTGACAGAAAGGGCTCAGGTGAAATCAGAGTTGTGGATATTGAGGTAAGAAGCGCAGAAGGCAATTTACTAGAAATTGCCACGTCTGGCCAGACTATTGATATCTACTTATACTTTGAGTCAGCCAACATAAATTTATCGCGAGTCAT
>JANPIO010000304.1:0-2971 GCA_031425055.1 Phormidium sp. VAR_61_metabat_6
GTTTTTTGGAATTCCAAAAAACTCTAGACTGCACCCACTATGCCTCTATAAACCATTCTTATATCTTTATCTCTTATATTTCTGTACCCTTTACTGCGATCCCCATTATGCGATCGCATCCTCTCTAAAACCCCGAAAGCCCTGTAGATAAAGGCTTTCAGCTATCCTGCTTCTCGCACCGATCCCCAGCGATCTCTGACTTACATAAAAAATTCCTATGTACTTGATTGCTATTATATTCATATCTCATATATTTAATTGCGTATAGGATAGAGCTATCAGGAATTTGTATCAATTAGTTTTAACGCCTTTTCAATGCTTTCAGCCTCAGAAAGGCGCGATCGCCCACCGTATAGCCTATGTCATGGCCTTGACAGGGAACGGTGTGGAGCAGAATCTATGAAACGCCAAAGCCCTTTATATGCAAAGCTTTTAAGCTGTAATGGAGTTTAACTGAAACATTCTGACTGCTATTCTTTATTTATTGCAGTCAGAATGTTATGGAGTAGTTGAAGTTCAGTGGGCTTGGGGACACTCCATGACCATCCCCAAGCCCGACGTGAAGCGGCACCTCGCCCTAGGGCTAGACCCCAGGGACATGCAATACCTCAGCAGCCACCAGAAGCCCCTCCAACTCCCTGCTGAAGCCTTCTACAGCTTCTCCATCGAATAGCCCAAACCGCCAGCCCCCAGCGCAGAGAGAGCACCCACACACCATCCTTGAGCGCGGCGATCGCACTAGCTCACCCGCAACGATGACGATCACACCCTCTCCAGCAGCAGAACCCTACCTATGGCCCTGCACAGCGTTACGGGGGCCATTCTTCAAGCGGTCGGTGATCGCAGCCCACTATGACGACGATTGGTGCGATCGCTGCAAGGACACCTGAGCGATCGCACCAACTCCCGCTGTAAGGCTGCCAGGTATTTTCTAATTGCTCAATTTCAACCCTGTCCATCCGTCTGCCATCACGCTCAGTAGCCCCGTTGGTAGCCCGCCTGGCATGAGGGATACGGCATCACTCCTATCATGGTTAGCGACAAAATTCTTTAGGCCATCAATGACCATAACCACGGCTGAGCCTAGCGATGTAATTGACCAAATGGTGGTGCTCCGGATTCAGTTAGCTCAACTCGAAGCCCAAATTGAAGCTCTAAAACCGGCTTTCTTTGATGCCTGTGCGACTCAAGAGGCTTCCCAATTCCAGCGGGAGTCAGCTGTCATCTTTCGTCGGCTCACTCCGGGCCAATGGAACTACCCGAGCGACATCACCGAACAGGAACAACGCTTGAAGCAGCGGTTCCAACAGACCCACGAACCGGTGGCTGGACGTGAAGTTAGCTGGTCAATTAAGTTGACACCTCAACCCTAGACCGGGTGAGTGGCCGCTTGCTAAAACCGCATCTGCGCGAAAGGGAGTTGGCAATGAGCACACTGGCCGCTTGCCCAATGACTCGGTAGTGGAAACGCATGATGACAGGGGGACATTGGGACAATAGAGGTGTCTCTCCACGACGGGTGCGCCGCCGCTGATGGATTGCGCAATCGGGTTGGGCAATCAATTGCCAGGTCAGTCTATGCCAAGGGGCTTCGGCGTAGCAGGCAGGACACAACCGCGTGGGCCAATGCAATCGGGTGTCGGAGGGTGGCCACATCCCGTGGAAGCGGGCGATCGCAACGCCACTCATCTGAGATAGCTGATGAAGCTGCCCTGGGGCCGGTCGCCGCTGACGCGATGGGCTTTCCCAATAGGAGACGACATAGGAGCGCTGAGCCAGCATGGCCGATAACTGGGCACTACTGAGGCCATTGGCCCGACGAAATCGCCCCAAAAAGTGACCAAAGCTCTCGTCAGCATGGGGCTCGACCCGGAAAAGCCAAGGGGTTAAGGAGGCTACGGAGGCTGGTGCTGGTGCTGGTGAAGACGGGTCTCCTTCCATTACTTGATCGCCAGTGAACATTCTTTGACCACTTGTCTCAGTAAGGGCAACTCAATGCGTGGCTGACCGCGTTGCAAGGCCCGAATGGCCGCTTCACAGAGGATTTGATTCAGGACGCCGATGTAGCCTCGGGTGGCCTGGAGCAGCAGGCTCTGCGCTTTCGGGTTGGCCAGGTTGGAGGGTTTGGGTAATTGCAGCACATGCTCTTCCCAGAGGGCGGTCATCTCCTGAAGTTCTTCACTGCTGAGTCGGGAAAAGCGATAGGCCGATAGAAATCGATAGAGGACTTGTTCATCGCGTTGAATGACGGCGTTGAGGCGATCAGTGCCCACCAGCACGACGGCAATTTCTAAGAGGTCTGAAATGTCTCTGATTTCGGATATCGCTTGAGTCGTTACCCGTTGGGCTTCGTCGAAGATAATCATCTCGATTTGGCAACTCCGGAGCACGTGGTAGACCCGCTCCCGGAGGTCAGGGATGCGCCCCCGCGTGGCTTGATACTGAAGACTCTCTAGCAGGCTGAGGTAAAGTCGGAACCGGCGTCGGTGTAAAGGTACTTCGGGATGCCGTAGCTCTCCCACAGGGCTTGGGGGGCGTAGCCCTGTGGATACTGTTTGGGCAGGATGGCGTGGCGCAGGGCTAAGCCGGTGACGGCAGCACTGGGGGGTTTTATGCCGCGGTGTATCCCCATGATGCACCGCGAGTAGGTGTCGATGACGGTGGTCAAGGTCGGACGACCCAGACTCTCGCCTTGGCTATCGACGACAACGATATCGGCAGCGGTGTGATCGCACTGCCACACCTGGTTACTGTAGTCAACGGCGATCGCAATTCCTGATTTTGCGGTCAGCGTCAAAGTATCTCCTTGCCAGCCGATGGAGCGTTTCTTCTGCTTTTGCTCTTCTGAACTGATCTCGGCGGACAGGATGCGGTACACCGTGCGGCGGCTCGGATAATTAGAGCTGCCGATGGTTATATCAATATCTCATACACCTAATCTCGCATGAGGTAGGCATATAAGAGATTTATA
>JANPIO010000305.1:0-14282 GCA_031425055.1 Phormidium sp. VAR_61_metabat_6
CCCAAACTCGCGGCGATGACGCACCGAGTAGTTGCGCCACCATAGGCCCAGGTAAAACTGTACGTGGCCAATCTTTTCGACCACTTCAGCGCGATTATTTTGGTCTACCAGGGCTTGCCACTGGGTCAGACTGTGCTCGTAGTGCTCGCGGGCCTCTGGGCTGTTGTTGTCGGCAATGCGGCCTTGCACAAAGGCCAGCCCCGCCGACTGCTCTGGGGTGAGGGCCATACCCTGCGCCGCCAGCACCTCTAGGCTAGTGTCTAGCTCGCGGCAGCGGGCCGAGCCGGGGGTGAGGCCCAGCTCTTGGTTGCTGAGAAAGCGATTTTCCCTCGACTCCACCACCTGCTGCCAGACATCGGCAATTAGCTCGTCTAAAAAGGCGAGAAAAAACTCGGGCGGCGTAGCAAAGGTAATCGAGTTCGCCCAGGTGTAAAAGTCTGGCGCGGTGCGAATCAGCTGTTTAAGGCCGTCGTCGGTGAGCCACAGCACCAGCGGAAACGGAAACTGGCGAAACTCTTCGCGAATTTGGTTGGTGGCGGTGAGCAGCTGTCGCAGGTCGTGCACCCCATCCAGGCCATAGACCATCAGGGCCTCGGGGGGTGGGCTACCGATGGCGCTGCGAATGGTGGTGAAGAGGGTGGTGGTGCTTGGCTCAAGGGTGATTTCGGCAAAGGCAACGCTGCACTGCTGTCGCAGCTGCTGCACCAACCCTTGCCGCTGCTGGGTCGAGTTGCACACCGCCAAAATCAGCTCAAACTCCCCCTGCGAAAAGCGCAGCAGACGACAAAGCTCCTCCAGCGCTTGCTGGTTGTGGCGATCGATCTCAGGGGACGAAACGTCAGGCATCGGGCGTGAGTTCCTTAGCAGCCAGTAGCACGGGGTTGAGGTCAAACCAGGTTTGACCCGCATCCCGATATTCAAACACAAACAAACTGCGCAGCAGCGCCTGATATTCGCCTTCGCCCCGCACCGCCTTGGTGCGATGCACCTCCCGCAGCAGGCCCCATTCTTCGACCTCGATCGCCTTGGTGAGATCGCTCAGCCGCAGGCTAATCACCTGAGTGAGCAGAGCCTGGGTAAGAGGCGGGTCGGCCTTCTTCAGGCAATCGTTGACTAACACGAGCAAATTCCGCACGTGGCCACCGCTGGCCAAACACAGGCGATCGAGGGTTTCAGTCGAGTCAAAGATTTGCCCCAGCTGATCCAGGCGCTGGTCGGCAGGCACCTCCGGAAAGGCGCGGGCCAAAATCATCTGGCGCAGAGCCTCTAGCCCCGCTTCGCAGGCGCTGCCGTCGCGGTTTTGGGTGCGCACCATCGGCAGCACCTGGGGGCTAGCGCCAAAGCGGTTAGTCAGGTTTTCTTTCTCGTTCGAAAACGACAGCACCAGGGGAATGGTGTAGATCACATGGCAGCGCAACTGCTTGAGCTGGTCACCCCGATCGACAAACAGGTACTCAGGCTGGCGGCGATCTTGCACGCGGGGCTTGTTGTCGATGCGATCGAGGTTATCGACAATCACCACCAGGCCAGCTTTGCCCTGATCGAGCAACTGCCGGTTGGCGGCGTCAATCAGCTCGCCATTGATGATGTCGAGAATGGTCTTGATGCGCGGCTCCAGGTGCTGGCGCAGCAGGGCGCGCACGTCTTTGCTGTCTTTGGCCTTGGTAGTAATTTCGCCAATGCCAAGGGAGAGCGAATAGGTGCCATCCGCAGCACTGATGCCTAGGTCGCCACCGACCTTGATACCGCCAATTTCAGGCCCTTTAACCTTTAGCCCTGTAACCTCAGAGTTGAGCAGATCGGCGGTGCTCTTAATCAGCTGTTGAAAGCGGCTGGGGGTTAAACGCAGCTTGGCATCCTCTAGGCTTTTGCTGACCTGTTTGGCGATCGCCAGCAAAATATCGCTGATGTCCACATCCCCCATGTCTAAATCGTCAGTCGACTCAAAGTAGACCACATGGTAGCCCGCCGCCTCTAGATCACCCTGTAGGCGAGAAAGCTCAGTCGATTTGCCGCAGCCAATGTGGCCCGTAAACAACTGGCAGGTGGGTTCTTCTCCCGACAGAGTAATAGTACGCTTCAGCTCTTGCACTAGATCGCTGCCCCGCACCGCCGAGAAGTCGATGTAGTACTGTTTGTCGGCGGGGGAAGTGAGGTTTAGAGTTTTGCTGGGGTTACAGGCCCGAAAAAACCGCCCTGCATCAAATGCCATAGGTTGCCGCTGCCCGCTCGCTACACACTAACTGCCCAAACTATGGCGTATTTTCTCAAAATGAGCGATGGAAGTCGCTGAAAATTTAACGGATGCGGGAAGTCTGGCTGCTTTGGTAGCGTGAACCACTAAAAAAGGCAGGAGCGATCGCCCCTGCCTCTTTGCATCATTCAAAACGATAAAGGAAATGGTGCGCTTCCCTAAAACCCAGCATCCGAATCGGTCCAGGTGGCGCAGGGTTCGACACTACAGCTCGCCATCACTAGCTCGATCAAGAAGTTGCCCTCGTAGGGAGCCACCACGCCAGGCACAGCGTCAACCAGAGTATCTGAGGCCACCAGTTCCCCCGACTGAGCATCGTAGAGAAACATATCGAGATCGCTACAGTCGTCATCGCAGCTGGCAAACACCGCCTCATCTGCCAGCAAATAACCTTCGTAGGTAATGGTTTCGCCAGTGCTCAGCGCGTCTGAGCGAGACTGGGCCTGGGCAATAGCTGCGGTACTGGCCAGGGCGATCGCTCCCAACGCCACCGTTGCCGTCATCTTCACTCCAAACTTAGCCATAATTTAGTGCTCCGAGGTTGATAAAAAATGCAGGCCAACGCCCGGCCCGTGGCCAGCGATTGACCTTACCCTTAGACTGCCCTAGGGGTATTTAATACAACACTAGGTTTTGCCAACTCTACGGAGACTTCAACCAATGATTAAGAAAAATGTTTAAGGAAGCTGCACTAGTACCCAGTCGCGCACCTGGCCCAGGCGCACCGTCTCGGCGGGTAGCGCCCCCAAATCTGGCCCGGCAACCCAGGCGTAGCTGCCCGGCGCTAGGGTTTGCCAGTTGTCGGTAGCGGTACCGGGCTGGGGCGTATAAAAGGTGATCAGCACCGCATCTTCATCACCCAGGCTGATGCTGTTGACAATGGCGTGAACCGGGTTGTTGGCCACGATCGCCTGGAGAGGAGGCGTGGTCAGGGCTAGCTTGACATCGGGATTGTAATTGCCCCACAGGCCCGTCGTGTAGAGCAGCGCGATCGCCAGCCACGGGCCCAGCAGCCAGCCCACCTGCCACAGTGGGGTCGTCTCAGCCCGTTTGGGCCAAGACTTATAGCGCCAGTAGGCACCTAGGGGCACGAGCCAGCCCAGCCCCGCTGCGATCGCCAGCAGACCGTAGCGCCAAAGCTCCTCCCCCGAGATTCCCAACGATAAAATGCGCTGGGGTTGCAGTAGCGCCACCAGCCCCGCCCCTACCAGCACGATCCCGATCGCGGCTAGAACATAGGTCAGGCCCGCCACCAGCCGCCGTCGTCGGCCTGACCGATAGAGCATTCCCAGGGTCGTCAGGGTGAGGGCGGCCAGCAGGGCTACAAAGGGCAATAGCTGAAGTGGGTAGTACCAGGTGCGGGTCTTGAACAGGGTGAGCAGGGTAAACAGCACCAGTGGGTATCCCAACCACAGTGCCTTGCGGGGGTATGGCGACTGCCACCCCAGCCACAGCCCCGGCACCGCCAATAGCGGCCAGGGAAAGGCATTGAGGGGAATATTCCAGAAATAGTAGAGCGGGCCAACGTTGTGAAAGTCTTCCTGGGCCAGGTTAGCCAACAGGCCAAAGGTGCGCTCTAGGGGCAGCGAGCCGTAGCGCTGTACGCTGAGGGCCAGCCAGGCGATCGCGGGCACCATGCCCACCACAAGACCCAGATAGATCCCTGGGTTGAGCAAGTGGCGGTGGCGACGGTGCTCCAGCACCAGGTACGGCCCTAGAGCCATCACCACCGGAATCACCATGATGCTTTTGAGCATAAAGCCCAGGCCCACGGTGCTACCCGCCAAAAATCCCCAGCCCAGCCGCCCAGACTGGGTTTCAGCCTGTAGCAGCGCCCAAATGCCCAGCAGCTCCAGCGCCGTCAGGGGCACATCTTGAGTGGCCAGCCGCGACGCCTGCATCCAGATCGGGGTGGCGGCAAGAATCGCTGCGCCCCACAGAGCAATCTGGGGCGTCAAACACCGTCGCCCGATCGCATAGGTGAGCATCACCGCCCCCCAGCAGGCGATCGCCCCCGGCAGCCGAGCCGCCCACTCACTCACCCCAAACAGCTTGTAGGAGGCGGCAATCAGCCACTGAATGCCCATCATGCGATCGTGCACCGGGGCCCCCCACCACGACTGGGTCACCCAGTCGCCGGTTTCGACAATCCACCGGGCCTGCTGGGCGTACCAGCCCTCGTCGTGGGGCATCAGGCTTTGCAGCGGGCTGCGCAACAGCAGCAGCATGCCGACCCACAGGCTCAGCCCCAGGTAGGGCGCGAGGTCAGATTTGCCGAGGCTGAGTCGCTGGGCGGTGGAACTAGGGAGCAATGGCATGGCGAATCTGATGGCTGACTAAAGGGAGAAGGCCTGGGAGTGAAGGGCCAGAGGTCTGGTGGGCAATGCCCACCCTACTATAGATGGAGGCATGGGGAGAGCCAGCCGCTTTGACCTGTGGGAACGACCACCTATGATAGGCCCAGGCTCAAGGGAGAGACAGACGACAGAATGACGCTAGAAAGCATCGATCGACACAATCAAGAAATTCTCAAAAACGCCGACGCCTGGAAAAAGAAACCGGCTCTGCGGGCAATCTACAAAACCTTTCACCAAGCCATTGCCCGTCATCTGGCCCCGCTGCCGCTGCCCACGGTCGAGCTAGGCTCTGGGGTGGCCGATATTCAGCGGGTGATCCCCGGCTGTATTCGCACCGACATCTTCCCTAACCCCTGGATTGATCAAGTGGAGAACGCCTACGCCCTCTCCTTTGCCTCCGGCAGTCTGTCGAACCTGGTGCTCTTTGACGTGTTTCACCACCTGCGCTATCCCGGCACTGCCATCCAGGAATTCGATCGCGTGCTGGCCCCTGGTGGCCGGGTAATTTTATTCGAGCCCTGCGTTAGCCTGCTGGGTCTGCTGGTCTACGGCGCGCTCCACCCCGAACCCCTGGCGCTGAATCAGCCGATTCAGTGGCACGCTCCCCCAGAGTGGGAACCGGCCCAAATCGACTACTACGCCGCCCAAGGCAACGCCAGCCGCCTTTTTCTAAAGTCCCACATTCAGCAAAACCTAAACGGGTTCCGAGTTGTCGCGACCCAGCGCTACGCCGCCTTGTCCTACGTCGCCTCCGGCGGCTACTCTAAGCCCCAGCTCTACCCCACGGCATGGCTACCGCTGATGACCGCGATCGATCGCCTCTGCGACCACCTCCCCAAAATCTTCGCCACCCGCCTACTCGTCGTCCTAGAGAAAGCCACCTAACCCACCCATCCACCCGCCTACCCATCTCCCCCCCACTCGCCCACCCGCCCACTCCCCTACGCCCTCACAATAAACGGATTGTCAATCTTCGACGCCCGCAGCTGTAGCACCAGCGCCTGATACACCGCCACGCACACATCGGCCCGGCTGGCCACCCGGTTGGGGTGGAGTTGAGCAAGGTCGGGCACGTTGACCACCAGACTAAGCTGCGTGGCCTTGGCGATCGCATTCACCGCATAGTCAGGAATTTGGGCGCGATCGCGGTAGCGCTCCAGTAATCTCAGGTTGCCGGGCTGGTTGGGCAGCAGGGTTAGCCCCGAAATCAGCGCCACCCACACCTGGGCTCGCAACAAAGGATTTTCTGGCCCAAAGGTCTGGTCAGGGAAGCCCGAGAGAAACCCACCCCGGTAGGCGGTTTGAATGGCGCTGGCTCCCCAGTAGCCCGAGGGCACATCGCGAAACAGCTGGGCAGGGCGGCGGGGGGCGGGGGCAAAGGCACGGTTAACCAGGGCCGCAAACTGGGCGCGGGTCATGGGCTGAGCGGGGTTAAAGCGGCCTGCGTCATCCCCCTGCACCAGGCCCAGATTTAGCAAACCTTGAATAAAGTCCAGTGCCCAGTGGGCTTGAATATCGGGAAACGATCCTTGAGCCATAGCAGCGGGGGGGGTAGCGACAGTAGTTAAGGTTGGGGCCTTGCCCTGAGCCACCAGCCCCTGGTAGATCAGCACGGCGACCTCGGCGCGGGTCATGGTTTCTAGGGGCCGCAGCAGCTCGGGGTCAGGGTGGTTGATCACTAGGCCCGCCTGGGTGGCGCTGGCCAGAGCATCAATCGCATAGCTGGGAATCTGGGCGCGATCGCGGTAGACCCCCAACCCGCTGGCCGGGGCCGGAGGCAGCTTCAGCCCCGTGGCCACCGCCACCATCGCCTGCACCCGTACCATGCCTTGGGCGGGGCGAAAGGTCTGGTCGGGGTAGCCGCCCAAAAATCCCCGGCGCTGGGCCTGGTCAATGGCGCGGTTGGCCCAGTGGGTCGAGGGTACGTCCACAAAGGTAACTGCGTCGCGCACTGGGTCGAGGGCGCTGTAGCTGGCCGCCACCAGGGCGGCAAACTGGCCCCGGTTGATGGTTTCCTGGGGGCGATAGGTGCCATTGCCGTAGCCTTTCACCAGGCCGCGATCGGCTAGGGCCTCGATGTAGGGGGTGGCCCAGTGGCTGCCCAGGTCAGTAAAGCGGCTGGTTACCGGGGCGGTGGGAACCGGAGTTTTATCCGGCGGTAGAGGTGAGGGTTGGGGGGGCGCAGGGGAAACAGTGGGGCGATCGAGCAGCACGGGGGGCACAGCGGCAGGGTCAGGCCACTGGCTGGCCACCAGGTTCACCCCTCCCACCAGCCCTGTGGGGATGACATCATTGCCCACCAGCATGAGCCCCGGTTGGGTGTCGTTGCGCAGATCGTTCTGGCGGTTGTAGCGCAGAATGTTGCCCGCCGGGTCGTCGGGCTGACCCAGGTCGGGGCGGCCACTGTCTTGCACTACCAGGCCGGTAGTTTGGTTTTGCACCAGCCGATTTTGCCGCAGCACTGGGCTAGCGGCCCCCGCCACCTGCACCCCCACCTGATTGTTTGAGCACTGGCAGCCGCGAATCAGGGGGGCAGCGTTTTGCCCCAGGTAAATGCCGGTACCGCAGCGCTCTACTGAGCAGTCTTGTATCTCACCTCGGGACTGATCGCCAAAGCTAAGGCCGCGATCGCCGCAGTCAGTCACTCCCGTTTTGGCCACCAGGGGCCGACTCGCCCCCGCCCCCTGGAGCCCCACCCGACACTGGCTGAGGCGACAGGCCCGCACCAGGGGCGCGCCCGCGTCAATTAAGATGCCGATGCCCTGGGGGTTTTGCACTGTCACACCCCGCAGCTGGCTCTGGCCCTGGAGGATCAGCCCTACCGAGATCGCCCCTGGCCCTGGCCCGCCGCCCGCGATCGCAATCCCTTGCCCCTGGGTCGATTCTTGGCCCGCGATCATCACTCCGTCGGGCACGGTGATAGGGAAGCGTTCGCCCGTGGCGGTGCTGTAGGTGCCGGGGGCCAGCTTAATCAGCGTGTTGCCCTGGGCAGCACTGAGGGCGATCGTCAGGGTTTTGTAGGGCAGGTGGGGGCGACCCGAGGGTTCATCGACCCCACGGGTTGGATCTACATCAAGGGTTTTGGCAAAGGTATCCAACGGGGAGATGTCCTAACGGCAGCAGGAAAAACGGCGGTTGGCCCAAAATGTCGCTAGGCCAGAATACCGTTATGATTAAGCCAGTTAAAGGATAGGGCGAAAGTTGTGATTGCGGTTGCCGTTAGCCTAAATCTAGTGATTGCGCTGTTTTGCTTCTATGTGGCCTGGCGGGTATGGCGGTTGAGCAAAAGCCTAGGGGCCGTGGCTGACGCGTTGACAAACTGGGAGCGCAACACCCACAAAACCCTCAATCCGATTGTTATTCCTCCCGCTATTTTGCGCGGCCAATCGGGCACAGCCTATCTCCGGCAGCGCTACAGCCTCCTCCAGCTCCAGCTTCAACGTCTCCAGCAGCTCATGGCCATGGTGGGCCTACTGCCCCAGGCCAGTCGCTGGCTAGGAATCAGCCGCCGGTTCAGCCCCAAGGTCAACATGGCTCCCGCTAAAAGGCGGTAGTATTGCCTTAGCTCGCCGCTCAAGCGCTTGGGGCAGAGGTCGGGGTTAACGGTTTGGCAACCACAGGATAGACATATTATGAGCGAGAAACAGTCGGGGGGGTTTGTTGGCGGGGTTTTGCTAGGAGCCGCCATAGGTGCAGTGGCAGGGCTATTGGTGGCCCCCCGCACCGGGCGCGAGACCCGTCGCATTCTCAAAAAATCTGCCGATGCCCTGCCTGAGCTAGTCGAAGACTTGGCCACCAGCGTCAATCTCCAGGCCGATCGCCTGTCGGAAACCGCCCTGGTCAACTGGGATCACACCCTGACTCGGCTGCGGGAGGCGATCGCCGCCGGGCAGGAAGCCAGTCGCCAGGAGTATGAGCAGCTTCGCCAGTCCGCCCCCGTGGTCAGCAACGGGTCTACCCAGGAGTAGGAGCACTCATTTTGGCAGACCCGCTGTTTTGGCTAGCTCTATCGTTTTTGCTGGTTGTCATCAGTCTGACAGCGGTGCTGATGGTGGCCATACCGGCCATGCGCGAGCTGGGTCGCGCCGCCCGCAGCGCCGAAAAATTCTTTGACACCCTGGGTCGCGAGCTGCCCCCCACCCTGGAGGCCATTCGCCTCACCGGGCTAGAAATTGTAGAACTCACCGACGATGTCACTGAGGGCGTGCAGAGCGCTGGGCAGGTGGCGCAGCAGGTCAACCAGAGTATTGCTACCGCCCAAACCGGAGCCAAGCGCCTCAACACCGGCACCAAAACTTTTATGGCCGGAGCCCGCGCCGCCTGGCAAGCCTGGACAAACGAGCCATCGCCTCAGCCACCGCCCCGCCGCCCCGCCAAATCAGCTCAGACCCCTCAACCCGCTATTCAGCCTGGCGATCGCGCCTCTATCCCCGCCCCACCCCACCAACCGCTGGAGCTTGAGGATAGCCTAACTAAGGACGGCGGCCAGGAATACCAGCTCGATGGCGCGACTTCCCCGGAGGGGAATCGCCCCCTTCCCGGCAACCTGGATGCCCCGCTGCCTCAGCTCGAAGAAACTACCCTTCACGCGCTCCCCGAAGCTGGGTTAAAGATCGCCCCCGCCGCCGAAACCCCTGAGGGCTTCCCCAGTCGGTCTCCTCAGCCAGCCCAACGCCGTCCCAGCACCGAGCGAGATTAAGGACGCACTGGGGGGTCTGCTGCTGAAATGCCTTAACTCACCAGCTGGGCCACTAGTTTCACCTCAAACACCTGCTCAAAGTAGGCCTTTTTATAATCCAGATTCCACAGTTCTGAAGCGCAGTCATCGCTAGGGTTGGCGGCTTTCACCGCCATGGTCAGTAGGTGGGCGTCAGCATCAAAGTTGCAGTGAATGCTCGCAACGGCCCCAATTCCACGGCGATCGAGGGCCACCGCCAGGCGCAGCAGGGCGCTGAGGTGAGTAATCATCTGGCGATGGTAGCGGGTGGGCAGACTGCGGTAGTTCTCGTGCTTTTTTTTAGGGGCGCTCTTGCGGTGATAGCGGGCGATGTTGGCGATCACCTCCAGCTCGGTTTCGGTGTAGCCCAGCAGCTCGCCGTGGCGAATTAGATAGTAAGAATGCTTATGGTGCGACGAGTGGCTGACAAAGTGGCCGCAGTTGTGCAAGATGGCGGCGGCCCAGAGCAGTTCTTTTTCTAAATTGCCCCAGGCGTGCAGGCTGCCTCGGGTTTGCTCAAACAGATCCATCGCAAACTCGGCTACTCGCTTTGAGCGGTCAAAATGCACCTTATATTTCTTCGCGGTTTTGAGAATGTTGCGCTGCCGCACCGACTTTTGAAACTGCATCCGGTCTTCGATCAGACGGTGGGTAAGCATCCAGTCAACGACGACTCCCTCCCGCAGGGCTCGCTCGCAGATGGTAATGCTGTCAGCGTTGAGGAGCCCCATGGTTTCATGCAAAATCACTGCTCCCGCGACGACGATCTCGGCGCGGCGCGGCGACATTTCGGGCAGGGCCAGCCGTTCGGCATAGGTGGCCTGGCGCAGGGTTTCAACCAGCCGCGAGATCTCGTCGTAGCTCATCTGAAACCCGTTGAGGGGGTTGGGCACCAGGCCCAGTCGCTCAGCGGCGATGACTGCGGCTAGACACTCAATGGTGCCTGAGGTACCCATCAGCTGCATCGGCTCTTCGGCTTGGAGATGGTGCTTAAGCTTGGTGGTGTTGGGTTCTATCATGCCTCGTACGTAGGCTCGCAGAGCGCTAAACTCGGCATCTGAGATGGGGTCAGTGGAAACAAACTGGGCTGTGAGCCGCACCGCTCCCACCTTGGTGCTGCTGAGAAAGCGATGGGGTTCGCCGGTGCCCAAAATTAGCTCGGTGGAGCCGCCGCCAATGTCGATGATGGTGTGGGGCTGGCCATTAAACTCTACGCCCGAGAGCACGCCCAGGTAGATGCGCCGCGCTTCTTCGGTGCCCGAAATCAAGTTGAGGGCCAGGCCAACTTCTGCGTAAACCCGCTCAACAAATTCTTGGCCGTTGCTGGCCTCTCGCACGGCGCTGGTGGCTACCGCCACAACATCTTCGGCCTCGAGGCTGGTGGCGATCGCACAGCAGCGTTTTAGTGCCTTAATTGCTCGCTCCATAGCGGCTTCTGACAGCCCGCCCGTGGCTGCATTGAAGTCGCCCAGGCGCACGGTCTCTTTTTCGCGGTCAATAATGCTGAAAGCGGGCAGGTCAGGCTGAATTTTGACCACCACCATGTGAATCGAGTTGGTGCCGACGTCGATGGCCGCCAAAACGCGATCGCGGGTAATCTCTGGCGGGGCAAAGTCAGAAAAATCGGTGATCGATGCGAACTCGCGGGTAGTAGTGGTGCCTGTCATAATCGCCCATGCTGCGTTTGTTTCAAATCTTACCTGCCCCGCTGCAACCCATCAGGACGGGGAAAAAACTTTACTCAGACTAAATAGTGGAGGTAGGTGAGGTGAGGAAGATGGGGGAAATGGGGGAGATAGGGAGCTAGAAAGCTCCGCAGAAACCAATAAATCCTGATTCCTCACCCTCATACTCCCTCACCCGCCTCATCTCCCTCACCATCCCCATCTTCCCGATCCCCCCGCTAGCGCTGGCGCTAAACTCATGGAGACCCACGTGGAGAGACCATGACCGTTGACTACGACGCAGTGATTCTCGGCGGCACGGTGCAGGGGCGCGAGGCCGCTGCCCTGGCGGTGCGGGAGGGCGCGCGGGTAGCCCTGGCTGAGCCTCCGGGCGAGGTAGAGCGCCAGATTCGTCGGCAGATTGTGCTTACCACCCTAGCTCAAGCTGGAGCCTCTCAGCGCCAAACCTGGGAGTCGCTGAAATCTCAGGTCAGATCGCTAGAGGCGATCGCCTACCCCCACCTGAGTCTCGATGGCCTGGCCACCAGCGGTGTGGATATAGTGCTAGAACCCGGCCAATTTAGCCCTCGGCCAAATCTGGCGGTGACAACGTTGACGCGGCGACTGCGATCGCGCGGCTACCTCCTTGCCCCCAGTACTGCAGTTACCGTCCCCGATATTCCTGGTCTAGCCGAGACGCCATACCTCACCGTCGATACGCTGCTGAATTTGGCAGTGCTGCCTGAGTCGGCGATCGTGCTGGGGCGGAGTGCGGCGGCGATCGCCCTGGCCCAAGCCCTGGCTCAACTCGGTTGCCGCACTACCCTAGTCACCCGAGGCGACCAGCTGCTCCCTACTGAGGACTCGGATATATCTGCTTTTGTGGAAGCGCTGCTAGAGGCGGCAGGGGTCACCCTCAAGCTCAACACTCGCTCAGACACCATCCATTACAAAGACAGCTTTGAAGTCTCGCTGGTCGATGGTGACTTACTCAAAGCTCAAACCCTGGTGCTAGCTACCGCTGCCCACCCCATCTTGGGGCCGCTCAACCTCAGCAGCATCGGCATTCATCCCCAAATCGTTCACGGAGTCGCCACCGCGTTGCCGGTGGACGATCGCCTCGCCACCGCCCATTCCCGTGTGTTTGCCTGTGGCCCGGCCCTGGGCGGCTACTGGGCTGAAGCGACCGATCGCCAGGAGGTGGCGATCGCCCTGCACAACGCCCTTTACCTACCCTGGCGCAAGCTGTCCTGTTTGCATCGCCCGGCTCTGCTCCACACCACGCCAGCATATGCGCGCATCGGGCTCACCGCTGACCAAGCCCGTCGCTGGTACGGCGGCGAAGCGACTGTGGTGCAGGTCGCTTTCGGCCAAATTCTTAAACCCCACTACGGTAGCGACATCACGGGCTTTTGCCGGTGGCTAGTGCGGGCCGATGGGCAGCTGCTCGGTGCCCAAATTTGCGGCCCTGGAGCCAGCGAACTCATCCACACCGTAGCGCTGGCGATCGACCAGAATATTTCGCTGTTGCAGCTCGATCGGGTGCCGACCCTATCCTCCAGCCAGATGGCCGTCATTCCCCTAATGGTGAGCGAGTGGCAGCAGCAGCGCTGGCAACACGGCACCTGGCGACGCGACTGGGCCGAGAACTGGTTTAACTGGCGGCGATCGCGGCGTCAGCGCTGGTAACCAAGTAGGAGCAAACGGCGTTTGCCCAAAGTAGAGACATGATGTTCGACCAGCGGCTTTAGCGCAAGCTTTCGCAGGCAACCCCGTCGTCATCGCCATCCAGACGATGGGGATCGCCGGGGGAAGCGTTGAGCACAGCCTGAGCTTGTTCCCAGGTGGCAAAGTCGCCACAGTCGCAATCGCCAGATACGCAGGCGGGCAGGTCTGGAGCCGCTGTCGGAGGCGGGTTAACGGGAGCCGGCCTAACCGCCGGGGGTGGAGCGATCGGGGTTGGGGAAGCCCCGCCCCGACGAAAATCCCAGGGCATGGTGGGGCTGGGCTGGCTCCAGAAGTTGCGGCGGGCGTTGCGGGCGGCGGATTCGGCCTGACGGTAGTCATCAGCGGTGGCGGCGCAGCCAGAAATGTACTGTTCGTAAACGACGGCATAGCCCTCACGTACCAGCTGTAGGCCAACCGATTGGCCGCCGCTGTAGATTTCAGCCACAGTTCTGCCGTAGCGATCGCGCTCAATCGCCCGCACCTCCACCGGCTGCCCGGTCGAGAGCAGCTGCCGCAGCCGCAGCGTTGCTTCAGGGCCAAAGGCCTGGTTACTTTCGGGCGCATCCACACAGGCCAGGCGCATCGTGACCGGGCCATCCTGCCCCTGCACCCGCAGCGTATCGCCATCGCCCACAGAAACTACGGTTGCGGTAGGCAGGGTTTTAGGGGCAGCTTGGTGTGCGTACTGATCAGTGACGGCTAGTAAGGAAGTTTGCTCACTGGTTAAAGCCTCGGCATTCTCTATTTCGCGAAACTGGGCACCAATGGCCCCTACCTCAGGCAAGGCCGAGCATCCAGACACGAGTAACAGTCCAAAACTAGACAACCCCTCAATCAGGATCGTCACATATCGACTTCGGGTTAGGGGCATCATTGGGGCCGGTTATGCGATCGCTAGTTTCACAGAGAATGTCACCCTCTATACCAAGGATACCTATCCCAGTGACGCAGTTCAGGAAAGAACGCACGCAATCTAGTTAGACAAAGAAACAGCGATCGCTTCCCAGCCCAAGGTTTACCCCATCAACATCACCGTATCCAGCACGTGAATAATGCCGTTGTCGGCCTCAATGTCGGCGGCAAGTACCGTGGCGTTTTTTACCTCAAACGCCTCATCATCAGAGAGGTTATGAATGGGTATGGTCGCACCTTCAAGGGAATCCACCGTACCGAGTTTGATCAATTCATCCTTGGTATATTTACCCGCCACCACATGAAACTTGAGAATGCGGCCCAGCTGGGGTGGATTTTGCACCAGGGTTTGCACTGTGCCAGGAGGCAGTTTAGCAAAGGCAGCATCATTTGGCGCAAAGACCGTAAAAGGCCCAGGGCTTTGCAGCGCCTCGACCAGCCCAGCGGCTTGAACGGCGGCGACCAGGGTAGAGAAGCCTTCGGTGTTGACAGCGATATCGACGATGGTAGGCATGGGAAGTAGGGGAGTGATGGGGAAAAGGTGGGGGAAGGAAAGTTTTGAATGTTGGGTTTTGAGTTTTGAATTAAGGTTCTACAGCGAAAACTCAAAACTCAAAACTCAAAACTAAGAATTCAAAACTTTCCTAACG
>JANPIO010000306.1:0-12728 GCA_031425055.1 Phormidium sp. VAR_61_metabat_6
GCTCATTCAACTCGTGGTAGTGGGTGGCAAAGATGGTGCGGGACTCGATCTCAACTGCCAGGTGCTCGGCCACCGCCCAGGCGATCGAGAGGCCGTCGAAGGTGGCGGTACCCCGGCCAATTTCATCCAGCAGCACCAGGGATCTGGGCGTGGCGTGGTTCAAAATATTCGCCGTCTCGTTCATCTCCACCATGAAGGTCGATTGGCCGCTAGCGAGGTCATCAACGGCACCGACACGCGTGAAAATGCGATCGCACACCCCCAATCTCGCCCCCTTGGCGGGCACAAAACTGCCCATCTGCGCCATCAGTTGAATCAGCCCCACCTGTCGCAGGTAACAGCTCTTACCGCTGGCATTGGGGCCGGTGAGAATGATCAGGTCTTGGGGATGGTCGGCGTCGCGATCGCTTGGCATCGTGCCCATGTAGTTAGAGTTGGGCACAAAGAAGCCCGCTGGGAGCAGTTGTTCGACCACAGGGTGGCGGCCCTCAGTGACGGCGATCGCCCGACTCTCATCCATCTCAGGGCAGCAGTAGCCTTGAAAGATGGCGACTTCCGCCAGGCCACAGAGCACATCGGCGGCGGCGACGGCGGCGGCGACCTTGCGGATCAGTTCGACCTGCTCGCCCACTTTTTCACGCAGCTGGTTGAAGATCTCGTATTCCAGCGCGTTGATCTCAGACTCGATGTTGAACACCCGCGTCTCGCGCTCCTTGAGTTCGGGGGTGATGTAGCGCTCTTCGTTGGTCAGGGTCTGCTTGCGGATGTAGTCGTCGGGGGCCTGGTCGGCGCGGGCGCGAGAAATGCTGATGTAGTAGCCAAAGGCTTTGTTAAAGCCGACTTTGAGGGTGGAGATGCCGGTACGCTGGCGCTCGGCGGGTTCCAGTTCGGCGATCCACTTTTGGTCATCTACCGCCTGCTGGCGCAGGTCGTCGAGCTGGGCGTTGACCCCATCGCGAATCAGGTGGCCCTCGGTGAGGTAGAGGGGCGGGGTTTCGACTAGGTGCGATCGCAGCGTTTGCCCCAATTGCTCTAGCTCCGGCGGCACGTACTGTAGCGCTTGCAGGTAGGGCGATTTGGCCTTTTCCGCTAAAGCGGCCAAATCGGGCAGGCGCAAAAACGAATCTGCTAAGGCCACCAGATCTCGCGCATTGGCAGTGCCGGAACCCGCTCGACCCGCCAGCCGTTCTAAGTCGTAGATCTGTTTCAGTTTGTGCTGGAGCATCTGCCGCAGGTTGCCGTCCTGCAACAGTTCCATAATGGTGGACTGCCGCTGTTGAATGCCCTTCACATCGAGCAGCGGTTGCAGCAGCCAGCGCCGCAGGGTGCGACCGCCCATGGCCGTGACGGTGCGATCGAGCGCCCACAGCAGCGAACCGTTGTAGGTGCCGTCGCGTGCCGTCTGGGTGATTTCTAAATTGCGGCGGGTCTGGTGATCGATTACCAGGTAGGCGGCCAGAGTGTAGGTGCAGAGGGGTTGTAGCGGAGCCTGCACGGTTTTCTGGGTCTCTTCAACGTAGTGCAGCAGGCCGCCCGCCGCCCGCACTGCCAGGGGTAGGTGGTCGCAGCCCAGCCCTTCTAGCGACCGCAGCCGAAACCGCTGGAGCAATCGCTGTCGCGCCTCGCTCTGGCTATAGGGGCCTTGGGGCCGCAGCGTGTAACAAAACTGTCGCGGCAAGCAGCCCGGCAATTGGTCAGACTGATCGCCCGGTCTGAGCATCGCCCCCAGGTTGGGCGCATCCACCGGGAACAACACCTCAGCGGGCTGGAGTCTGAGCAATTCTTGAGCGAGCTGATCTAAATCTTCGCCCTGGGTCGTCACAAACTCTCCGGTGGATACGTCCGCATAGGAGAGTCCCCAGTGGTGCCCAGCCACCACCACGGAGGCTAAAAAGTTGTTTTGGCTGGCACTCAGCATGCCCTCTTCGATCACAGTGCCGGGGGTGATGACGCGGGTGACTTCGCGCTTGACTAGCCCCTGGGCCACGGCGGGGTCTTCGACTTGGTCGCAGATGGCGATCGCATAACCCCGTTCCACCAGTAGGGTGCAGTAGCGATCGAGAGCGTGGTGGGGAATGCCCGCCAGGGGCACCCGACCAATGGCTTTGCCCGCGTCTTTGCTGGTCAGCACCAGTTCTAGCTCGCGGGCGATCGCGATCGCATCTTGAAAAAACGTTTCAAAAAAGTCGCCCACCCGGTACAACACCAGGGCGTGGGGATACTGCTCCTTCATCTCCACGTAGTGGCGCATCATCGGCGTCAGGTCGTCCCAATTCACCGCGTGGTGGTCGGCGTAGCGCACCGTGTGCTTGGCCAACCGCTCAGGAATGGGAGGCTGACCGTCGGCGGAGGGGGAGGAACCGGGCATGGATTGTGTCAGATGTAACGCACCGTTAAGCTTCGTTGCACGGCCCACGAGGGGTACAGAGCCTATGTTAGCTTCGATATCGTTGCATATTTCAATAGAGGTTGTCCCGTGGCCCTGTCAGAAAAGTTTGCTCCAGCCCTGACCGAAACCCGCGAAGACTTTTCCGAATACGTCGCCCATCTCCAGCTGCACATGACGCTCCAGGCGCGCAACCTGGTGCCTTCTCTCAACAATACTGGCGACAGCCGCCACCACCTGCTACACCAAACCCAGGCCGATATCGAGAAATTCGTGTCCCGTCAGGGCTTCTAGAGAAGACTTTTTAGAGCAATCCTCAAACCGGAATTCTGGGCCGTAGCCGCGTATCTAGGCCAGCCCAGGGTTCCGGTTTTTCTGTAGCCCGGTTTACCCGCCTACCCACCTTCAACCATGACCTGCCATCTCGCCCGCATCGATATTTTCCCGGTCAAGTCACTAGATGGGGTTTCGGTTGACCAAGCTACGGTTTTAGCCAGGGGGGCGCTGGAGGGCGATCGCACCTACGCCCTTTTTGATGCCCAAAATCGCTTCATCAACGCCAAGCGCACCGCCAACCTCCACCACCTGCGATCGACCTTCTCCGAGGATGGCCAGTTCATGACCATAGCCGTTGACGATCATCCCTCCGCCACCACCTTTTTCTTTCAGCAGCAGCGTTCCGAACTCGAAGCCTGGCTCAGCGATTACTTTCAACAACCTGTCACGCTTCAAGTCAACTCCGACAGCGGATTCCCCGACGACACCAATGCTCCTGGGCCAACGGTGATCAGCACCGCCACGCTCCAAACTGTTGCCCATTGGTATGGCCTCTCGCTAGAGGAAATCCGCCGCCGCTTCCGCACCAACCTTGAAATCGACGGTGTGCCCGCCTTCTGGGAGGATCAACTGTTTAGTACCGACGGCAGCCTGGTTCACTTTGCGATCGGCGACGTGGTGCTAGAGGGCATTAACCCCTGCCAGCGCTGCGTGGTGCCCACCCGCGACGCTCTGACTGGAACGGCTACCCCTGACTTTCAAAAGACATTTGCTCAGCAGCGGGCGGCAACTTTGCCAGCTTGGGCCTCAACCCAGCGGTTCAACCATTTTTACAAGCTGGCTGTCAATACCAATATCCGTGGGCAGGCAGGCCAAGTCCTTCGTGTTGGAGATAGTGTTAGCGTGGTGGCATGATCCCCAGCTCAGCCGCCGCCTACATTCATATTCCCTTCTGCCGTCGCCGCTGCTTCTATTGCGACTTTCCCATCTCCGTACTGGGCAACCAGCAGCGGGGCGAGACCTCCGGCACAGTCGAGGGCTACGTAAAGCGGCTGTGCGAAGAGATTGCAGCGACTCCAAAGCTCAATCAATCTCTGCTTCAAACCGTTTTTTTTGGCGGCGGCACCCCTTCTCTGCTCTCCGTCTCCCAGCTCGAAACCATCCTGGCTCAGATTGACCAGCAGTTTGGCATTGCCCCCGCCGCCGAGATCTCCATGGAAATGGACCCTGGCACCTTTGATCTAGAACATCTCCAGGGCTACCTATCGGCAGGCATCAACCGCATTAGCCTGGGCGTGCAGGCATTAAACGATGAGATCCTAGAAAGCTGTGGCCGCTACCACCGCGTTGCCGATGTTTACCGCGCTGTGGACTGGTTACACCAAGTTGCCATGCCTAACTGGAGCCTAGATTTAATCTCGGGACTGCCCCACCAGACCCTAACCGATTGGGAAACCGGCTTGTCCAAGGCAGTTTCCCTCCATCCCCATCACCTGTCGGTTTATGACCTCACGGTGGAACCCCAGACGGTATTTGCTAAGCGCTACCAGCCCGGCGACCAGCCTCTGCCCACGGATGAGCAAACGGCGGCGATGTATCGACTCGCCCAAGGGTTTCTCACCGCCCAGGGCTACGACCACTACGAAGTCTCTAACTACGCCCAGCCGGGGCACCAATGTCAGCATAATTTGACCTACTGGCGCAATCAGCCCTACTACGGCTTTGGCCTCGGGGCGACCAGCTACACCCAGCTCCAGCGCGTTAGCCGCCCCCGCACCTTGGCCACCTATGGCGAGTGGGTAAACGAGTTTCAGGCTGCTAAAGGAATCCACAGCGAACCCCCGACACCGCCCCTGGAGCAACTGCTAGATCGCCTAATGGTGGGCTTGCGATTAAAGGAGGGAATCAGTGGGAATGAGGTGCGATCGCTCTGCGACCCCACCACCTGGGCCACCCTTCGCGCCGCTCTCAATCCCCACATTGTCCAGGGCTGGGTCATTCTAGAGGGCGACACATGGGCCACCCTTCAGGGCCTGCGGCTCAGCGATCCCGAAGGGTTTTTGTTCTCTAACGTCGTGCTCTCTGACTGCTTTCGTGCGATCGAGAACCTGCCTGAAAGCCAAGGCGACTGCTGAAAATTTGTTCCCCCATCACTCCCCCATCTCCATCACTCCCCCATCTCCCTTACTCTCCACTCCCTCACCAAAAGTACTCTCCCCACTAATGCCCCGCTCCGCCTTTGCAGTAAAGTAGATCCCTGTGACATTTTTATGGCCGACCCATGCCCAAGGTTCTAGTTTCCGACCCCGTTGACCAGGCGGGCCTCGATATTCTTTCCCAAGTTGCTCAAGTAGATGTCAACACCAGCCTTTCCCCTGAAGAACTGGTAGCTGCCATTGGCGACTACGACGCGCTGATGATTCGCTCGGGCACCAAGGTGACCAAGGCCGTCATCGATGCCGGTCAGAACCTAAAAATTATTGGTCGGGCTGGGGTTGGGGTCGATAACGTCGATGTGCCCGAAGCCACCCGGCGAGGCATTGTGGTGGTCAACTCCCCCGAGGGCAACACGATTGCGGCTGCCGAGCACGCCCTGGCCATGATGATGTCAATGTCGCGCTACATTCCCAGCGCCGATCGCTCCGTAAAATCTGGCGAATGGAAGCGCAAAGACTTCACTGGGGTCGAAATCTATAAGAAAACCCTGGGCGTAGTCGGTTTGGGCAAAATTGGCTCCCACGTGGCCACCGTGGCGCGGGCCATGGGCATGAAGCTGCTGGCCTACGACCCGTTTATTTCTGCCGAGCGGGCCGAGCAACTGGGCTGCCGCCTGGTGGAGCTAGACCTACTGTTCCGCGAAGCCGACTACATTACCCTGCACCTGCCCAAGACCCCCGAGACCACCCACCTGGTCGATGAGAAAGCCTTGGCTACTATGAAACCCACGGTGCGCATCATCAACTGCGCTCGGGGCGGCATCATCGACGAAGCAGCGCTGGCTAAAGCTCTGCGCGAGGGCACCATCGGCGGCGCAGCCCTGGACGTCTATGAATCCGAGCCCTTGGGCGATTCGGAGCTGCGGGATTTGGATAAAGCCGTGATTCTCACCCCCCACCTGGGGGCCTCCACCGAAGAGGCCCAGGTGAATGTGGCAATCGATGTGGCTGAGCAGATTCGCGATGTGCTGCTGGGGCTACCGGCGCGATCGGCGGTGAATATCCCCGGTCTGCGCCCCGAGGTGATGCAAAAGCTGCGTCCTTACCTGCAACTGGCTGAAACCCTGGGCAACCTGGTGGGGCAACTGGCCGGAGGCCGGGTTCAGGAACTCACTGTACGCCTCCAGGGCGACATTGCTGGGGGCGACACCCAGCCGATTATGGTGGCGGCGCTCAAGGGTCTGCTCTCCCACGCGCTGCAGGAGCGGGTCAACTACGTCAACGCCTCCATTGAGGCCAAAGAGCGCGGCATTCACGTGATTGAAACCCGCGATGCTGACATTCGCGACTACACCGGATCATTAAACCTGTCGGCCAAGGGCAGCCTGGGCGAACATTCCGTTACGGGTGTGCTGCTGGGGGGCAGCGAAATTCGCGTCACCGATATCGACGAGTTCCCCATTAACGTGCCGCCGACTCAGCACATGTTGTTTACCCTGCACCGCGATATGCCGGGCATTATTGGCAAAATTGGCTCGCTGTTGGGTAGCTTTAATGTCAACATTGCCAGTATGCAGGTGGGCCGCAAAATTGTGCGCGGTGACGCAGTCATGGCCCTCAGCCTGGATGACCCTCTCCCGGAGGGCATTTTGGAGGAAATTCTCAAGGTGCCGGGCATTCGCGATGCCTACACGGTGAACCTGTAGGCTTGAGGAACCCGGTAGGATAGGCAAGGGTAACGCGCTTGGCTTGTCCAGAAGGTAAGTGGTGGGCGGTGCCCACCCTACCGGGTCACGATTTAGAAGCGCAGGGTAGAGGCAGCATGTTAGCCCAATGTTGATAGTTGTGAGGCAGCCCCTAGAATGGCCGTGGTCAATACCTGGTGGGAAGTAAAGGTACTGTGCGATCCGTCTCTGGAAGACACGGTTTTTTGGCGGTTTGACAGCTTTGGTAGCCAGGGCACCTCAACCCAGCAGCGGGGATCATCCTGTATAGTGCAGGCCTATTTTCCGCAGCATCGGCTTGAGCTGCTCGATCTCTCCGCCATGGCCCTGTTGATTAAACAAGATGCGCTCTGCAACGATCTGGTGCTGCCTCGCATCAGCTGGCAGCTAATTGACGAAGAAGATTGGTCTAAAAGCTGGAAAGACCACTGGAAGCCAGAGCCAATTGGCGATCGCTTCTTGATCACCCCGGCCTGGCTAGAGCCCCCCGCTGGTAATGAGCGGCTGGTGCTGCGCCTTGACCCCGGCGTGGCCTTTGGCACCGGCAACCACCCCACCACCCAGCTCTGCCTAGAGTCGCTCGAAATGCGGCTCACCTACGAAGAAACCAACGCTACTATTGCCGATATTGGCTGCGGGTCGGGCATTCTCTCGATTGGGGCGCTGCTGTTGGGAGCTAGACGGGCTTACGCCGCCGACACCGATGACTTAGCCATTCATTCGGCTGTCGGCAACCGCACCTTGAACGGGCTGACGGAGGAGCAGCTACCGCTGCTACACGGCAGCCTAGACACCATTGCCCAAGCCATTGATGCCCCCGTAGACGGCATTGTCTGCAATATTTTGGCGGAGGTGATTATGGACCTCATCCCCCAGATGCACACCATTGTTACCCCCGACGGCTGGGGTATTCTCAGCGGCATTTTGCTCGATCAGTCCAAACTAGTGGCCGACACCCTAGAGCAACACGGCTGGGTGGTGGCCACCCTCTGGCGGCGACAGGAGTGGTGCTGTCTCAACGTGCGGCGATCGCCCGCCTAAACCCATGAATCGTTCTGATATCAGCTTTGTGGCTAAAGTGATCGGGCTCTCGGCAGCCCTGAGCGCCCTAATTAAGTACGGGCTGCCGATGGCACTAACCGGATCTCAGATGGCTCAAAACGAGCCCACACTGGGCTTAGTCATAGCGCTGCTATTGGCTCCCTCAGCGCTGATGGGCGGCCTTTTCTGGCTGCGGCGCAGCTCTAACTCCTAGGCTTGCCCATGCGCACCATCGACAGCATCAACGCCAAAATTCGCGCCGGGCAGGTGGTCGTGCAAACTGCCGAAGCCTTCAAGGTGCAGGCCAAGGAGCAGGGCGTTGCCGCCGCCGCTAAAGCGGTAGATGTGGTGGTCGCTGGCACCTTTGAACCGATGGAGTCATCGGGTGCCATGCTCAACCTGGGCCACACTGACCCGCCCATCAAGCTGTTGGAGTGCTACTTGGATGGGGTGCCCGCCTACGCCGGCTTTGGGGCCGTGGATGTCTGCCTAGGAGCCAGCCAGCCCGCAGTGGCCGGGCGAGGGGCCGATCTAGGCGACCCCGAAACCGTCCGGGAGCACGGCGGCGGCCATGTGATTGCCGATCTGATCGCCGGGCGTAGCGTGCCGCTCCAGGCTACGGGCCACGGCACCGACTGCTACCCCCGCACCTCTCTCGATACCACCATTACCCGCGACAGCATCAACCAGTTCTACCTGTTTAGCCCCAGGGGGCTCTACCAAAATTTTATTGTGGGGGTGAATGGGGGCGATCGCACCCTCTCCACCTACCTCGGTCCCCTTCAGCCCCGCCTCGGCAATGCGGTGTACGCCAACTCAGGCGCGCTGTCGCCCTTGCTGAACGACCCTGACTTAGAGGCCATTGGCATCGGCACCCGCATCTTTTTCGGCGGCGGCATCGGCTATCTGGCTTGGGAGGGCACCCAACACTTTCCGCTCCAGCGGCGGTTGCCCAACCGCACCCCCATCGGCCCCGCCGCCACCATGGCCCTAATCGGCGACGCCAAACAGATGCAGCCCCACTGGGTGCGGGGCTGCTATTTCAAGGGCTACGGCCCTTCGCTGATGCTTGGGGTCGGGGTGCCAATCCCCATCCTCAACGAACAGGTGGCAGCCCACTGTGCCATTCAGGACGCCGACATTGTCGCCCCGGTGATGGATTTTTCGATTCCTCGACGGGTGCGGCCCACTTTTGGGTTGGTCAGCTATGCCCAGCTCAAGTCCGGCAGCATTACCATCGAAGGTCAACCGGTGCGCACGGCACCGCTAGCCAGTATTTACATGGCTCGCCAAGTTGCCGACGAGTTGAAAAGCTGGATTGAAGCCGGGCAGTTTGAACTAACCTCTCCGGTCGCCTCTCTACCCCAAGATCGGGCTTTTTTGCCCCAGGATGTGAGCCGCTAATCAGGCCTATTCAGCGCTGCTTTCGGGACTTTCGTCTCGCTTTTTGGGGCGACTCGCCGGGCGCTCCGTGCCGGCATCGCTGCCCTTGGCTCCAGTGGGACGACGATTGGGCATAGGCGGACGACTGCCCCCTGGCCCACTGCGCATGCCTGGCTTACCTCGGCGGGGGGCAGCGCCGCCGCTGCCCGGGGTTCGCTTCTTAGGCGGCACAATGCCTACAGGCGAGGCTTCACTCAGCACCAGTACTTTGGCTTCGCGCTTGACTTTAAAGTCCCAGAAATAGCCCACAGTGCGGCCCTCAATAGTGCCGTGGAGCAGCAGCTTAAACGGCTTAGACGTGCCGGGGGTGCGCTTGGCCCCCTGCAAAATCTTGACGGCAATGCACTTGTCTTCGGGCGTGTATTTGATGACCTCGCCGCGAATTGAGAAAAAGTTGTCGTCAACTGGCGGTAGGTCGGCTAAGTCGGGTTTCTCAGAGGCGTCGGCGTCGGTTTCATCACCGTCCTCACCGGAGGGCGATTCTCCAGGAAGACCAAGGGTTTCTGGCTCCCAAACCCCGACAATTTGCAGGTGCAGGTCTTGATCGTCGTTGTCTAGCTCGCGTCGGGTGCGGGGATAGACCACCCAGAGGTGAGAGACGGTTAAATCGATGTGTTTCTTCACTAGGCTGGTGATGCGCCCCAGCAGCACCGAGTCGATGACGTGGCCATCTTCAGTGGTCAGGTTGCCCCGGTTGAGCTGGTCGGCTTCGCTAGGTTCGTAGGTGCCCCGCACTAGGCCAATGGCCCGGTACTGCATCGGTTCGCTGGGGGGAGCGATGGGCTGATAGCGATAGGCGGCGGGGTCTGGTTCAGGGATAGGGGGCTCTGATACTTTTTCGGTTACCGTCGCCTTGGGCATCACCACAGCGGGGTCAGCTGCCTTCGCTAGAGGCTTGACGGCTACTCCGGTCTCGGGGGCAACGGCGGGACGCACCGGACGCACCGGACGCTGGGGAGGCGACAGTAGCGATGGCCGATCCGCAGTGGGTGCCGTCCCCTGGTCGTGACTATCTTTAGCGTTAATGTCGCTCTTATTAGAAGCGTCTTGCTCTGCAGAACCCATAACACCCACCGATCTCCCTCTCAACATAAACTAGCCACCCGGCGCAACAGCAACTCTGCGCATGACTTAAGCCTGTAAGCCTAGCGTAACATTCACCCTTTAATGTGCATTGCCAGGGCAAATCTTTAAGCGGTTAACGCAATTGGCACAAGGCTTTACAAACGAGTCAGAAAGCCACCTTTACGGTGATTCTCTAGCTCTGAGGCAGCCTGCCCTGCTGCTGCTGTGTTCTTAACTGAGTAGCTCTCTTAAGTTTCCATCGGTGACGGTTAGCAATCCGTATTGTTTCTGAGCTTTTTGACAACTTCTTTGCTACTGTAGCCCTGTCTATGGCCTTGGTCGGGCTAGGGCATAGATGCAGCCCTAGGCTAAAACGCTAAGATCATTGACTTGACCGATTTGTTGCGATCGCAGTCGAAGCGCGATCGCACCGCCCCCTTGATGAGGTACACCCGTGACCGCAAACCGCAACCGTTGGCTCGTTGGCACTGTCTTAACCCTGGCGTTAGCGGCCTTTTTGTCGCTGTCGCTGCTGCCAATTTTGGGCAGCAATAGTGGCCGCAGAGCCAGCAGCACCCCCGATGCCAACCCCGCCGCTGACCCCGTGGCCATGCAAGCCGAACTGGAGGCCCAGGCAAAGGGCTATGAGCTGGTGCTAGAGCGCGAGCCCGACAATCAAACCGCTCTTCAGGGGCTAGTTGACGCCCGCATTCAGCTTGGCGACATCAACGGCGTGGTTGCCCCCCTCGAAAAGCTGGTCGAGCTCAACCCCAGTGTGCCCGATTACGCGGTGCTCTTGGCCCAAACCAAGCAGCAGATGGGCGATCTAGAGGGCGCAGCCCAGATCTATCGCCAGGTGCTCGACCAGCAGCCCGGCAACATGAACGCCCTACAGGGGCTGACGGTGCTCCTAGTGCAGCAAGAGCGACCCCAGGCGGCGATCGGACTGCTGCAAGATACGCTTAAAACCGCCGACCAGCTGCAAGCAGAAGGTGGCGCAGCCAGTTTTGACGCGACATCGGTGAAACTGCTGTTGGCCCAGGTACATGTTGAGAACAAGAGCCCAGACCAGGCGATCGCCCTCTACGACGAAACCATTGCTGCTGCCCCGGAAGACTTTCGCCCGGTCTTGGCCAAGGCGCTAGTGCTGCGAGAGCAGGGCGACACCGAAACGGCCCAGGCTCTATTTGCCCAAGCCACAACCCTAGCCCCCGCGCAGTTTAAAGACCAAGTTGGTCAAATGGCAACCCAGGGGCAGACAGCACCGGAGGCTAGCGGCAGCACTGTCGAGCCTGCGCCCGCCGAACCTGAGCCCGCCGAGCCAACGCCCTAGCTCATCGCCCTAGCCGGGGTGGACGAGGCAACTCCGCGATCGGGACGGCTTGAGGCGGCGGCACTGGCATCTACGGGCTCAAACTCAATGTGGTTGAGCAGCGTAGTTACAAAGGCAAACAGCAAAAACGGCAGCGACAACACCAAAATGAGCCCTACGGTAGCCAGAGCAAAAATCGGCTGACGTGCCCCCATTAGCGCTAGGGAGGCCGCCAAGCTCACGAACAAAATCACCAGCCAAGCGATAACTTGCCCGTAAATATCTCCAAAGGTAAGTGTGCAAGCGAAGCGATACTTGTTGCCGCTATCCATGGTGTTGTCCTGCCAGAATCAGTCCTATTAGAGTTCAGCATATCGGCCTCGCCTAGACCGCTGTAGTTTCTCAACATTTCCACAAGAGTTGCAATGAAATGTTGCAGCCCATTACATAGATATAGGCGGGACTATGGGGTATCAGTACATTCTGTTTTATAAGCCCTATAACGTACTCAGTCAGTTCAGCTCGGGGAGCACCCCACCCGCCTCTGACTTGGCCCCCCGCCTCACGCTCAAGGACTTTATTCCCATTGCCGATGTCTACCCCGTCGGTCGGCTCGATCGCGACAGCGAAGGGCTGATGCTGCTTACTGACCACGGCCGAGTCCAGCATCGGCTCAGCGAGCCCCGCTTTGGCCACCCTCGCACCTACTGGGTACAGGTTGAGCAGGTGCCTTCTCTAAACGCCCTGGCTCAGCTCCGGCAGGGGGTCACTATCAAGGGCTACCGCACCCAGCCCTGCCAGGTCGAATTACTCATCATCGAACCGCTCCTGCCTGAGCGCGATCCGCCCATTCGCTATCGCCAGAGCATCCCTACCGCCTGGCTAGCTATGACTCTACAGGAGGGCAAAAACCGTCAGGTGCGCCGCATGACCGCCGCCGTAGGTCACCCTACCCTGAGGCTGGTGCGCCAGGCGATCGCCCACCTTCACCTGGGCAATCTACAGCCTGGTCAGTGGCGGCATGCCACCCCTGCTGAGCAGCGAGGGCTGCTAAAAATCTAGTCTCTAGCAAGTGTCTAACCTCGGGCAACGTAGCTGAGGCTAGGTCAAGAATCGATGGAGCAGGCCGGTCAGGACAGGGGCGTTAAGTTACCATGAGCTTGCAATGGGCGACCTGGAGGTGACCCGTGCGATACTGAAGGTGCAATGGTAAGGCCGTTTCACTCCGAGGGTGTGTTGATCAGTTGCGGAGAATCTGCTGATCTCCCCAAGACCGCGCACAGTTTAAACGTCTAGCGATGGGTATGCCCTACTCGCTGGCTGGC
>JANPIO010000307.1:0-2010 GCA_031425055.1 Phormidium sp. VAR_61_metabat_6
CCCTATTATCTGGTTGGGGTGGTGTGCGGGTTTCCCCCCGCGGGCCCCCCCGCTCCCCACCCCGGGGGGGCCACCGCGACTGGAGGCCATGGGGCAGCGGCCTCGAGGCTAAAGACCTGCTGCCAGCGGTGTTTCAGGGGGCGATCGGTACCGTCCACCACTTTGAGCTCGGCGATGTCAGGCAGAGCGATCGCCGCGACTACGGCGTGAATGCGATCGAGGTGCTGGGGTAGGGCATCGATGTGGGGGGTGGTGAGCAGCACGTAGAGGGTGCGATCGCGCCGCGAGACCTCTACCCGCAGCGCTGGATCGTCTAGGGCGATGGTGAGTAGAGCGGCGATCGCTGCTAGGTTGCCCTGCTGGCTCTGATGCCATGTGGACAGTTGGGTCAAATCGGCAATAGTCACAAATGAAAGGGTATCCAGGCTCCGAAGCTAATGCAAATCATACCGTTGGAGTAAAAGGAAACTATCACCTCGCAAAAAAACTGCCCTGTTAGCCAAAGGCCAACGGGGCAGAGACGGGTCTATCGAACGCTGTGGGCCGTTCAGCCTCCAGCTCTTAGTGCTACCGAGACGAACCGATGTCGCGGTAGAGACCTTTGCGGCGCGCTGGTCTTTTAGTGGCGGTCTTTGACCATCGCTGCCGAGCAGGTAAGCCAATGCCCGCCATGCCTAGAAACCCTAAAGCAGTGGTTGCTCCAGACCGAGGGGACACAGCCTGAGGCTGCGCTTTATCGGGCGAGTGAGGCTGATGCGTCTGCTGATACTCGGCTCCGGCCAAAGACAGCAGACCAGCCACAATAAAGGCACTCAAATGATTGAGTGATTTGTCTACGGTATTAGCTTCATAGCGGGTAGAAAAAGTTTTAGACAAAAACCAAAAGAAAATTCCAATGCCAATTAAAAGAGCAATGCTATTGATAGCAGGGCTACTGGCAAAGGTGTAAATCGCACCCTCTGTAGGGCCATCAATAGCGCCTTGAAATTCGTCAATGGTGGAAAATGGACTGGACATATCACAGGCTCCTAAACGCTATCGTCATTTAACGTACCGATACATCTAAACCTTAGGAGCCGCCTCTACCATAGACACCGGAGTCATACTGGGATGGCCATTTTGCTCAGACAAAATCGAATACTCTGGGTAGCCCTCAATGCCAAAGTCAGATAGGTCTAGACCAACAATTTCTTCGGCTTGCGACACGCGCAGCATGCCCATCTTCTTGAGTACAAAGCTAACCCCATAGCCCGGCAGAAAACCAAGCAGCAAGGCGCAAATCGCAACCCCTAAAATTTGGGCTCCCAGATTAATGGCAGGAATGCCCTCTGGTTGTGGATAGCCAGAAGCGAAAATACCCACAAATAAAGCGCCGAGCACTCCACAATACCCATGCACCGCAAAGGCACCTACAGCATCATCAATGCCCGCTTTCTCAACCGCATTGCCAACAAACGGCATAGTGTAAGCCGCAATAAACGCCAGAGGAATAACGATCGCAGGGCTGTAGAGATCCATCGCACCGCCGACGGCAATAATGCCAGCCAGCCCGCCGGAGATAGTGTAGAAGGGATCAGCTTTGGACCCCATGTAAGCCCCAACCAAACCAGCCGACAGCGCCAGGGTTGCGTTTACCCCAATCGACGATAAAGTCATCGGTGTACCATAGATCGTCGTCGCTACGGTTTGGCCAGGTACAAAGATGACACAGGCCGCCAAAAAGGCGTAGAAACCGACAAAAATTAGCATCAGCCCCACCATGGTCAGGGGCAAATTGTGGGGCATAATCACCCGTGGATTACCCTGGGCGTCAAACTTACCGATCCGAGGGCCGAGGTTGATCAGCACGCCAAGGGCAAAGAAACCCGCCACCGCGTGCAGCAAGCCAGCACAGCCAAAGTCGCGATATCCCAACTGGGTGAACATCCATCCGTAGGGGTTCCAGCCCCAAGAGGCAGCAACAACCCAGGTAAAAGAACCCAGCACGATCGCCAGAATGGAGTACGCACC
>JANPIO010000308.1:0-6259 GCA_031425055.1 Phormidium sp. VAR_61_metabat_6
GGTCGCTCCAGTCAATGTCAGCACGGCTCGATGGGTGTTGTCAAAGGGAGCACCCGCTTTGCTTTTGATTCGTTCAAAAATTTCGAGGGAAAGGGGTTCATTCAGGGTTGGGGGCATGGGGTCCGATACACATCAGGAGAGGGCAAAGGCCAATGGCATTTCTGAGCAAGGCACAACGACAAAGATATGAATGAAAAGTTTACCTAGAGTGACTATCCCGCAAGGCATGCGGCCTTAGCGCGAGTTTCTGTACGACTACTCACTTACTCCCTGTTTATACAACCAGATATTCAAAAAGCGTTTAATTATACTCTCCAGGAAGAACGTTTTTTATAACAGTAACTCCACCAAATTTCTTCCCTGACATTCTCAATAATTCATCACCTGAAAATTCAAAACCAAGTTTTAGGGCTATTCGCGCAACATCATCTGCAGTTGATGCTGTGAGCACCTCTTTCTTAAGTGCAGGTTCAGACTGCATTTTCTTTAAAAACGCCTCGAGTTGATCTAAAGCCATATTTGAAATTCCTATTCTTGTTAGCTGTCTATATTAAACAGGGAAACCATTATATACTTCAAGCAAATTCTACTATTCTTTTAAGACATAGGCAACAAGCGGAACTCTAAGCTACAAAATTTTTTGTTGAGGCGGTATGATTGACACATCGCGCAGCCGACTTTTAAGAGTTAAGTTTCGCTGGCTTTAGTATGCCTAGTCCTAACTACTCACAGCATCGAACGAAGGATAGATTCGCTAGTTTTTTCGCAATTTCCCAGTGCGACGATGAGTTCACGGCTGTTAGACTGCCTGCAATCAACCGATTTCCTGAATTATCGACTTTGGATGAGCAGAATGACAGTAGATGCGAATCGGGAGAGCCCTTGATGATGTCAGGGCTCTCGCTTCTCTGGCGACCCTATTCAATACCTCCAATCAGGCTGAGCTGGCGAATGTTGGGGTCAGGGGCCGGGGTCAGGGGCTTTCGTCGCCGCGACTTCGGTGGCAGCACATTCACATGGGCTACGCTCAAACCAGCGAATTTTCATGCCCCGCTGGGCAAGAGCTTGATTGAGGCGGGCATCGCGCACCCGGCCATAGATGCGCTCGGCATCGGTGTAGGCATGAATGCCGTCGGCGCTGGTTTCCTTAACCAGATCGGGTAATACCTGAACTGGATCACCCGATCGCACAATCAACCGTCCGCCTAGGGCTCTCAGATCTGCATCTAGAGCGTGGAGGGCAGCCAGCCAAAATGCCATCCGAGCCGAGCCGAGCCGTCTCAGGATGGTGCAGCAGGGCGCGATCGAACACAAACACTGGCACCACTAGCCCTCGCCCAGCCGCCCGCAGCAGCGGCTCGTGATCCGAGATGCGCAGGTCACGGCGAAACCCGACGATGGTTCTGTCCATGGCGTTTCAGACCTAGCCACGGCGACCCCAAAGAAGCGACGGAGCAAAAAGACAGCCTTTTTCAAACCGTAACAAAAAACAATTGACTCATCCATTTGCTAAATAGTATTTTTGTACTATAGTTGAATTTATCAATTTTCTCCGCGCTGGCGCTGCCCACGGCTAACCCCTTTTGGAGCAACACCCCCGGCGGCTAATCAGAGCTGCATTTAAGCATCCCAGTGCTGGTGTTTTGCTTTGAGCAACGTCGGTGCGGCTAGAGCCTCCACTCCGGTCACTCGGCAAAGTTGGGCACCCCCCTTATCCAAAACGGTAGACAGCAAAGGTCAACGCCATGGTTCAACGTCCTTCTTACCCTGTGTCAGCCCACTATCGGCCCCCCCAGCCCCAGCCGGTGCATCCTCGCCCGGTGAACCCCCAGTCGAGGCCACCGCATCCATTGCGGGTTCAGCCTGGCCCCTATGCCTATGCCCCTCAACATCGGCGGGCGGGCTCCGGAGCTTTTCCAGATCGACCTCAGCCCCGCCAGGTGCTGATAGCTGGGGGCTCAATGCTCGCTTTAGCTGCTCTGCTGGTTTCGCCCAACCCCGATCAAGCCAAGGTGCAAGAGGCCGGGGCCTTTACCTGCGTTCGGCAAGAGCAGCCCAAGGCGCTAGTCTCGCGCGACCAAATTAAAAAGCTCTTAGAAACCGAGTTGCAAGCGCCCAAGGCTACGGTGCAAGAGTTTCTTCAGGTACCTTACTGCGTGCTGTCACCGGGCAAAACTGAGGCGGGGCTGCCCGCCGATCGCGAGGCCTACCCTCTGGAGTTTGACCCTCAAACCTGGCTGGTGGTGCTCTATGAGGGCGATCGCTATGCCGGATACGATTTTCGCTTCCGCTAGGGTGCAGTAGAATCCTTGGTTCGTTGGTAGAGTTCTTTGCTAGAGTGGCAGGGCAAATTGGCCAGGCTCCTTATAGTGTTGCATTCTAAGCTGCTGCAGAAAAAGCCTCCGCTGCTGTTGCCCCTGGGTGCAGCTCTACTCTTTATTGGCGGCGGCGCGCTGACCTTTTGGGCCACCTCCCGACACGGACAGTTCGCCAAAACGTTGCCCGCTGGGGCCAATGCCATTCCGGCTGATGCGCTAGCGGTGGTGGCCCTGAGCAGCGATGAAGCTCAGTGGCGACGGCTGCGGCAGTTTGGCACCGAGGCTACCCAGGCTCAGTTTGACCAGCAGCTAGTGCAGTGGCGCGATCGCCTGCTGGCCGACCAAGACCTCAACTTTGCCCACGACATTCAGCCCTGGGTTGGCCCCGAGATTACCCTAGCGGTGTTGCCCGTTGAGACCGGCCCCAGCGACCTGCCCCCGTCGCTGCCCGCTCCCGAGTTGGCCTTAGCCTCAAGCGTGGTCGTCATCATCCCCATTGCCGACGCCAACCGCGCTCAAAACGATCTGGGCGATCGCCTGGGAGCAGCTGAGTCGGTAGAAGATGCCCCTTACCGAGGCATTGCCCTACAGCAGCTCAATGGCGAGGCCGACACCCCCCTCTACGCCGCCGTGCTCGATGCCGAAACGGCGGTGCTCAGTCCGCAGTTGCCGCTGCTGAAGCGGGCGATCGACACCTATCGGGGAGGCGAATCATTAGTGACTCGCCCTGGGGTGGGCAAAGCCTTTGAGCAACTTACCGAAACTCGGCCTTTAGCCCGCTTTTATGTCGATGTACCGGCCCTGTCTCAAACCGTAGCTGCGGCCGCTGATCCACCCATTGCCCCCGCTCGGCTGCGGGCGTTTCAGACCCCACGGGGGCTGGTGGGGGCGATCGCGCTGCAAAGTCGCGGCGTCGGTCTCCAGGGCATCAGCTGGCTCGAACCTGGCCCTCAAACCTTTGCCACCGGCAACAGGGCCGCCCAAATGCCCCAGCGACTGCCTACGGGTACCCTGGTGGCGGTGTCAGGGGGCGACTTTCAACAATTTTGGGAAGACTTTGAGGCTGGCGAGCAGCTCTCGGCCCTGCTGCCGGTGCGAGCCAGCGATTTATCTCTGGGGCTGCAAACCGCCACTGGCCTAAACCTGCAAGAAAACTTGCTGCCCTGGATGGCCGGAGAATTTGCCCTGGGGGTGCTCAACCCCCCCCCACCAGCTGGTGGGGATAATGCCCCGCCGCTGCCAAACCCGGCCCTGGTGCTGATGGTCAAAACCAGCGATCGCGAGGCCGCCACCGCCACCTTTGAACAGCTTGACGCCGTGATGGAGAGCCGCTACCGCTTTGCGGTCGAGACCACCGATCTGGGCGGCGTACCCGTCACCCGCTGGACCTCGCCCTTCGACGCGCTGGAGATGGCCCACGGCTGGCTCGACGGCGATATTGCCTTTTTTACCCTCGGTCAGGGCATTGCCGAGCAGGTGGCCCCCACCCCCAACCGCAGCCTGGGTGAAAATGACCTCTTTCAGACCACTACCGGCAATGCGCCGCGCCCTAACAACGGCCACTTTTTTATTAACTTAGAGACCCTCACCGGGGTCGAAAACAACCTGCTGCTGCCGCCCCTGCCCCAGGACGGGCTGCTGAGTTCTGAGGCGATCGAGGCAATCGGGGTCACGGCGACGGTGCTGGGCGATCGCCAGGTGCGCTACGACATCACGGCGGCGCTGAAGCGGGGCGATTCGCGCAGCGATCCGTTCCGGAATCGCCCCGGCCCCCTACCTGGCGAAGACGAGCCCCAAGCCGCTCCTACGCCAGAGGGCTCCCCCGAAGCGGCTCCTGAGACAGCTCCATCCACTCCCCAGTAGCTCTCACCGGCCTCGACAATTCAACCCGCAAAAGTCGGCCCGAAAAGTCGGTAGGATAGGAAAGACTCCTCATGGCTACCGAACATGGATTTGATTGCGCTCCAGGGTTGGCTCGACAACGCATCCTTTGCGGTGCTGTTTGCGGCAATGCTGCTCTACTGGTGCGGCGTGGCGTTTCCCAAGGCCACCGTTCTGCCATCGTTGGGCACCGCCGCCATGGCCGTGGGCAACCTCACCATCGCCGCCCTGCTCGGTGCCCGGTGGATTGAGGGGGGCTACTTCCCCATGAGCAACCTCTATGAGTCGCTGTTTGCCCTGGCCTGGGGCATCACCGCCATGCACCTGGTGGCCGAGCGCATGAGCCGCAGCTCTTTGGTGGGAGCCGTCACCGCACCCATTGCCATGGCGATCGCCGCCTTTGCAACGCTGACGCTGCCCGACACCATGCAGGGTTCAGAGCCACTGGTGCCCGCCCTGAAGTCAAACTGGCTGATGATGCACGTTAGCGTGATGCTGCTGAGCTACGCGGCGCTGCTGGTCGGGGCGCTGCTAGCGATCGCATTCCTCTTCGTTACCCAGGGCCAAGCAGTAGAACTCAAAGGCAGCTCCGTAGGCACCGGCAGCTTTCGCAACGTCAAGCTGCGCCGGGCTGAGGATGACGCCGCCGCAGCCGCCGCGGTGATGACCCTGTCTACCGGGGGCGCGGCGGTGCTCGAAAAACCTGCCGCCGTCGCTCTCTCGCCCCAGCGGCTGACCCTGGCCGACACCCTCGACAACATTAGCTATCGCATGATTGGCCTGGGCTTTCCGCTGCTCACCATCGGCATCATTGCCGGAGCGGTGTGGGCCAACGAAGCCTGGGGTTCTTACTGGAGCTGGGATCCCAAAGAGACCTGGGCGCTGATTACCTGGCTGGTGTTTGCCGCCTACCTCCACGCTCGCATTACTAAGGGCTGGCAGGGGCGTCGTCCCGCTATCCTCGCTGCCACCGGGTTTGTGGTGGTGTGGGTGTGCTACCTGGGGGTCAACATTCTCGGCAAGGGGCTGCACAGCTACGGCTGGTTTTTCTAGCCTCGCCACGTCAAAGATCGATCCGCCATCGTAACTCTTTACAGGCATCCTGGCCCCTAGGTCAATGATTCAACGACTCGCTGAACCGTTTATCTTTTCATTTTGGATCCTAATGCTGCGGTCAATCAGGGTTCACGTTTGGCGCGGTGTAGACTAGGCTGGGCAACGGAGGTTGTCAAAATGCTACAACAACCCAGGGGTAAACTTGCCCCGCCCTGTCGTTGCGTTGGCGAAGCCTCTCGAAACGGGAATCGCGTTCTTCTATGCCCAGATCCACACCCCAACCGACGCCTAGATTTAGCCGTCCTCAACGGTGGACGCAGCTGCTGCTAGCGCTGCTGGGACTGCTATTTACCTTGAGCTGGGGCGTATCCCCAGCGGTGGCCCAAATCTCCAACCCCTTCGGCAGCAACAGCACCCTCCCCCCAGCTGGTGTAGAACGCATTGGTCTACTCGAGACTACAGCGGTTGCCCTCGACGGTACTTCCCTCTTCACCATTGCTTCCCCGGCGGTGTTCAACCGCAACGAATCGGGTGCTGAGGTGCCGGTTGAGGTGCGGGCGCGGCAAATCGAGACCAACCTCAACCAGGTGGTCAACCGCACCCTGGCGCTGATCTATGACGACAACGACGTCGATAGCGCTTCCCTCGACATCAGTATTGAAACTATTAGCGGCCAGCCAGTGCTATTTGCCATTGGAGCAGGCCTGGCCGAACCGAGAGTCCTGCTCACCATTACCGGCACCGATGCCCAGTACAACGGAGTGCCGCAAATCGACTTAGCCGAGCGCTGGCAGGCCGTGCTGCGCGACTCGCTGCCGCAGGCAGTCGACAGTCGCCTGCCCGAAGCTCGTCAGCGGCAGATTCGCCGCACCCTCTGGATTTTGATAGCCAGCCTACTGCTAACCCTTGCGTTAAGTGGCATTTGGCGAGTGCTGGGCTGGCGCAAAAGCGATCTTGAGCAAAAGCAAACTGCCCAAAACAGTCTACCTATGCTCCCTGAAGCT
>JANPIO010000309.1:0-9614 GCA_031425055.1 Phormidium sp. VAR_61_metabat_6
CCTAGCGATGACCCGGCGACTGTTTATTCAGCTTCAACGTCGCCCAACCACCCTAGTGGCCGGGGTAATTCAGCCGCTGATTTGGCTAGTGCTGTTTGGGGCGCTGTTTCAAAACGTACCGGCTGGGTTGTTTGGCGAAAGCCGCAACTATGGCCAGTTTCTGGGGGCGGGCATCATTGTGTTTACCGCCTTTGGGGGGGCGCTCAACGCCGGGCTGCCGGTGATGTTTGACCGCGAGTTTGGCTTTTTGAATCGGTTTTTGGTAGCACCCTTGGCCTCGCGCTACTCCATTGTGGTGGCGTCGGCGCTGTTTATTGCTGCCCTGAGTCTGGTACAAACGGCGGCCATTTTGGCCCTCAGCGCTGTGCTCGGTGCCGGGTTGCCTAGCCTGCCGGGGTTACTGCTGGTGCTATTTATTGTCATGGCGCTGGTGCTAGGGGTGACGGCCCTCAGCCTGGGGTTGACCTTTGCGCTGCCCGGCCACATTGAGCTGATTGGGGTGATTTTCGTAACCAACCTGCCCCTGCTGTTTTCGAGTACGGCTCTGGTGCCGCTAGATTTTATGCCCCAGTGGCTCCAGGTGGTGGCTAGCTTAAACCCACTCACCTATGCCATCGAGCCCATTCGTTACGTCTACCTGCACCCGGTTTGGGGTTTGGGTGACACAGTGCTACAAACCCCCTTTGCGGCAGTCTCACTGGGGTCTTGTCTCGCGGTTTTGGTGGTTTTCTGCGGTCTGTCGTTAGGGCTCATTCAGCCCCTGCTGCGCCGTCGTATTGCCTAGCGGCCAGCTCTGCTGAGCCAGTCGCAGAGCTGGCATGCAGGGGTCGGCAGCTAGCGAGTTAGCCGCTACAATGACAAGCATAGATGGCACAGTTCCAGTGCCCACAGTCTTAGTTGTTATGGTGTCAAGGAGTGCTCCTATGGCCTACCCAAATTTTCTCCCTAGACCGGTAGCTGCCGCGATCGCCGCCGCCAGTCTGTTGATCCTGGCCCCGGCGGCCTTAGCCCAGTCTACGGCTACCGACCCGAGCCGTACTCCACGCGTCGATACCAACGAAGGATTTGGGGACAGCGATGCCAACGGCGGCATCTTTGGCGAGAGCAGCAGCCCCTTCGATCTGATTCACCGGGCGGTGCTGATGAATGAGCGCAGCTCTACCGACTTTAGCCGCCAGCATCGGGGCCGGATCAGCGACGAGGCCCTCAATTTCCGCACCCTACAGCAGGATGCCATGCGCCGTCAGCAGACTCCGCCTACCCAGACTGAGGCGACCGAGGCTATCACTTCCGAAACTGGAGAAGAGTAAGCCACTTTTTTTTGGGGCAGAAGGCAGTAGGCTATCTGCCCTAGAAAAAGGACATAATCCAAAACAACAAAATATCGTCGCTGAACTCTCAGTGACGATATTTTTTTAACGGCTGTTTCGAGAGCTGTATAAAAGACGGAGTGAAAGTTTTGCAGCTCAACGGCTTCTGAGCTTCACCTCTGTCCGCAGACCGCTACAGTTGGCAGGTAAACAGACGGCTGAGAAAATAGTTAACCATTTTGGCTCCATAGGGAGAATCCCACCAGACAATGGGATAACAGCCGACGGGGTCATCAAGGTCATGGCGGGCTTGGTCAATGGTTTTCCACTGGTCGTTTTGACGCCAGCCCACCTGGTCGCCGAGGCGGTTGAGGGTCGCGGTGTCTTGAACCAGCGCTGTTTCAAGGGTGCCGCCCACAGCTTGATAAATCTGGAGCTGCACGCTAAAGCCAAACCGCCCGCCCGTGTAGGTCGTCCACAGACGATCTACTACCCGCAGCACGCTGCAAGGAAACAGGAGCACGGCGTCGGGGGTGAGATCTTCGCGATCGGGGGTGCCTGCCTCCTGCAAAATTACCCGCACGGTTTCGTCGTCGGCCTCTCTCAGCTTGCCAGTTTTTAGCAGCCGCTGAAGGGGTTGATAGCGTTCCACATCGGTTACTAGGGTTAGCGCGTCTTCCAATCGAGCGATGCGCTCCGTTATCCCCTGCTGAATAAAGCCTTCTACCCTGGCCTCTAGCGCCTCTAGGCGAGCAGCCAGTTCAGCCTGCGACCCTTCATCCATATTGACTCCTTACAGATATTGTGAGCCAGAGCCATGCCCTGAGACGGCTGTGCACCTTGGTCACCGGATACCAAACGAACTTAGTCACGCTATAAGATTCTAGTATTGCCCGGTTGCGATGATGCGATCGCCCCCCTAGGCAGGGTTTTCCCCCTGGGAGCGCATCGGTGCCAGAGCCTCATCCTCCTCTAGGGAACCGGAGCGATCGCCGCTACCCAAGCTAGACGAAGTAGTCATCGGCGGTGCTCCGGGGCCACCCGGCAGCACCCGTTCGGCCAAGCCCTTGAGGATCACGTAGAGAACAGGTACTACCAGCAGGCTCAGCACTGTGGACACCAGCAGCCCACCAAACACGGTGTAGCCCACTGACCAGCGGCTGGCGCTGCCCGCCCCGGTGGCAATCAGCAGCGGAAAGAACCCCACCAGCGACGAAATTGCCGTCATAATGATCGGTCGAAAGCGCTGTTCGGCGGCGGCGATCGCCGAGGGAATCAGCCCTAACCCCTGACTGCGGGCCTGGTTGGCAAACTCCACGATCAGAATGGCATTTTTGCTGGCCAAGCCAATCAACATGACTAGGCCCACCTGGGCGTAGATATTGAGGTCTAGCCCACGCAAAAACAGAAACACCAGTGCCCCCAACACCGCCAGCGGCACCGTCAGCAGAATAATAATCGGGTCAACATAGTTTTCGTACTGGGCCGCCAGCACCAAAAACACGACCAGCACCCCCAGCCCAAAGATGATGATGGACAAGCCACCGGAGGCAATCTCTTCGCGGGCGGTGCCCTGCCAATCTCGGGCCACCACCGGTAGGGCTGCCTGGGCGTGGGCATCGCCCATGGCCGCAATCAGCTGACCAGAGCTAGCCCCTGGCGCAGGCATACCCTCCAGCTTGATCGATCGCAGCAGGTTGAAGTGATTAATCGTAGAGGGGCCAACCACCTCGCTCAGGGTGACCACCTCGCCCAGGGGCACCATGGTGCCCTGGCGCGAGCGCACATAGATATTGTTGATATCAGACGGTTCGTTGCGAGCCTCTGGCTCAGCCTGCACGTAGACCCGATAGTTGCGCCCGCCGCTAGTAAAGTCGTTGACGTAGCGCGACCCCAAGTAGGTACCGACCGTAGACAGCGCCTCATTGATGTCGACATCAAGTGCCTTGAGGCGATCGCGGTTGATATCGGCCTGCACCTGGGGCGAACTAGCGGTGAACTGAGTAAACACCCCCATAGAAGCAGGCGACTGGTTAGCCAGCCCCATAATTTCGTAGGCGTTGCCTAAAAACTGGTCGATGGTCATCTGGTTACCGCTGCGGTCTTGCAGCTGCATCTCCAGCGCTCCTGTGGGGCTAAAGCCTGGCACAGGTGGGGCATTAAACGCAATCACCAGCGCCTCTTGAATGCTAGAGAGCGCGCCATTGACCTTGGGCAACAGCCCAGCTACCGTCGACTCAGCCGCCCGCCGCTCTTCCCAGGGGGCCAGGGTGGCAAAAAACACCCCCCGGTTGGGCGATGGCCCGTCAAAGCCAAAACCCGACAGCATAAAGGTACTGGTCACCTCCGGGAACTGGGAAATCAGCTCATCGGCCCGCCCCATAACCTGCTTGGTGTACTCCAGCGACACCCCGTCAGGGGCTTGCACAATGCCCAGAAAGTAACCCTGGTCTTCTTCGGGCACAAAGCCCGTGGGCACCAGGCGCAGCATAAAGAGCATCAGCACTAGGCCCACAGCAAACAGGGCCAACACCCCATAGCGCAGCCGAATTAGTATTCGCACTAGGCGTCGGTAGCGCTCGATCGTCCACCTCAGCACATCGTTAAAGCGATCGAAGAACCGTCCTAAAAGACCGCTGCGTGGGCCTGGGGGCGTTGGCCGCAGCAGCAGGGCCGACATGGCGGGCGAAAAGCTCAGGGCGTTGAAGGTCGACACTAAAATGGCAAAGGCAATGGTGAGGGCGAACTGCTGGTAGATTTTGCCGGTGCTGCCCGGAAAAAACGCCACCGGAATAAACACTGCCATCAGCACCAGCGACGTGGCGATTACAGCCCCCGATAGCTCCTGCATGGCGTCAAGGGCGGCTAAGCGAGGGCGCATGCCCTGGTCAATCTTGGCGGCGATCGCCTCCACAATCACAATGGCGTCGTCGACCACCACCCCCGAGGCCAAAATGCAGCCAAACAGCGTCAAGGTGTTGATAGAAAACCCAAACAAAAATAGAAAAGCCATCGTACCGATCAGCGACACGGGAATCGCGATCGCCGGAATGATAGTCGATCGCCAGTCCTGCAAGAAAACAAATAGGATCAGCAGCACCAGGACAATTGCTGTCACCAGGGTAATCAGTACCTCTTCGAGGGACACCCGCACAAAGTCAGTGGTGTCAAACACCAGCTCAGCCCTGAGCCCAGGTGGAAAGCTCGCCTGAAGCTCTGTGATGCGATCGCGCACGGCCTGAGCTACCTGTAGAGCGTTACTGCCCGGCAGCTGATACACCAACAGCCCGGCTGCCAGCTTGCCGCCCGTTTTAGCGTCAAAGCTATAGTCCTGGGCACCTAGCTCAGCTCGCCCGACATCCCGCAGACGCACTAGGTTACCGTTTGCGCTCACCTTCACCACTAAATTCTCAAACTCGCTCACCTCCTCCAAGCGGCCGGGCAGCCGCACTGTGTACTGGTAAGCTTGGCCGCTGTCCACGGGCGGTGCCCCCACTGAGCCACCGCCCACCTGCACGTTTTGCTCTTGCAGAGCTGCTACCACATCACCGGGGGTCAACGCCTGGCTTGCCAGGACGGTAGGGTCAAGCCACAGACGCATCGCATAACGCCCCGCCCCAAACACCTCAGCGTTACCCACACCATTGATCTGCTTCATCTCATCGAGAATGAACAGATCGGCGTAATTGCTCAAGAACAGTGCGTCGTAGCGATCGTCATCGGTAAAGAATCGATACACCAGCAAAATACTCGGTGACTGCGCGTTTACCGTCACCCCCAGCTGGCTCACCTCTGGCGGCAGCTGAGGCTCAGCCCGAGACACCCGGTTTTGCACATTCACCTGAGCAAAATCTTTATCCTGTCCGGGCTGAAACACAACGTTGATGCTGCTCTGGCCCGTGTTGGTGCTGCTAGAGGTAATAAACTCCATTCCCTCAACACCGTTGATCTCACGCTCCAGCACCGTGGTGACGTTATTTTCTACGGTCTCAGCATCGGCTCCGGCGTAGTTGGCCGCCACCGAGATCTGTAAGGGCGCGATCTCCGGCAGTTGCTCAATGGGCAGCAGCGGAATCGCGATCGCCCCCGCCAGCACAATCAGCAGAGTGCACACGGTGGTCAGCACCGGGCGACGAATGAAGTTGTTGGCAATAGAGAACAGCGCCATGGGTGAACCGGGGGCTTAGGGAAGTAAAAGAGTTGTGATTCCTAGAGGAATCGCTCTGCAAACGCGCCATGCAGACGCCGAACAATCGTCAAACAGCAAATATTTTCGTCAATTGGGCGAGGGTGGCGCTGAAGCCTGGACCTCAGGGTCGATGGGCCTGCCGTCTTGCAGCTGGAGAATATTGGTCACAATCACCTCGTCTCCGGCCTCTAGACCGTCAATCACCTGGTAGTTTCCTCCCTGAATCGGCCCAAGCTGCACCGGTCGCTGGGTAGCTACCCGCAGGGTCTGGCCGCCTTCCTGGGGCTGATCGGTGGCCACAAACACAAAACTCTGCCCGGCGATGCGGGTAACCGCCACCGTAGGCACCAGCAGCGTAGCGGTAGTGCTCCAGATCAGCCGCGCTCGCACAAACTGACCATCACGCAAATTGCCCGCCTCATTGGGAAAGCGAGCCTTGACCAAAATCGATTGCCCCTCACCATCCACCTCGGGCGAAATAAAACTGACGCTCCCTGTGGCCAAGGGTTCACCCGTGTCAGGGCTAAGCAGCTCTACCGGAATGCCTGTCCGCAACTGGCTGGCTCGGGTGGTCGGCACCTGAATTCGCAAAAACAGCTCGCTGTTTTGGGTAATAGTGGCCAGGCTATCCCCCGCCTGCACATAGTCGCCGACTTTTAGGGATACATCACCCAAAAAGCCTGCCACCGGAGCCACCACCTGCCTAAAGCCCAGGTTTGCCTGGCTGACATCCACCTGGGCCTGGGCCTGTTCAAACGTTGAGAGCGCTTGCTGAAGCTGAGCCTGGGCAGCCCGGACATTGTCTGAGGCCTGACGTTGGGCAGCCTGGGCAACATTGAGCTGGTTTTGAGCATTGTCTAACTCTTGGCGGCTCAGCGCCCCCGCCTCCACTAGCCGTTTGGTACGGCCAAATTCAACTGTGGCCAATTCGACATCGGCTTGGGCACGGGCCAGCCCTGCCTGAGCCGCATCGACCTGGGCCTGAGCGGCATTGCGGCCAAAACCAGCCGCCTGGGCAGATGACTGGTTTACCGCCACCTCAGACTGCACCTGGTCGGTGCTGAGCTGCACCACGGGCTGACCTCGAGCAACGGCACTGCCAGAGCTAGCCAATACCTGGGTGACGCGGCCGTCAACTTCCGGCTTGAGCTCAATGCGCTGCTCAGCCTCTAGCGACCCGACAAAATCAGAGTTTTCCTCAAAGGTGCCGGGCTGAAGCACCTGCACCTGCACCTGCACCGCCTGGGGGCCGTCCATCGCCCCCGGTGGCTGAGACTGACTGCAGGCCGCTACAGCTAGAGACAGGGCGAGGGCAGCCCCCAAAGCCCGACCCGATCGACGAAGAGTTACTGGCAGCATAGGATCACTAGACGTTGAGTGCAGCTTAGACATGAGATGCCATTGCCTAATGGTAGTGCAGAGAATCTTAGAGGTATGGCTAGCCTCGCCCAGGCCCGCTAGGCTAAGCCCTAGATCACAGCCGTCAACTATTAAGGGACGGTAGCGAACCCCGGTCGACCAGGTAGAGCCTTACCATATCGACCAGCAGGCGGGCGCGATCGCGAAATGAGCACTCCTGCGGCTCGTAGATGCGGTGCAGCAAAATGCCGTCTACAGCACAACAGAGAAAACCAATCAGCTGAGGGTCATCTAACCCTAGCAGGGCGGCTATTTCCTGCTTGCTTTCTTGCCAAACGTCGTGAAACACCTCAATTGGTGCGCCACTTTCCCGATGCTGATGCTGATAAAACTCAATCCAGATCAGCATTTTCTTTCTCAAAAAGTCTTCGTTTTGAGCCACAAATTCTAGGGCAGCCTCTACGCGCCCCAGCACACAGTCATTCTGGTCAGCAGCGGCGATCGCATTCTGGATATCTCGCAGCATGGTTTCGCGCACCAGTTGCTCAAACAAGCCTTCTTTACTAGGGAAATAGTGGTAGAGCGTACCCGTAGACACCCCTAGCCCCTGAGCAATTTGGCGCATGGTTAGCGCCACGTAGCCTTTTTCGGCAAATAGGTCAAAGCACCGGGTTAGCAGCTCCTTGCGATACTGGTCGTGATCAACAATCTTGGGCATACGGGTTCAGGCGCTGCGGCCTAACCTCTGAGCAGCTTTGAAACGATATCCCAATCACCAGAAAAATTTATGTTGGACGATCGATATAAAAACAATAATCCCTTTGCCCTTTCCTGTAAACCCTTTGATTCAAGGCCTGGTGGGCAAGCTGCCTGGGCCGCACTGGCTTTCTAAAGGCCCCAATCTTCAAACAGGTGTTTTTTTGTTTAACGCCTATGCACACTACCGCTGTAAGTGTGTTTATTTGGTTTAGCGCCTAGACATTGACTTTAATTTGCTCTTACATAGGCATGGGTAAATGGTCGATTCCCTGAAGGCATAGGCACAGCCTAAGCGCTGGAGATGGGTCAAGCCTTACCCTTAGTCTTCTAGCTGCCCGGCAAAGATTGACTGTGATGATTGGTCAGTCGCACCCAAGGTTGCCCATAGGCAGCGTAAACTGCCTCGCCAGCCCCACGCACCCCGTTACTTACCGACAAGGGTCTAATGGGGTGGGAAACCGTGATTAGACACCGTTCCCTAGGTTAGATAGTTATTTGAGCGCTGAGGAGGCAGATTGAATACTCATAAATTTAAATTGAACATATATAAACTGAGACTGCAGCGGCTAAAGCCTCGCCACTTAAGGCGAGAGTGGCTGGCTAACCCCAAAGCCGATATTCTAGCTGGGGCAGTGGTAGGGCTGGCGCTGATACCCGAGGCGATCGCATTTTCGATCATCGCCGGAGTCGACCCCAAAGTAGGGCTCTACACCTCGTTTATTATTGCTGTCACCACCGCATTTTTGGGCGGGCGACCGGGGTCGATCTCTGCGGCCACCGGAGCGATGGCCCTGCTGATGATTGACCTAGTGCGCGACTGGGGGCTGGAGTACCTGCTGGTGGCCACGCTGCTAACCGGCATTTTTCAGGTCATTTTTGGCATGCTCAAGCTGGGCCGCCAAATGCGCTACGTCCCTAGAGCGGTGATGGCGGGCTATATCAATGCGCTGGCGGTGCTGATTTTTCTGGCTCAACTTCCCCAGCTCACCAACGTGCCTCCGGCGGTGTACGTCATTACCGCCCTTTCTCTGGTAATTATTTACGGGTTGCCCCGGTTTACTAAAGTCATACCCTCGCCCCTCGTAGCGCTGTTTGTCATGACGACAGCGGTAATTACCCTGGGCATTGAGGTACCTACGGTAGGCGACATGGGTGAGCTACCCACGACCTGGCCTATTTTTGCCCTTCCCCAGGTGCCTTTTACCCTCGAAACCCTGCGCATTGTGCTGCCCTACTCGTTGACGATGGCGGTAGTAGGGTTGCTGGCTTCGTTTCTTACCGCTTCTCTAGTGGATGAGCTGACCGATACCCCCAGCGACAAAAATCGAGAGGCCAAGGGCCAGGGCATTGCCAACATTATCACCAGCTTTTTTGGCGGTATGGCGGGCTGCGGCATGATTGGTCAGTCGGTCATTAACGTGCAGTCAGGGGGCCGGGGTCGGCTGTCGACTCTATGCGCCGGGGTATTTTTGCTGTTTGCCATCCTGGCGCTCAGCGACTGGGTGCGACAGATGCCGATGGCGGCGCTGGTGGCAGTCATGATCATGGTCTCGATTGGCACGTTTCGGTGGGCCTCCTTTCGCGATATGGCCCGCGTTCCGCGTAGCGAAACGGCCGTGATGCTGACTACCATGCTGGTGACCATTTTTACCCGCAACTTTGCTTTGGGGGTAGCAACCGGCATCGTGATGAGCACGGTGTTTTTCTCGCGCAAAATTGCCCGGCTAGTATTTGTCGATCGCGTGCTCAAAGATGACGGTAGCCACAGGGTTTACAGCGTGTCGGGGCAAATTTTCTTTGTGTCAATTGAGGAGTTTTTAGAGGCCTTCGACTTTAATGAATTTGTCGATCGCGTCACCCTCGACCTCACCCATGCCCACCTGTGGGACCAGGGGGCCGTAGCCGCTTTAGATAAAGTTGTGAATAAATTTCGCCGGGCTGGGGCAGAGGTAGAAGTGATTGGGCTCAATAACGCCAGCGCCACCCTGGTCGACAAG
>JANPIO010000310.1:0-3637 GCA_031425055.1 Phormidium sp. VAR_61_metabat_6
CCACGGATGATGTGGTAACGAACACCGGGAAGATCCTTGACCCGGCCGCCACGAATCATGACTACGGAGTGTTCCTGAAGGTTGTGGCCAATGCCGGGAATGTAAGCGGTGACCTCAAACCCAGAGGTCAAGCGCACCCTAGCCACTTTCCGCAGAGCCGAGTTGGGCTTCTTAGGAGTGGTGGTATACACACGGGTACAAACCCCCCGACGCTGCGGACAGCTCTTTAGGGCAGGGGACTTGGTCTTTTTGTCGGCTTTTTGGCGCTCACTCCGGATGAGTTGCTGAATCGTGGGCATAGGATGCTTCTGCTGCTACGGCTGATAAAACTCAAGTTTTCACAAGGTCTAATGCTAGCACTCTGAAGAAGCTTTGGTCAAACGCCACAATCTATAATAGCCAGGAGCGTTGCTCGTTTGAGAGATTCAGACCCTAGGGCGTCGGCAAATGAGCGGCGGTGCAGTCTTGGGTGACCGGGGTATCAGCACTTAAGGCAAAGGCATTGCCGCAGCCGCAGGTGCGCTGGGCCAAAGGGTTAACAAAGCGAAACCCGCCGCCCATCAGGTCTTCGGCGTAGTCAATGGTGAGGTCTTGGACTAAATCTACCTGGTCAATGGGCACTACAAGGCTGATATCACCGCAGGTTAGGGTTGCCAGCGATCGCTGGGGGGCAATGTCGGCAGTCAGGCGGTAGGTCCAGTCAGCACAGCCTCCTGGCTCAAGGGCGAGGTAGATCTGAGGTAACTGAGACGAAAATTCGGCTCCGTGGGCAGTATGCCGACGCAGCAGTCGTTTGAGTTCTTGGGCAGCGGCAGGACGAATTTGAACCATGGGAATCTTGGCAGTAACGGTCAAAAAACGGCGGTAATGCTGAGCTTAGCATCACCGCCGTTTTCACCAGGCTGGATTTAGCCGGACAATAATCTAGAGATTTTCGGCCCGTGAATAGTCGTCCTGAAAGCGAACAATATCGTCCTCGCCTAGGTACTCGCCATTTTGAACTTCAATTAGCACTAGGGGAATGACGCCCACATTCTCTAGCCGGTGCTGGGTGCAGGGCGGTACGTAGGTAGACTGGTTAGTAGATAGGAGAATTTCGTTTTCGCCGCAAACCACTTTGGCGGTGCCAGATACCACAATCCAGTGCTCACTGCGATGGTGGTGCATCTGTAGGCTCAGACGGTGCCCAGGTTTGACTTCAATTCGCTTAATTTTGTAGCCTCGGCCCTCTTCGAGCACGGTATAAGAACCCCAGGGACGCAACCCAGTTTCGGCGATTTCTTGTCCATTGCTGGTGGCCAGGGTCAGCGCGGTGGGCTGAATCGACTCTTGTAGTTTTGGCATACCGACTAATTCTCCTAGAACCTGAATGTATAAGACTGCGGCGGGATAAGCGATGTGGGAAAACCGCTTTCTCCTATGGTGCCCATTACGATTAGACTTTTGTTTTGGCCCAAGAGTTTCACATGCACAAGGCTCGAGCGAGGTTTTCAGGCAATAGTCTAACAAGCGCACACTGACAGAGCAGGGTATCTGGGCAGGGCAAGACACAAAAACACAAATTCTTTATACCTACTTTGAGGTTTTAAAGAATTTGGGGCACAGAATGAGGCACTGCGACCCGAAAAGCTACTGAAGAAACAATCCGATGCCGTTGCTTACTCTAGCTGCCGTGCGGGGGGAGCGATTGATGAGCCGACCACCTAGATAAAGGCTGGCAGAGCTACCTCCGTCTAAATTAAGGGCGTTGATGCTACCCAGCTGAAGCATAATTTGAGCTAGCTGATCGAGGGTAGGGCCTGGACCTTGGGGGCTGTTGTGGACAGCGACCAGCAGAATTTCGCCGGTGGCGGTGAGGCCGATAGCGCTGCGAGGGGCAGCTTGGTTGCCAAAGGCAGCGCTGAACTGCTCTAGCTTGGCGTCGAGGACGAGGGCGCGATCGCGAATCAACAATGGCCCGCCGCCAACTAAGTTGGGAAAGGGAGCCATCGTCGCCGGTAGGAGATCAGAAGCGATGGTAACCTGCTGACCCCGTGGCAGATCTCGGGCAGCGGTAGCGTAAGATCGCAGGGCCAGCAGGTAGCCGTTGGGGGGAATCGGTAGCCCGCTGGGGCCAATTGTGGCCGCAGGCTGCTGGGCCGTAACCACATCATTCACCACCGTGATCACGATTTCGCTCTCGATTACAGGACGGTAGGTTGATCCCCACGCGGGAGTGTAAAGGCCGATGCCTGCCTGCACGTAGCCGCTGTTGATCGACAGCACTGGATAGCTCTGACCGCTGGCAGTGGTGAGAGTCTGCTGTAGGGCCAGGCGCTCCATACGCACCTGGCCCTGGTCGTTCCACCCCACCACGCCACGGCTGAGAATGGGGCCTGAGATCCAGGTGTTGTTGGCCCGGACGGCCCCGAGGGGATATTGGTTGTTGCGGTTGAAGAAACCGGCGTTGATGGCCGCCGCCGCCTGCCAACGTTGGGCAATAGTCGTCAACGGAGCGGTGCCCGTCGCCGTGATGGGGTCAGTCCAAATAGGGCGCAGGCTGGTTTGGGTGGGATCAATTTGTAAGTAATAAACGGGAAAAGGCTGACCCGCCACAGAAATGTATCGCTGCTGCCAGCGCAATCCAGGAGCCCAAGCAATGCTGTGAGGCTGGAGATTGTCGGCACGAATGTCGATCACGATCTGGTGAGGATTGGCCTGGGTAACCAGACGGGGCGGGTGACTAGTGCTGGCCTGGAGGCGGATGCCGCCATTTGTGGGGGAAACAGTCAACGCTCCTAGATAAGATCCGGCAGGGGATGCGATCGCATCCTCAAGCACTCGACTGTCGGCGGTAGCTCCTAGAGTGAGGGTCAGGGCATCGGCACTATCGGCTAAGGCAGCAGGCACTGGGCCTGAGAGGTCTACGATTAAGCGCTCACCGCCAGGTTGAGCAACTCGACGCAGCGCTGTTACCTGGGCCGGAGCAGTGGTAACTTGCAAGGTGCCCCCCTGGGGCTGCACCTGCCAGCCATAGCGGGCGACCAGGGGCATGATGTCAAGAAACCGATAGCCGCCCTGAACCCAGGCGGAGAGTTCCACGGCGCTGCCAGGCTCGGTAAACCACTGTACAGGCTGTCGACTGGGGTCACTGTTGTTGAGTAGGGTGGCTCCTAGGTACGCAGGCAGACCGTAGTCGGCCAGGCCAATTTGACCATTCGCCATAATCCAGGGAACGGTGAAAGGACTACCGTTGATAGTTAATGTTTGGCCTTGGGCAGCAGTGGTTACGGCCGCATCAGCTATGACTGTCTCAGCAGGTGGCGAGGCAGGGGGAACCGCTAGAATGGGAGCGGGGGCGATCGCCGCCACAGTACTCAGTCCCAGCCAGCCAATCCAGCCTCCCACTACCCAGCGGTGCCCCGGGCAAAAGCAAGAACGTAAGGTCAAGGCTGGCCATTTAACCATAAAAATTATCGCGGTATAGGGTCTAACGCTGACGGAGTAAAACGGGGATCACGAGGCAATCAGACGCTATCTGGGGAGGATTTTGAAGCAATCGCTACCGTTACTGCCGCTTAATTCTAAGAAGCTGTACCTACATGCTAGGCCTAAGGTTTGTAAACTACTGATAAAGTCTGTAAATTACAGATCAAGC
>JANPIO010000311.1:0-13499 GCA_031425055.1 Phormidium sp. VAR_61_metabat_6
ATCAATTGGGCTTGCAGTTGAGCATTGCGCTCGATGGTGTCAAGGGCAATTTTTGTTTTGGCGGCATCCAGCTTCCCCTGTTGCAACAGCTTTGCCCAGCCCAAAATGGGGTTGAGGGGCGACCTGAGTTCGTGAGATAGCACCGCCAAAAACTCATCTTTGATGCGGTTGGCGCGATCGGCTTCGGTGCGGGCGGTTTGCTCTTGTTGCAAAAGCTGTTCGCGATCAGCGGCATTTTGTCGTTCGGCAGTTTTGTCCTGCAATATTTTGACAAATCCTTGTATGGTTCCTGCTTCGTCCTGCAAGGGCATCACCAAACCACTGCCCCAAAAACGTCTGCCATCTTGCCGCACATACCAGCGTTCGTTTTCTGCTCGGCCGTGAGCCTGGGCACACTGCATTGCTTGCTCAAGTTTCTCCTGTTCGTTGTCTTCGGGTGTGAAAATTAAGCGAGCATGACGACCGACAATTTCAGCTTCGGCATAGCCCAGGAGGCGTTCAGCACCAGCATTCCAACTGGTCACAATGCCATTCAGGTTCAGGGTAACGATGGCATATTCTTTGGCACTTTCCACCATTAAGCGGAAGCGCGATTCACTCTGGCGCAGGGCCTGCTCAGATTGCCGTTGCTCAATCAAATCGGTGGCTTGACGCGCCAATAAATCGAGAAACCGTAACTCGCGTTCAGTCGGTCGATGGTGGTTGCGCCAGTGGGTAGAAATCATGCCGATCACCCTGCCAGAGCGGGTGACGAGCGGCGTAGATTGAGCCGAGAGCAAGCCCCCCTCCACAAGCACTCGCAACGAACCGTTGGGGTCTTCGCTGGCGAGTACATCGAAATCCGCAAAGCTGCGTTCACCCGTCCGCAAAGCAATGCCGCAGGGGGTATTGGAACTGACATCAACACGGTAGAAGTGGTCGGTTATGGTGCGATCGAGTCCCTGAGTGGCCAGCAGCACTAGATCTTGCGTTTCGTTGTCGAGGATTTGCACCGATCCGGCATCGCTATGGGTGAGGGCGATCGCGGTGGAGATAATCTCTTGATACAGAGCTTCAAAATTGCCTTCTGTCACCAATCGCGCCCCCAGTTCTTGCAGGCGTTGTGTATCTCGTAGATCGGCGGCAACGGCTTCCTCGGCGCGGGCGCGCTCGACCGCCGCCCAGGTTCTTTCCGCAGTCTCCTGCAAAAGGGTGATTTCTTCTGTTGTCCATTGGCGCGGCTCGCCCTGATGAACGCCGAGATTAGAAACCCAGCGTCCGTCTTTGATCAGCGGGATGGTGACGAAGGCGATCGCGCCAATTTCCTTGTAGTTCGTCTTTTCCACCTCGGTCAATTCGGTTTCTGCGTCAACGTCCGCGACCATTATCGGCTCGCCATCGCGGAGCTTGTTGATAATTGAGCCGTAGGCAGATAGGGGAAACTCGCCTATGAGCGCCGGAAAACGCTCGCTCACATAGTTGTCATTGACGATTACCGTTTCGCCGTCGGGCGTAATCTCGGCATACATTGCCCGATCAAGCGCTAAAAATTCGCCGAGGACGCGCATCGCCGTCCGTTGAATTTCTCTAGCATCGGACAGCGATCGCAGCGCGTCGCTCAACTTCAAAAGAAACGCCTGCCGCTGCTCTTGCTGTTTGCGCTCGGTGATGTCATGAAAGATGACACCGACCGTGCGATCGTCAGCAAGCCGAAACGCGTAAAGGTCAAAGGTGCGCCCAAGTTCGGCCTCGCTTTCTTCAAAACGAATTGGCTCGCCAGTTTCGGCAACTTGTCCCCAGGTTTGCGCCCAGCGCGGGTTCGGCGCGTCTAAGAGATCAGTCGCCAGCCGCCCGACCGGATATTCCATGCCGGTCTGCTCGACAAAAGCCGGGTTCACTTCAATAAACCGAAAATCGCTCCACTCGCCGCGATCGTTTTTCAGCGGTTCGACCACCGCATACGCTTCATCTATGGAAGTAAAGAGCATGCGGTAACGGGCTTCTGATATGCGCAAGGCATCTTCAGCCTGTTTGCGTTCGTCTTCGCCGCGTTTGCGATCGGTGATATCAATATGTGCCCCAACCAGCCGCAGTGCCCGTCCGGTCTCATCTCGCTCAATGTCACTACGGGCGTAAATCCAGCGTACCTCGCCATCAATCGGTCGAATGATGCGGTATTCATTCTCGTAAATCAAGCTGTTACCTGCGATCGCCTTCCTTAGGACATGATTGGCGTGATCGCGATCGTTGGGATGCAGTCGCCCCAGCCAATCAGCGTGAGTTTCACGGTCTGTACCTGATGACAAACCATGTAGACAAACGTATTCAGGCGATCGAAGATCGGTGGTCATGCCAGCCGCTAGATCGATGTCGATACCCGCGACGCGACCAATCTTCTGCACACGCGCCAGTTCCGCCTCTCGCTGGCGTAGGGTGGCTTCGGCGCGTTTGCGATCGGTGATGTCATAGGACATTGCCAACACGGCATAGACCTCACCCTGCTCGTTCACTAAGGGAGTGCCATGGGAAATATAGTGGCGATCGTGGCTGTAATGCTCATGGCTAAACAGCTCACCACTCAATGCCTGACGAAAGTAGGGTTCATAGTAGTTTGCCAAAGCGGGCTCAAGCGCTTCCCAAATGGTTTTGCCCACCAGGTCTTCAGACGTTCTGCCTGCCGCTTCCAGCGCTTTGCCCTCTGCCAAGAGATAGCGCAAATCGCGATCGATCACAAACGCCGCCCCTCGGGGCAGGTTAGCCGTTACTGCCTGCAAGAGAGCTTCAGCATCATGCAACGGTGCCCCGGCGCTGACTTGTGCCACTACTGCACGGCTGGATTCGTCCTCTTTACATAAAGCCGCTTCTGTAGAGGTATAGCGGCTGTTTACTCGCAGCGCCCGCGCTATGCAGGGTACTAATCGCTCTAAGCGGTGCTTGAGTACAAAGCCAGCGGCTCCGGCTTCAAGGGCTGCGATCGCCAGTTCCTCACCTACACTGGCAGAGACAAAAATAAACGGGGTTTCAGGGCGCAACGACTGGGCAACCTCTAGGGCGGCCATACCATCAAAACCGGGTATTTTATAGGTCGCCAAAATTAGATTGACTGGGCTGGTTGCGATCGCGGTTTCGAAGTCGAGGCGAGTCTCTACCCTCAACAGCTCAAAATCAATATCGCCATCGGCCAGCACGGTTTGAATGGCGGCTGCATCCAGTGGTTGATCTTCGAGTAATAAAAACCGAGGGATTGACATTAAATTGCACTTTTTATTTGACCGCCCCCCTGCCTGACAGGGTCTCGACCTAAGCCAGGATGACAACAGGAGCTAGAAGTGCTGCCGTAGCTAGTTCCTACTCTTCAATATAGAAAGATAATATCTCACCCTACAGGGGTACCCATCCGGCATTCGCCTAGTCAAACAACCAAACTGCTTAATCCTCTGACATTAGTTCAGTTAGGGCTACCTCCTAAGGGTGAGTTTGCGATCGCCTGTGTCAACTCGGCAGCTGCGATCGGCTTGAGCTATGGGCGGTTGTTTTGGGCCTAGGAGTAAGGGGGGCGATCGCCAGGAATTCAAAATTTATAAAAGTTAACAAAATAAACTTTAGGGAGACCGCAATTGCTGGCGCTGCCTAGGTTTAAGCCTCTCTGCAATGACACTGAGTCACCGTGGGTAGGGCTTAACAACTTGTGACCTCATAACGTTATGTGTATGATGTTTCTTATCAAAACTATTGAGTTGTATCTAGTCATATCTGACGTTGTTGCCGAAGCGGCCTCGAGCACTTCAGTGAAGCTTCTATAGATTCAACCGATGAGCGCGCTGGCGGATCCCAACAAATCTCCGCAGCTAGGTAGTAAGACTAAAGATACTAGAGGAGTTTTACATTGTTTAACGAATCCGAGTCATCCACCCTCTGGGCTTCTGTACAAAATATTGCTGTTCGGGTGCTTCAGATTATCGACATGCGCCTGGCTCTGCTGATTGGCCTAGCGGCTTTTATGATGGCAGTGGGGTTTGACTCGTCGGGCAACAAAGCTGAGGCTGCTGACTTGGTTACCCAGGCGTCTCTGGTGCCGGTTATGGTCTCGGCTCAGGTTGCTTCTCCTGGCAATAGTTTCTTAGAGCCATCTGCCACTGGGAGTGACGCTCAAATGGCAGCTGCCCGTCGCCTCCGCCACAGCAAGTTAACTAGCGCCGTGATCACCAAAAATCGTCTGACTGAGGCCCACCTTTTTACCGATTTGTCCGCCAGGTAGTAGCGTTTTCGCAGGGTGGCCGCAGGGCGATCGCCAGCGCAATTTCCAGAACTCCTGACAACTGAATTAGCTCATAGCGTTGAGGGTCTAAGATAATAGGTTGGCCCTCAACGCTATTTATTTGAGTACGCCGTGGGCAAATGGCCCACGTTGCCTAGCCCGCCCGCTTAATTCAGTCCTCTAATGTCAGCAGCATCCTATGACCTCCTCCATTCGCTTTCTCATGTGTGCCCCCCACCACTATGAGGTGGATTACGTCATCAACCCCTGGATGGAGGGCAACATTCACCGCTCGTCGCTTGAAGCCGCCCAAGAGCAGTGGCAGGGCCTCTACCAAGTCATTGCCGATCGCGCCGATGTTGACCTGGTCAAGCCTCAGCAGGGCTGGCCCGACATGGTATTTACCGCCAACGCCGGGCTGATCTTGGGCAACCAGGTCGTGCTCAGCCGCTTTCTGCACCCCGAGCGCCAGGGCGAGGAGCCCTTCTTTAAAGAATGGTTTGAGGCCCAGGGTCACGATGTGTTTACCCTGCCCCCCGATCTACCCTTTGAAGGGGCGGGCGATGCCCTGCTCGATCGCGAGGGGCGCTGGCTGTGGGCGGGCTATGGCTTTCGCACTGAGCTAGACTCCCACGGGCTGGTGGCCGAGTGGCTCAACATCGAAGTGCTGTCGCTGCACCTGATGGATGAGCGCTTCTACCATCTCGACACCTGTTTTTGTCCGCTGACCGGTGGCTATCTGCTCTACTACCCTGCCGCCTTTGACGCCTACTCCAACCGGTTGATCGAGCTGCGGGTGCCCCCCGAAAAGCGCATCGCCATTGAGGAGTCCGACGCCATCAACTTTGCCTGCAACTCGGTAAATGTCGATCGCACCGTGATCATGAACAAGGCCAGCGATGAGCTAAAGGTGCGGCTGGCCGATGCGGGCTTTGAGGTGGTCGAAACCCAACTGACTGAGTTTTTGAAGGCTGGTGGAGCGGCTAAGTGTCTCACCCTGCGGGTGACCGAGCCCCTACACCCCGAACCTGCCGGAGAGAAGGGACTGATCGCTCGCACCGTCACTATGACCGGTCACCTGCTCGACTCGGGCCTGGTCAGCCGGGCGCTGGATTTAGTGATGGAAGGCGGCGGCAGCTTTCAGGTGCTGAATTTTGACCTGGGCGAGCAGCGCCAGAGCACCTCATCAGCAGAGATTCGCGTCTCGGCCCCCGATCGCGAGGTGATGGACGAGATCATGGCCCAGCTGATCGATCTGGGTGCAGTGGCTCTACCTGAGGAACAGCAGGACGCCCACTTGGTGAGCATTACCCAGGCTGGGGTGGCCCCCGACGATTTCTACAGCTCCACCATTTACCCCACCGAGGTGCGGGTGCGGGGGCAGTGGGTGCGGGTGCAGGGCCAGCGCATGGATGGTGTGATTGTGGTAGCGGAATCTGACCCGGTGGCTAGCTGCAAGCTGCTGCGCGACTTGGCGGTGGGCGATCAGGTGATTGTCGGCTATGACGGCATTCGCAGCGTGCGCAGTACCAAAGACCGCAGCCGTGCCGCTGCCACCACCACCGAAGAGTTTAGCTTCATGGGCTCCGGTGTCTCTAGCGAGCGCCGCGTGGAACTCATCGTTGAACAGGTGGCTTGGGATCTGCGCCGCCTGCGCGATCAGGGCGGCAAAGTGGCTGTAGTGGCTGGCCCCGTGGTAATTCATACCGGCGGCGGCGACCACCTCGGGCGGCTAATTCGCGAGGGCTATGTGCAGGCGCTGCTGGGGGGCAATGCGATCGCCGTCCACGATATCGAGCAGGCCATGCTGGGCACCTCCCTAGGGGTGGATATGAAGCAGGGCACCTCGGTGCGTGGCGGCCACCGCCACCACCTACGGGCGATCAACTCTATTCGTCGCTGCGGCAGCATCGCCAACGCCGTTGAGCAGGGCGTGCTCACTCGCGGCGTGCTCTACGAGTGCGTCAAGCACGATGTACCCTTCTCCCTAGCGGGTTCCATTCGCGACGATGGCCCTCTGCCCGACACCAAAATGAACCTGCTCGAAGCTCAGGCTGAGTACGCCCGCCTGATCGAAGGCTGTGACCTAATTCTGATGCTCTCGACGATGCTGCATGCGATCGGCGTCGGCAACATGACCCCTTCGGGCGTGAAGATGGTCTGCGTTGACATCAACCCTGCCGTGGTGACGAAGCTAGCCGATCGCGGTTCGCTAGAGTCTACTGGGGTGGTGACCGATGTGGGCCTGTTTCTCAGTCTGTTGGTGAAGCAGCTCGACAAGCTCACCCAGCGCCATGTGATGGCTTAGCTGTAGAGGGTTATATGATCAGCGTCCTAAACCTATTTCAGGCTCAGGACGCTGATTTTTCACTTAGATGATTTAGTCATCAATCCATCTCGGATTGCCTAAAGCCCCATAGTTAGCATCGCAAGTTGTCTTATAAATCTCTAGAGTCATTTGTAGAATTAGTCGCTCTGAATCACTGATTGAAGCATCTTCTTTTACCAACCTATCAATAAGCTCTGTCCTCAAATTTCCTGCGTACATCGCCGTTAAAGCAATGGCATCGTTCTCTTGGCGGTGAGTAAGATACTTTCCAGCCTTTGTGAAAATTTGTTCATTAGTGACAAAATCAAGAGTTCTGTACAAAGCTTCGGCTTGCACAAAGAGGCTTCGAACAGCTTGATAAGCAACACCTTTCTGGCCTTCTGAACTTATTTTATCTTTTACAGCTTCATTAAATTGGTTGGCATCCGGTCTCATTGTCTTGGGATTGAAATACTTCATCGTTGCTTCTCCTAGAGCAAAATAAAACTGTGTTAATGATTCCAAACTAATTAGCTGTTTGTAACGAAGAAAAATACTAGTGCTTAAGAAATCTTCGAGTTGATTTTTTGAGCACTCGAAAATATGCTCCAAACAGCACCAATGACAGCGCCAGATAAATCAGCGCATAGGTGACACTGAGCGAAATCAAGATTAAAAAAGGTATAAATGTTGTCGCTAGAGCAAAAACCGAAAGGAAGGCGGCGAAAGTAGATCTGTAACTCTGTAGTAGTTTTGCTTCTTTTTCAAGGTTAAGGCCAAAAACACCTGACCCTTCGATTACACTTAGCTCTTTTCTAATTTCTTCTTCGTAGCTCTGGAGGTTATCTGCGAAAAAGATAATGAAAGATTGCTTGATCAGATTCCAGAACCCAATAATGGCAATGATCAGCAGCAGGCTGAGAAAGCCTAAAAATAGCAACCCGCTAGCATCAATCTCAGGCTTTGCCATCGCGATAAAATCGACGATGGGTTTCCAAAGAGCGATGGTGGCCCCAATCACTCCCATCAGCTTGAGATCTTCAAAGGCGCTTTGAATATACTCTTCTGCCTGCTGGCTTAGCCGCACATACTCTTTGTAGAGATAGTCCAATCGTTGTTCAGGAGTCATGGGCGCTCTCAGGGCAATAGTTGCTTAACTGTATTCAATATTGCCCATGGGCAGGCCCACTAATCGCTGAAATAGCAAATAGTTGTGAGTAAAACCGCCCCAAAGAAGTGTTGAGCTGTCAAACAACGTCAGCAAGGTCAACCACTCACCAAAGCTTCGACAAACTCGTAGCTGGAGAAAGGTCGCAGGTCTTCGATACCTTCCCCCGCACCGATAAAGCGAATGGGTAGCCCCAGCTGCTCGACCACCGCCAGGGCAACGCCGCCTTTCGCGGTGCCGTCGAGCTTGGTGAGCACCACGCCGCTGAGGTTGGCGGCTTCGGCGAAGACTTCTGCCTGGCGCAGGCCGTTTTGACCCAGGGTAGCGTCAAGCACTAGCAGCGCCTCAACATGGGCATCGGGGGCTTTTTTATCGACGATGCGGCGAATTTTTGCCAGCTCATCCATCAGGTTCTTTTTGTTTTGCAGGCGGCCAGCGGTGTCGACCAGCAGCAGCTCAATATTGCGAGATTGAGAGGCGGCGATCGCGTCATATACCACCGCCGCCGGGTCGGTGTTTTGCCCTGGGTTGGCAATCACCTCCACATCGCTGCGGGCACCCCAGGTTTTGACCTGCTCGACAGCGGCGGCGCGGAAGGTGTCGGCGGCGGCAATCAGCGTGTTGTAGCCTGACTTTTTGGCAATGTGGGCCAGCTTGCCGATGGTAGTGGTTTTGCCCGCGCCGTTAACCCCGGTCATTAACCAGATGTTGAAGCTGCCCTTTTCGGGGGTAAAGGCGAGGTTGTGAGAGTTGGCCAGGGGCGCATCGAGCATATCGCGCAGAATCGATTTGAGGTAGGCGATCGCCTGATCGGGCGGCAGCACCTCCTGGCGCATGCGGGCTTGCAGCGCCTCAATCACTTTGTCGGTAGCGGCGACCCCCACATCGGCCTGCAACAGCAGCGACTCGATCTCCATCACTGCATCGTCGTTGAGCGGCCCCTGGCCGACGATCGCCTTGAGCTGGTTGACCAAGCCGAGGCGGGTTTTATTCAACCCCTGGCGCAGCTTGTTGAGCCAAGTAATTTCTTCGGCGGAAATATCGTCGGGGCGGCGACCTTGAGCGGCGAGAACTTCCGCTGACCAGAGAAAAGCTTCGTCTAAATCAATATCGGGGAGAAGGGGAGCGGGAGGCGCAGCGACGGCGGCTGTGGGTGCAGGCTCGGGCTCGGGTTCCGCGATCGCCGTTGCTTCTAGCTGGGCCAAACGCTGCTGGCGCTCTTCCTCCGCCTGCGCCCAAAAGGGTCGAGGGGAAACGGGTTCGGGTTCTACCGCTGCTGGTTCCACGGTGGTGACTTCAGCCTCGGCAGCGGGTTCGACGACGGAGGATTCTACAGCCGGCTCAGCGTCTAAGGATTCTGAAATAGCCGCATCCGGCTCAGCGTCAACTGTTTCCGCTGGTTCGGCAATCTCAGTCTCAAGGACTGACTCACCTGCCGCAGACTCTTCAACGGCTTCAGTCTCAATCTCTGCCACCGCAGCGACAGCCTCCTCCACCGCAGCAACAGTCTCTTCCGACGCTTCAGCGGGTACTGCGGTAGCGGTATCTTCAGGCTTTGCCTCAGCCTGCTGTTTCTGAATGTTTTGGTAGGCGGCCTTAGCCCACTTCAGATAGTCTTCTGACGAGAGCTGCGGGGTGGCTGGGGCCGGGGCTGGAGCGGGTTCTGGGGCTTTAGCCTCAGCCTGTTTAGCATCAGCATCGGCGCTGTCAGACTTGTCGAAACCGCGCTGAAACCAATTAAACCCAGCCATATCAGAGCTACCTTGGACGTTGTTACTATTGTTAATAGTATCGTTCTCAGGTCAAACCACGGGCCCGAACCTTGGGTACGTTCATCCACACCCGAGCAGAGCTTGAGACCCGCTGACAGAATGGACGGAACCAGGCTCCAACCCGCTCAACCCACCGCTAGCCCCCTAACCCATCCACCCTCTCCCCATCCACCCATCCACTCCCTACACCACGGGACTATTGGCCTCTACCTCCACCTGACCCTCATCTCCTCGGCTCACCACTCGGCGCAACACGCCGTTGATAAAGCGGTAGCCGTCGTCGTCGCTGTAGCGCTTGGCCAGTTCTACCGCTTCGTTGATGGCAACCCGGTCGGGGGTGCCCAGGTAGTTCATTTCGACTACGGCCAGGCGCAAAATGTCGCGATCGATGCGGGGCAGGCGTTTGAGGTTCCAGGCCACCATCGCTTCGTCGAGAATGCTATCGATCTGGGTCTGATGCTTAACGGTGTTGGTGAGCAGTTCTAGGGCAAAGGCTTCGATCTCAGACTGGTTGCTGAGGCGAATGAACTCGGGCAGCTCGACGGCGTGGGCCAGGCGGTTAATGGCAGTCTGGGTGAGGGCGATCGCCGCTTCGACCATAGCCCGGCCCTTCTCCACATCGCTGGCGCGGGTGCCGCTGTCGACTAGGTGCTGGTTGCCCCGCTTTAGCTCATCAGAGGCGGTTTCGAGGGCATCTTTAGCCTCGGCAGTCAGGGTTTGAATGGCTGCCAGCAGCAGCTTCTCAAAGTCTTGCGATACCAGGGCTGGGGGTGCCAGTCTGCCGGGCTTGTCAGAAAGCTGGCTGAGGCCCAGTAGGGCCAACTCGCGGGCCATACGGCGAGCTTGCATAGGTCATGTCTCCCAGGAGCGGCGGTGCAGGATCTTCCCAGGGCAACACTGACCCGGCGAAGTTTTTACGCACACCGACGGCCAACCTCACCCCAGGGCTAGAACCAGGCTTTATCTTAGCAATCTTCGTCTACCGGCAAGACGGAAAGTTGCTGGGGATAGTCGGATAGGTCGGGGGTGAGTTCAGAGAGGCCTAGATCTAGAGCAATGGGGGCTGTAGCCTGACCTTCATTGCCTATAGATACGACGCGATCGGGGGGAACCGCTGCCGCCAGGTTTGGCCCCACAATACCGCCCGAGAGAATCAGCTTGAAGGCATCTTCAATGGATATCGACAGGTTGACCACATCGTTTTCGGGCACGATCGCATACCAGCCGCTGGTCGGGTTAGGGGTCGTGGGCACAAAAATGCTCAGCATCTTGGGGGTCGCTGTGGCCGAAGCCGTCATGGCTCCGGTAACGAAGGCAACGGCCCAAATGCCTCGACGGGGATACTCCACCAACACTGCGCGCCGAAACCGCGTACTAGAGTCTTGAAAAACGGTTTGCAGCAGCTGTTGCAGCGTTTTATACACCGATCCCGCCAGGGGAATGGACTGCACCACCTTTTCGCCCACATCCAGCAGCCAGCGACCAGCGATGTTGCGGGCCATCAGGCCTATGATCAAAATGGCCAGCAGGGGCACCGATAGGCCAATCAGCAAGTTGATCAGATCGACCAAAAAGGGATTGAGGCCGTCAAAGGGGGTTAGCTGCTTAGGAAATCGGGTGAGCAACCGCACTACCCAGGCCGAAATGGTGATCGCTAGCCAGATGGTAGTGGCCAGGGGAATAACCACCACCAGGCCGGCAATTAGATCGTTTTTGAGGTCTTGCTTGATCTTTTGCAGCACAGGGGGCTCAGGGTGATCGGGGCTGGAGAGAGGAGGCTTGTTGAGGGTAGGCGAACCGTTTAAGTCCATAATCCCAAATTACTAGCTAGGGATGGCTGAGGCTGAGCGGACGGAATAATAAACTGAGCTAGCTTGAAACGAACTTATTTAAGTGTGGGCAGTCAGCTAATCTGAACTGCAACGACATTTAAAGACATTGTAAACATTTGTATCGAGAACCGGGCAAAAAGACGGCCCGATCGCCCAAATCTGGCTTTTATGTTCTTCTATCCTAAAGCAAATGAGTAGCGTGGCTAACATAGCGAGCCTAGGCCAACCCCAGCATGTGACGGGCCAGCGTGAGGTAGAGCAGCACCCCCAGCACGTCGACAATGGTGGTAATAAACGGAGCCGACATCAGGGCTGGGTCAAGTTTTAGGGCATCAAATAGCAGGGGCAACGCACCGCCAGCCGTAGACGCCAAAATAGAAATGGCGACTAGGCTAATGCCCACGGTGATAGCAATAGACAAGTTGCCCTGGAGAACGTAGGCCCACACGGTGACCACCGCCCCCAGCATTAGACCTAGAACGGTACCGGCGATCGCCTCCCGTCGAATTACCGAGAGAGCCTGCTTAGTGCTAATTTCTTGGGTATTGAGGCCGCGAATCACCACCGTAGACGACTGTGCTCCCACGTTGCCGCCGCTGCCAATCAGCAGGGGAATAAAGGCTGCCAGGGCCACCACCTGCTGCAAAATGTCTTGCTGACTGCTAATGACGGCGGTGGTGGCGGTGTTGGTGACCAGCAAAACTGAAAGCCACACCACCCGTTTGCGGGCCACATCAAACAGGTTGGCCTGAAAGTAGCTTTCTCCACCGCTCTGGACGCCGCCTAGGGCGTAGATGTCTTCAGTGGTTTCGGCCTCAATCACGTCGATCAGGTCATCGACGGTGATGATGCCCACCAGTCGCTCTTCAGTATCGACCACGGGCACCGCCAAAAAGTCATAGCGTTGCACCAGGCGGGCAACGTCTTCTTGGTCGGCGTCGGTGCGCACCGAGATCACGTCGCGGGTCATCAGGTCGCCGATGGTTTGCTCGGGCTGACCGGTCACCAGGTGCCGCAGCGACAGAATGCCGACCATGCGGCGGGCGGCATCGGTGACAAACAGGTAGTAGATGGTTTCGCTGACAAAGGCGCGGCTGCGGATGTAGTCGAGGGCGCGCAGCACCGTCCAGCCTTCCTTGAGGGCCACATACTCGGGAGTCATGATGCGCCCGGCGGTACCGGCCTCATAGCCCAGCAGCTGGGCGGTGGCCTCGCGCTCCTGGGGGCTGAGCTGAGACAGCAGGCTGCGCACAAACTTGGCGGGCAGCTCGTCGAAGAGCCTGGCCCGGTCGTCGGGCGACATTTTATCGACGATGTCGAGCACGTCCTGGCGCTTGAAATCTTCGATTAGGGCTTGCTGCACGCTGGTGTCGAGGTTTTCGTAGACCTCGATTGCCTCCCCTTTGCCCAGCAGCCGAAAGGCGATCGCCTGCATGGCCTCGGGCAGGTCTTCGATGGCCTCGGCAATATCGGCAGGCTGCACTGGCACCAGCAGCGCTTTGGCCCCTGGCAAATTGCCCTGCTCTAGCAGCACTTGTAGCTGCGATCGCACTAGCTCTTGCAGCTCCCTGCGGTCTATGGGGAGGGTACTTGGTGTGTTTTGCGTTTCACTCAACGCCTGTGCCCCCAGCTACAACATTGCCTCTAGTCTAGTGGCCTCTGGTCTCGCAGAAAAGTCAAACCACCAGGATTATTCTCTTAACCCCGACAAAGACAAACCTTAGGGCTGCAACTGGCCCAATTCGGCGGCCTTAGATGTCGCACCAGCCGTTGAATTTTAGCCTCAGCAAGATTTCGTCAGCGGCATAATAGGAAAACATAGGCCACAAATCTTACCCCTGCCATGGAACACACCCAGGCTAGCAGCGCCATCATCGACGGTCGCTATCGAATTTTGCGCCGCCTGGGCCAGGGCAGCAGCGGCACTACCTACGCTGCCGAAGTGTTAGCGAGTGGACATATCATCGCCCTCAAAGAACTCTCCCTGCGCGGCCTGCAAGACTGGAAAAAGATTGAGCTGTTCGAGCGCGAGGCCCGCATTCTCAAGACCCTCAATCATCCCGCCATCCCTCAGTACATCGACTTTTTTCAGGTTGACACTGCCGACAACCGCTGGTTTTATCTGGCCCAAGACCTGGCGGCGGGCACCTCTCTGGCCGACTGGGTCGAAGGCGGTGGCCGG
>JANPIO010000312.1:0-7003 GCA_031425055.1 Phormidium sp. VAR_61_metabat_6
GGGGCGGCTGAATGACGCGGCTGGGGCAGGCGACAGGTTCACATAGTCAAACTCCGACTCGCCGTAGGGCAACGGCTCGGCACATTCTGCCACCTGGTGGGCGTAGAACTCAACCGCTAGGTTGATCACGTATTCACCCGTGCCGCCTTCGTTAACAGGGCGCACGTTGCGCAGGGTGTCTTTTTCGCTGCCGTCGGGCTTGAGGCTGATGCTAAACATCAGCGCCAGGGGCTTGTGGCCCGCAGCGTTGAAATAGGAGAAGGGGGCCAAGTTGGCCACACCCTCGGGCGACAGGCTGGAGACAAAGGCGATTGGCCGGGGTACGACGCTGCCGATCAGCAGCTTGTAGCGAGTCGAAGGGTCTAACAGCTCGGGGTCAATTTCCATGGGGGGTCGGGGTGCAACAAAGACGACGGTCAAAGACCGACCCTGAAGGGTCATCGCAGGCATTTTGCCACGTTTCGCCCACGGTGGCTGAGCCCTCTGTAGCTAACTCCGACCTCTCCACCCTGAATTTGGCTGCCCTAGCCAAACCACCCCATCGCTATCAATGGCCGGTATGCATCGCTGTCAGCGCCCCGGCGGTGCCGCTTACGAACTGCGCTGTTCGACCTGCAAGACCAGGATATGGACATCGGCAGGCGGTTTGACCGGTGTTTCTGGAGGCGTTACCGTCGGCCAAACGGTCTTTAGCTCTTGCAAACTTTTGGCGATCGCAGCGTGGTCTTCGGCGCGGGTTTGCCCCATCTCTTGGGCAATGGTTTGGTACAGCTGGTCGGCATAGAGAACGAACCCACGCGAGTCTTGATACTCAACCGCTTCCACAATTTTGCCATCCACCACGGCGGCTTCATATTCTTCAGCGGCGGTTTTGAGCACCTGGGAGATGACTTGCAGCACAAAGTCGGGGGACTGGCGCTGGTCAGCGGGCAAGGCTGCGATCGCACCATCAATCGCCGCGATCGATTCGTCAAATTCGGTTTTGAGCTGAGCGCTCTCGGGGGCAGACTTGGTCAGGTCAAGCAGCTCATTGAGCTGGTCTTTGAAGGGGGCTACATTGCGTTCGGCGAGCTGAGCCTCGACTCCACCGTAGAGTTCTTCAACCGGGTGGCCAATGTGGGGCTCAGCTTCCTCATAGTCACCGGCGGCGATCAATTCTTCTGCCACCATCAGGTGACCTTTCATCAGCGCCAGGGTGGTCATATAGTCCGCATCAGGATTGCCGGTGGCTCCACCTTCGCCGCCCTCGCCACCTTCACCACCCTCACCGCCCTCGCCGCCATGGGCCGCATCTGCGGTGGGAGAGGGTTCGGTACCGGCTTCACCACCTTCGGGTGTTGGACCACCACAGGCTCCTAACGTCGCCGCTAAACCAACCGCCAGGAACAGCTCTACAGGCTTGAGTTGCTTTGCCATATTAATTGTTAATTGAGAATAAATTGCATTTAACTTACTTTTATGAGCCTAGGACTATATGAGATCGTATGTCAATAAGATCCGGGGCGTAGTGACGAGACAGGCTCGAAACCTAGGCCGGCAATACATCAAACAGCCCCATGCAGCCATGCTCTGCGATCGCATCCTGATGCGGGTGAAACATATATTGGCCAGGATAGGGGTAGGCAAATTCTAGAATGTGGCGCTCGGCGGTGCCCATGGTAATCACGTCAGAGTCGCCGGTCGGGGTGAGGGTGCGCCCCGTCGGAAAAATTTGAAACAGGTTGGCATGGATGTGGAAGGTCACCGCTACGTCAAACTCAATCATATTGAGCAGATATAGCCGCACGCGCTGGTTTTGATAGATGGGAATCGGGTGATCACGGTAGTAGTTAGGAATGCCGTTAAAGGCATACAGCTCGTTGTGCTCGTCGTTATCAATGTCAAAGCCGCCCATCACCAGCACCATTTCGTCCGCAGGTGGACGGCCCTCAGGCGGATCCACGATAAACAGGCCATAGAGCCCCTTGCTGATGTGGCGAGTCACCGGAGCGACGTGGCAATGGTAGGGATGCACGCCAAACGGCCCGGCCTCAAACTCATACACCATCGGCTGACCATGGCGAATTGGCTGCACACCATCCATCTCAGCAGGGTGAATGCCGTGAAAGTGCAGGCTGTGGGAATGCCCGTCTTGGTTGTGGAAAATAATCCGCACCCGCTCCCCGGCTTTGGCTCGCAAGGTGGGGCCTGGCACCCTGCCGTTGAGGTTCCAGCTCATGAAGGTAATAGCACTGTTGAGCTGGAGGGGTGAGCTGTTGGCCGTCACCTCAAACTCGCGCACGGTGCGACCGTTTTCTGACTTGAGGGTGCCGTAGTCAAAGTCTCGCAGCAGGGCCATGGGGTCAAAGCTATTGTCGGTCGGCGGCCCATAGCCCTCTGGCAATGGGGGAATGCGTGCGGCCTGTCGCCCCACCCAGGTTGAACCCACCACTACTGCCGTTGCGACGGCCCCAATGCCCCCAGCCCCCCAGCCCAGAAACTGACGCCGCGACCAGGCCGTCGGAAGTTTTGCCAAGGGTTGTTTAGCCATGCCAGAGAGAAAAAACCATCTTCTTGAGAATAGTTCTTAATGGCCTAGAGTTGTTAGCTTCTGAGCACTTGAACCCTTATCTCAGCATCACGACTCGCCGCCAGGGGGTGACTGAGTTTGGATCTCTAGCGGCAGTAGTCATCAATCGGCTGTGCGGCTTGGACTGCGATCGGCGACCACTGGCGAATTACAAACTCGCTCAAGCCCACATTGTTTGGGCGGGTTGGGTCAAGCGTAGCCCAGTCGGCGCGATCGCCCCAATCATACGTATAGCCCAGTTGAGTCCACGGATAGGGCAGAGCGCTAGGCGGTTCTGCTCCGTTGATGGCGATCGGCTGACCCTGATATTGATAGCGCTGATCATACTGGGCATAAAACCAGTGTAGATAGCTGCTCGGCACCGAGACAAATTCGTTGGCGGTGCGAAAGGTCAGCTCAGCCTCGTGGTCAGTAATCTCAGGGTCGGGGCTAGGGCGAAAGAGAAACTGTGGATCAACCCAGACCTCAACCACCTGACGATTGGCCGCCTGGGCCGCAGGTTCAGGCGGCAGACCGAGCACCTGGCTCAGGCGGGCCGCTAACGAGATCTCTGGCGTTGGGGCATAGGCCTCGCAAAAGCTCTGCAAGTCGGGGACAGCCGTGACCCAAACATCGCGAGTCACAATCAGCCGATTCCCCACATTTTGGGTATAGCCCACCCAGTCGGCCCAGGTTGCCACTAAGACATGGCCCTGGTCATCCCAGGTAAGGGCATTATTCTGGCGCGTAATGGCGGTCAGGTCTCTAAAAACTTCGTCGGGCTCTGGCGTTCTGGCATCTTCGACGGCATTCCAATAGGCGGGGGGTGGGGCGATCGGCCCTGCTTGAGCCTGAGCTGGGGTTGCGATCGCCCCACAAACCTCAACCAGGCCCAGCACAATGGCCCCAATGCTCAAGCGCAGCGTTTGTCGAGGGTGAATAACCATGCCATGCCACAGAGTTGTATAGCGTCTAGATTACCCAGATGTTGCGATCGCCTGTTGAGCAACAAATATCCACCTATCTCTGCGCTAATTATTCGCTTGCCACCAGGCCCGCAGGTCTTGCACAGCAGCAATCTCATCGTCCTTAGCAGTAGCCAAAAACTCATGGAGCCGTTCTTTAGGCACTTGGGGAAACGTTGGGCTTAGCTCCACTTCGCTATAAACGCCATCTTGCAGCCCATACACTCGCCAAACCTTGCCGTTAAAGCGCCAAAATTCAGGCACCCCCAAACTTGCATAAAACTGATTTTTGGCAATATTGGTGCCAAGACACGCCGCGCAGCAGCCCCCGCTGCTCCCCCACCGGGGGCAGGTCAGACTTGGGTTCTGGGGCAGCGATGACCATTGCCTTAAGCGACACTACCCTGCATTTTAAGCGAAGGCTCTAGCAGACCGTTAAGCACCCAAAACAGGGTTGGCATCCAATCTTTCTGCTAGCCAGAGCTTAATAATGGCCTCGCGTTGCACCCCTAGTCGCTGGGCTTCTTTATCCAGAGCCGCTACCATCCACTGCGGAAAGGTGATTTCAATCGCCTGAGGCTCTAGCCCAGGTCGCTTGAGGGTAGAGAGGTCAAAGTACTCCAGAACGTCTTCACCGTCATCAAATCTGCGATCCAGTTCTTCAGCGTTCATACAGCGATACCTCATTGTCACGAGAGCGACGTACAGAAATAATGCGAACGTTCATATCTCGATAGGTGATGATTGCAGACCAGTACTTTCCTTTAATCTTACCAATTACCAAGAAACGCAGTTCTGTTGCCGATGTAGCCTGTAGCTCTAGCCGATACTGGTCGTGCCAAAGCAGTTTGGCTGTCTCGAAATCAATGCCGTGCTTTGCTAAGTTGCTTTGGCTTTTATTAGGGTCATACTCAAACTGCACTACAAAGCCTGGTTAAAAATACTCAGGAAATTTTTTTTTATACGCCGGGTTCTGCCAAAAAATAGATCCCAGGGTTTTTCCAAAAAACCTGGGATCTTAACTCCGCTACAGCGGGCGGTAGACGCGGTAGTTGATGTTGGGGAAAATATTGTCTACCACCTCGATCTTCTCCAGCCAGCCGGAGTCGATTTTTTCGCGCAGAATGTCATCCCACAGCTTTTGGAAACGCATCAGGTGAGACCTGGTGCGCCGCACCGCATAGGGCACCATCGTCCCCGTACGCATAATGAAAGCCCAGTCAGACGATTGCGCTAGCAGCAGTTCCCGTGCCGCCTGGTTGAGGGCGCGCCACTCTAGCTCATCGGCGGGTTCGCGCTTGGCCAGGTCGATCATGCGCTCGGCGGCCTTGTGCAGATGAGGGTAAATCCAAGAGTTAGTCTCGTTCAGCCAGTATTCGTGGAAGCCCTTATAGCCCCAGCTCGACTGGGAGGGGCGACACACCTGCTGAGTGGGGTGACCCTGGAGGTAGTCGGTCAGGTGGGTCATCTCGTAGGTGCTCTGGTCAAACCAGCTCTTGCGGAACAGGTAGTCGAGGAACCAGGGGCCTTCGTACCACCAGTGGCCAAACAGCTCGGCATCGTAGGGCGATACGATGATTGGCGGGCGCTGCATCAGGCCGTGGAGGTTGCTGATCTGCTGCTCGCGGTTATACATAAAGTTGGCGGCGTGTTCGGCAGCTTTTTCTTTGGCCCAGTAGGGGTCATAGAGCTGCTTGTCGGAGAGGCCCAGACCCTTGCCGGTAATCTTGTGATATTTGATGCCCACATTCTTGCGCTGGCCGTTGGGCATGATGTAGGGCTTGATGTATTCGTATTCGGCATCCCAGCCCAGGTCGCGATAAAACTCGCGGTACTCGGGCGCACCGGGGTAGCCCACCTGCGACGACCACACCTGCTGCGACGACTCGTGATCGCGGCCAAAGGCGGCGGCACCGCTCTCGGTGAAGATCGGGGCGTAGCTGCCAAACCGAGGCCGAGGGCGAGCGTAGAGAATGCCGTGGCCATCAGTTAAAAAGTAGCGCATGCCAGCGTCGGCCACCAAGCGCTCTAGGCCTTCGTAGTAGGCGCACTCGGGCAGCCAGATGCCCTTGGGCGGTTGGCCAAAGGTGTCTTCGTAATGCTCAGCGGCCACCTGAATCTGCGCCCAGACGGCCTCGGGGTACATTTTCATCAGCGGCAGGTAGCCGTGGGTGGCCCCGCAGGTGATGATGTCGAGGTTGTTGCTGTCTTGGTACTGCTTAAAGGCAGTGACCAGGTCACCGCTGTAGCTCTCCCACACGTTGCGCACGTGGTTAAACTCTTTGGCGTAAGTTTCGGCTAAATATTGCAGGTGGCCGTTGTGAACGTGGCGCTCGACCTCTAGCTCGGTGAGTTCTTCGAGCATGGCCAGGTGGGCGTCGAAGCGCTCTTGCAGCAGCGGGTCGCGCAGCATGGAGACCAGGGGCGGCGTCATGCTCATGGTGAGCTTAAAGTCGATGCCGTCGCGCTTGAGGCCCTCAAACATGGTGAGCAGGGGCACGTAGGTCTCGATAATCGCCTCGTAGAGCCACTCTTCCTCTAGGACGTAGTCACTCTCGGGGTGACGCACATAGGGCAGGTGGGCGTGGAGTACAAGCGCGAGATATCCAGTAGCCATAGGGTGCCGTTGAGGGAAATAAACTAAGAGCCGAGCTGTCGGGAGGGTAACCGCCGTGACCAAATTCTAGAGCAAAAGGTAAGCGCTAACGGCTGTCTGGGCTGCATCCACCATCCGGGGCTGCTTGTGGGGAGTTATTTATAGGCGATCGCAGAGTCGGCACTGGTATGCCATGAAACGCTAACCCAAAAAGTTCAGGGAGAACTCTCTGGGGCAAAGGCTACTTGCTAAGGCCAGCCCCAGGAAGCCACTATTGGGCTTGCACCCTGATGGGTTAGGGGCTACCCAAGGCTACGCTACAGCATGGGTGCGGGGTCGGCGTGCTGCATGGAATACATCGGATAGGAACAAGAGTAATGGAGAGGAGATCGGGAGTAGAACGGTTTGAGGCAGGAGCCTATAGAGTATTAACCCGAGCCTCTTAACAAATCCGGCAAACAGGATCTATGGGAAAAGTCTCTGGTTGGATACTCTGCACGGCTTTGGTTCTGGCGGGCTGCCAGCGGGAGACGGCGGTGCCATGGCAGTCCACTACGTTTTCGACCGAGGCGCTGGACAATCTGGCCCATCCACCGTTTTTAGTGGATGCTCAGACAGCGGCTCGCTACCGACAGGAGGGGCTGACCTTTCGGCAGCAGGGGGATATGGAGCGGGCGATCGCCACCCTCAAGATCGCCGCTGCCCTCGACCCCCGCAACCCCGAAGGCCAGGTCTTGCTAGGCTGGACTCAGCACCTCGCCGGGTTCGCGGCCCCGGCAGCCACCGCGCTGCAAACAGCTCTCACCCACAGCCCAGAGCACGTGCCCGCCCTCAACGCCCTGGGCATTGTGTATTTAGTAGATGGGCAGCTAGAGGCGGCGGTGGAGACCCACA
>JANPIO010000313.1:0-32041 GCA_031425055.1 Phormidium sp. VAR_61_metabat_6
GATTTCAACCGCCTCGACTTCGACAACTGGCTCCTGACGATTGCATTCATCGCGAGTCTTGCGCTTCTGATCTTGGCGATCATATTCAACATGAATCAGTTTCTGGATTCTTTGCTAGATGCACTGAACCCTTATCAAAGGATTGGAAGACGCCTTCGCAGACTAGGTGTTAGTCCACGGAAAGCGACTCGACTTTTTCAAGTAAGACTCCTCTTCACTCTTTGAATTTGACATTTAGCAGCTTCTTCCCTTCCCATAGCGCATATGCTGACTATACCCATCCCATGGAAGTACCCCTCTTGTAACAAGAGTATATTTATCTCGTGGGTGATCCAACTCCACTACTGTCGTCATGGAGCTGGATCACCCTGGTAACCACCCATAAAAACTCAAAGCCCAGTCCTTGGGCCTGGAAAACTTTAGGACTGGGCGACTCACTATGGAGGTAAAACCCATGATGACAGAGACAAGACAAAGCGATCGCCCGATCAACCTAGATCTAGCTGCATTGCTGCCCGACCCCGAACCGCAGCAACCCTTGTTTATTGGGGGCATCAGAGCTGCTCCCTTGCGCGGCCCTGTTATCGTTTTTGCTTAACCCTCGAAGTGGGCTGAGTAGTTTAGTATCTATGCCAAGACCGTTCTTCACGAGGTATAACCATGAGCAATTACACAATCGAAGAGTTGCAAACCTTGGTCAAGGCCCCAATGATGACTGGGCTTTCGGTGGCCATGGTTGATATGGGCATTGTCTCCACGGCCATTGAAGCGGCGGCGATGTCAAAGCAACTTGCTGGGGCTGCCGAAAAATATCCTGACAACTCCATCATTCAGGCGGCCTTCTCAGAAGACACCATGAAGAGTGGTCAGCTAAAGCTCGATAAGCCTGACATCAAGCCCGAGGATGTCAAATCGGGGGCCATGATCGACAGCGCGATCGCCGACATTAGTGCTGCCCTCACCCTGGTTGAAGGCAAAGCCTCAGCTGAGGAAGTCGCTGAATATAAGCAGTTTATCTACGACTGCGGAGCCGCTGTCGCTGCTGCGGCTGGTGAAGGGCTGTTTGGCACTGGCAGCAACAAGGTCAGTGCCGCTGAAGCTGCCGCTTTGGCTAAGTTTAAGCTGCCCCTGGGCCTCTAAGATACCTGGGCCTCTACGATAGAAGAGGGGTGCGATGAGTGAAGCATCTAGTCTGTGGCCAGCCAAAAACCGGGAACCACCTCGAGTGAGTCTCGAGCGTCATTGCTCAAGAGCGATGATGCTCAATCAGCTTCAGGAAAGTAGGGTCGGATGTGGGCTTGATGCTGCCAGCTAGACCCAATACCTCAATTCCTTTTTGTGAAAAGATAATTTTTGCTTACGCTAGCTGATGTTTCTGTGACCAGGGTCAACGATAATTCCCAAGTAGCCCTAGAGCATTTTAGGGCCTTAACCCTTTGCCTGTTAAGGAGAAAGTTATGAGTTTTACACGCTGGTTGCGGCGGCTAGCGCCCTTGATGGTGTGTCTAGTGCTGCTGGTTAGCGCCTGCACTTCAGCCCCATCTAAATACGACCAGGTGCAAGAAGACACTACTGGTTTTGGCTCTCCTGCGGCGGTCGATAAAAAAGCCGAAAAGGGCGGCACCTTCAACGCTTTTTTCCCAGACAATCAGAGCGGCTACAACGTCATTCCCTACCAAGAGAAGAAAGGGTTTGCCGAATATAAGCTTGAGCAGGATGGCAAGACCATGGCCATGCTCACGATTAGCGACACCACCAGCGTGCCTGGCTCAGCGGAGAAATATGGCACCGCTACCGAGTCTATCGACGGCTTTCCGACCGTAGAGCAGGGCAGCACCGCTACTGGGGTGCTGGTGAACGATCGCTACCAGGTCAAGGTGCTCTCTCGCGACCCCTCCTTTACCCAAGAAGACCGGGTGGCTTGGCTACAAAAGTTTGACCTCCAAGGTCTAGCTCAGCTCAAGGGGGCGATTAACCCCGTCGCCAAACCCGCTGCGGCGCTGCCCCAGGCTCCTACCGCCGCTCGGCCCAAGGATGGATTTAAATTGCCCAGGGTGAAGCTGCCGAGCCTGTCCCCCAGTCTTCAGCCTGCCTCTTAAGTGAGTCAGCAATGCAAACGGCGATGACGACGATCCAGAAACTAGGGCAGACCTAAGGAGTAAGTTGTGAGCAAAAAAATCTACGAGATTGTCGATAAGCTGCCCACTGGGGGCTTGACCGTGCGGGCACTAAAGACCCTTGATACCTTTGTGCCCGGCCAGTGGAATAACCTGGTGGGCTTTGACAACACCATCAAAACCGTCACGGGCGAAACTGACCCGGCCATGGTGCAGGCGATTGGCGAACGGGCGATCGCCCTCTTCAACGACAAAAAGCAGGGTTACCAGAGCGCCCTCTGGCTCTACGAAACCGTAGACTCGGCGTCGGGGCTGCTGGGGGCAGCGGCGCTAGCCAACCGCATTGGCCAAGACACCTTCTTGGGCTTTCTCAAAAACCTCTCCCCCAAGCCTGAAAAAGCGCAAACCATCGATCTGGTGGTGAAGCTGGTGGCCGAGGTGGTGGCTTTTTGCAAAATCAGCGGCATCCCCGGCGACAGCCTAGGTGACTTTCTGACTGCTCTAGGCGACTACAGCAGCGAATCGCTGGTGCGCATGGCTGCCTTGGTCAGCTTCGACGGCATCATTCCCTTGGGGGCCGACTTTTCGACCAAGGCGCTCAACGCCATCAAAGGCATGGGGGCCAGCGATCTTGAGAGCAACCAAACCTTCAAGGGCATCAAAGACGAAATTCCTGGCGGTAACGACAAGGCCAAGCTCTCCTTTATGACCGAGAGTTTTGAATCGACTAAGGGCTGGATGGATCGCCTTGTGCGCGACCACAACATCACCCAGAGCGGTCTGGTTGACAACCTGGGCGGCTTCATTGAGGGTTCTAAGGGCAAACTCGATTACCTGGGCGCATTCCTCGACATGTCGGTGAAGTACTACGAGCACACCGGTACCCAAACCCTGGCCCGCCGGTTGATCGAGCGCGCCGTGGCGGAGATCTAGCCCCCTGGCGTAACTACCCTGGGAAAGCCTAGATTTAAAGCCTTCACTTCATTGACTACATGCAAGCTCAAAAATCTTGCTCCTGATGCCCGGCTGAATTTTCTCAGCCGGGCTTTTTTGCGGCTATAGGCAACTTTACGCTCTGCACGGAGACCCATGAACCTATTGTTAGGCTGCGAAATAATTGGTGTGGATATTTCTTTAACTATCTGCGTATCACTCGCATCTTGAAGTGTTTAATGGTGTTTGGATTAGAGGACAAAGCTCAAGCTGTTTACGAGTGTTTGAGGCAGATCTATCGAGAGAGTAGCAATCGTATTGGAGGTGAAACATTTCAGCACTGGGCTAATGCAGTCAACGCTTCTGCATCAGGTTAAGTATTGCGATCGCCTACTCCTCCGATTGACTGTTGGGCAGTTCTAGTGGGTTGAGCCTGTCGTCGAGGGGGGTAATTAACTGTTGATTCACCTCGACACCAGCATTCACCATGAATAGGCGAAAGGGTTCATCCTGGCTGAGGTAGCTGTCGTAGCCCGATCGCAGATACAACCCATACTCAGGTCGGCGGGCCACGTAGCGGCCGACAAAAGCTAGGCCCAAGGCATTCAAGTAGCGATCGACCACCTCCGGTTCAGCGAGGGTGAGTCCCGGCAGGGTAGACAACAGGTGCGATAGACCCGCATCTAATGCCGAGATGTCAATGTGGGCCTGCCCTTCGATCAGCGCCAGAGAACGATTCTCGGTGGTGTACCACGGGAAAGTGCGAAACTGCTCAAACACGGCAGGGGTGGCGGGGTCGTAGCTGCCCGCAATCACCATCACTGGCACGGTTACCGCCGCTAGCCCCTCGGGGCCAAAGACGCTGCTGTTGACCGGGTTGACCAGCAGCACCGAGTTAACCCTGGGGTCGCGAAAGCGGTAGGTCTCCCGAGGCAGCTCTAGCGCCTGACACTGCAACAGCAGCGACATGTTGAGGTAAATGAAGTTGTCATCGCATACCTCCTGGAGATGGTCAAAGTTAAGCTCTGCCCCGGCCACCGCCAGGGCCGTATAGCCTCCTAACGAGTGCCCCCCCACCCCCACCTGATCGAGCTTGAGCCGCCCCTCAAACTCCGTGGGGTTGAGCCGCTCTAGCTCGTTGAGCACAAAGGTAATGTCGAGGGGGCGATCGATAAACTCCTGCACCTCAAACACATCGCTGCTCAGGCCCGCCTGAAAGTCAGCCACCTGCTGGGCATCGCTGCCGGGGTGCTGGGGCAGCACTACCACAATGCCGTGGGAGGCCAGGTGGGAGGCCCATTGGTGCCGCGCCTCGGGGCTAGAGGTCAGCCCGTGGGAAAACACGATGACTGGAGCCTGGCCGCGCCACTGCCGGGGACGTACCACATCTACATAGAGCTGGCGGTTGCGCTGGGTATCGGTCAACTCAAACCGCTGAATTTGCACCCTCGCCGGGCCGGGAACGGTTAAATCGGCCAGGTTGGCGTAGTCAATGGCGGGTTGCAGAGCGGCCTGACTAGCCGTGATCTGCTCTAGCTGTGCAATTGATTCTTGGGTGGCGTTAACAATGCGCTCAACGGCGCTGGCCACCGCCTGGGCGTCGTTGATATCGATCTGCATGTCGGTGGGCAGCGATCGCACCACATTAATGGCCGACAACCCCTCGGTCGAATTGGCCGCCTGAATTAGTGCCGCCCGCAGCGACAGCTTGCCGTTGCCGCCAGCCCGAGTTTTGAGGATTACCCCCACCTGGCCAAGCAGCTCTTCACCCAGGCCGGTGTAAAGAAAACGAGACAGCAGCACCCCATCTACCTCTAGCGGGCGATCGAGGTTTTGGCGCAGTTGAGCCACTTCGGCCTCGCTCAGCCCCACCAAATTGACGTAAAAGGCCAGGTCATCGGTGAGTTCTCCCGACTCAATCAGGGTTTCGAGGGAGCTGGTGCTCACCGCTCGCTCTACCGGGCCGTAGCTAAAGAAAATTGCTTCCGCCGCCTGCACCGGCAGCCCGCTCAGCACAGTCAATCCCAGACTCAGCCCACCTAGAGCCAAGATCCGAGGCCGCAGCCACCCCCCGATAGCTTGCCCGGTCATAGCTTCACTCCAAAAACAGTTCTAAACGCTACCCCGCTTAATTCTGATCTAAGACTCTGCCCCTGCGGCTCTACTTAAGGGGGTGACTCCACACCTAGTTTGCCCAACTACTGTGTGCGCTAATCCGCATCAAGCGATGCCATGCGACAGGCGGCCTAGGGCCAACGCAGCCGTCGCAAAATCACCATATTTGGCCCCACTACCGGGTTGCGGGCCACCACTACGCCCTCGGGGTCGCGCAGTTGCAGGGTGCCAAATTTGAGCCCCTGGGCCTGGGCGTAGATATCTTGGGCGATTTCATTTTGCTGGTTGCCGAGCAGGCCATACCAGGCTTCGGCCACGTTCACGCCCAGGGTATTTCCCGGCAGGTTCACTTCCACCGATTGAATCAGCCCTGCCCCGTAGGAGCGGCTAATGCTGCTAACCCGGTTTTGAATATCGGTAATTAGGCTCTGCTCAGGGGTCGGTTCAACCACGGGTGCGGGTGCTAGAACGGGCGGCTCTTCGGTGGGGCCGGGAGCTGCAAATAAGTCATCCACATCACGTTTTGCCGCCGTTGTTTGGGGCAGGGGTTCTGAGGCTACAACCGGTTCACCTCGCTTCGCTCCTAGGGGGTTCCAAAGGGCCAACAACAGCATCAGCAGGCCCAGGGCAATGGCGGTGAGCAGGCCGTCTGAGAGCTGCCGCTGGAGATCGGGGGGTAGCTGCGATCGCACCCACCGCAATCCTTTCTTCCACAGCGTTGCCCCCTCGGCCAGCAGCAGCAGCAGTTGGTCAACCACGCCTAGCTCCTTCGGTTGGTAGGGAATGCCGGTATCAGCCCAGACGTCCTCTGCCGGGACCATTGGCCGCGCTCCTTTGGCGGCAGTGGGTCTGTCAGGCATTCGTCGCCGGTCGATGTCAGTGGTCTGGGGCTCTGGAGCCGGCACCGGCAGCGGCTCTTCCAGGTTTTCTAAGTCGCTGTCAGTCCAGGGAGCTGGGTCTACTGAGGCAGCACGACCGTTGTTTGCGGCGGTGCGATAGGTAGGATTGCTGGGGGACACTGACTCATCACCCCCTCCTTCCACCGCTGGCTCGGTGTGGCGCGGGGGCGGAACGGGCGGAATTTCTGGGGGAAAGTTGGGGTCTTGGGGTCTCATGGGTTAGCCCACCTGGCCACGATTACCGGCATACGCTGAAAAACGGCCCCGAGGGGCACATCCCTTTCAATACTGCCACGTTTCCCCGAAATCTTAGGGCAGAAATCTGCGGGTCGAGCAATCAGCCCGGCCCGGCTAGACCCTGGTGCAAAATCAGCCGATTGCCGTCGGGGTCGTAGGCATAGACCTCGCACCCGTGGGAGGCCGTCAGCACCGGGCCGGGGGGCGTATAGCCCAATTCGGTGAGGCGGGCGATCGCCCCCGCCAAATCCGTGACTTCTAAACACAGGCTCATCGCGCCGCTGGGGGCAGCAAACTGGGCCACCTGGTCAGCTTTGGGTTTAAAGATCGCCAGCCTCAGCCCCGGCAGCTGAAACTCCGCATAGCGATCGCGCTGGTAGGGCCGAGCCGGCTGATCGAGCCATGCGCTGTAAAAACCTACTAGCCGCTCAAAATTCTCGCTGGCCAGAGCCACAAAAGCACTGGTGCAGCCTGTAGATGCCTCAGTCAAAGCCTTCTCCGCCAAAATGATTTCAACATCGCGAGTCTGGTGCAGTCTAAGGATGCGATCGCAAGGCAATTTTTACATTCGAAGAAATCGCTAGAAACCAGAGCGATGGTGGGCATTGCCCACCCGACAACGCTTGCCCATCGACCCTTTACCCATCCACCCCCGACCCCTTCCCTAGTCCAACTCCCAATCCGCTGCGTACTGCAACATCAACGGCGGCAGGTGCAAATCCTTCGGCGTCTTGCAGCGAGCTTCAAACACACCCAAAATATCTTTCACGCTGGGTTTGCCCTTGCTGCTGCCGGTAATGCCACTGGCAATAATGACCGCACAAGCCCCGCTACACTCCTTTTGCCAGGTATTCCAACGCTCTAGCAGGTGGCGATCGGTGCTACCGTTGGTTTCGTATTCGGCGAACAGGTGCAGCTCACCATCGCCGGTTTGCAGCAGACCCAGCTCAAAGGACTCGCCACTAAAGGGGTCGCTGCCGGGGTTAAAGCACACGGCCTGCACACCCTGGGCCTGTTGCAGCTGCTGAATTAGGGTCTTGGCCTTGGGCCGCGAGGTTTGAATCAGCACCACCGGCAGATCGGGAGAGTTGGCGGTGCCATTGTGGGTCCATTTGCCCTCTAGACTCTGAACGGCGATCGCTGGATCTTGGCACAGGGTGTTTAGCACCTGCTGCTGAAACTGGGTGAGGATGATGATCGCCCCCTCGGGCACATAGTCGTCGCGCAGCACCGGAAAATTAACCAAGCCTTCGGGGCCGTCATCGCCGAGGGCATCATCGGCGTCGGCAGCCAGCTCTGCGGTCACTTCGGGTAAGGTTTTAACCGTCACCTTTAGCGGCGACGCGCCGCCATTTTTCTCGGGATTAGGAATTTTGTAGCTACCCTGGAGCGCTTTGAGAGGGGGCTTTTCGAGCTGAGCTCGGTAGCGATTGATAAAACGCTGGAGAGCCTCCATCACCACCAAAAACGTGGCTCCTTCTTCGTCGGCGAGCTGGCTGCGCATGCCCTCTAAGGGGTGAATGCTGCCGAAATCGGGCTGGATCGCCTCTGGAGCCGAGGCTAGCCAGCTCGCGGGCTGAGGCATGTTGGGGAAAGGTTCGTCGTCAAACAGCTCAAAGTTGAGGTAAAGGCAGTCTTGCTCTAAAAAAGCCTCCTGCATCTGCTTAGGCGACTGCTGCCCCATCAGCACCCGCTGGCGAAACTGCTTGAGCGAGTCGAGGGAGCGGTACATCAGCAAGCCATACTCCACGCCGCCCATGCCCAGCATCGACACGTAGAGGGTGTCGAGATCCCAAGTGTTTAGCTCAACGGCGAGCACCTGCTGCTCGTTGAGAGTGTTCCAGGGAGCGAGTTCCCAAATCTCCATGGCTTTGTCGAGCATGGCCTCGGCGTAGCGGGGGGGCAGCTCGGCCTCGGTCATCTCCACCGACTGCTGAAGGGCGTTGAACAGCTCGTCGATCAGGGGCAGCTCGGGGGCGTAGTCGATCGCAATATCAAGCCCCTGAAGGGCACCGCGCAGGTAAAACTGAATTTCGCGATCGCTAACCACAATTTTCTGGGGCCGCGCTGGGGCCAGGTTGCCTTGGGGAGACTCAATCGCCTGGAGCAGCGTGCGCACCACCGGCTCGTAGCCGCAGGTGGTGGGCACCATGGTCAGCCCCCGCACTGCCCCGTGGCTGCTGTCAACCCAGAGAATGCAGTCGCTGGTTTCGCTGTGACGCTGGCGCAAGCCGCCGTCGTCGTCCATCAAACCGCCCACCGAACGGCGATCGCCCTCCCACACGCTAGCTACGCGGGGCAGCCGCTTCAGGCGATCGATGGTAATGCGGTTCAATCGAGTCATGGGCTAACGATAACGACAGATGGAACAGAATAGCTAGGCGACCGCTGGCTTGGGCATAGCTTTGGTCAGCATAGCCAAGTTTAATCATCAACTGCCCACAGCAACTCAACCGCGTGTCCTCTAGTGCGGCCCTTAAGTTGAGATACTGCATCTCTGCTGGCGCCCCCTCCAGGGCAGGGGTAGCCCAGAGCGGCTGCTATAAACTATAGAAATTCTTGGCGGCAACGGCTAAGCCTAGACGACAAAAGTGTTAGATTTCAAAACAATTTAGGCTTCTCGGGCTGCGGTTGGGGTGACTCTGTTTATGATGGTAGAAGCTGTACTCACATCGAAAGGTTGCAATGGCTCAAGCCACCGAACAAACCCAAGGCATTTTGATGTCGGAAACGGCCCTTCGGCACGTCAAGGCTCTCCAACACTCCCAGGGCAACAAAGAACTCTGCCTGAGGGTAGGGGTGCGCCAGGGCGGCTGCTCGGGCATGTCCTACACCATGGATTTTGAAGACCCTGCCAACATCAACGAGCACGACGAAGTCTACGACTACGAGGGTTTTCGCGTGATCTGCGACAAAAAGAGCCTGCTGTACCTCTACGGCCTCATGCTCGACTATAGCGACGCGATGATCGGCGGCGGTTTTCAGTTCACCAACCCCAACGCCGTCCAGACCTGCGGCTGCGGCAAGTCCTTTGGGGCGTAGGGACGCCCTACGGGGCTACATTCTGTGCTTTGCTGGATATCGCTTTAGATAGTTCATAGACCATGACTCAAACCGTAGAAACCCTGTTCGATGAGGGCATCGAGCGCTACAAGGCGGGCGAAGATCCCGCTGAGCTAATTCCAGTATTTAAAGAGGTGTGCGATCGCGCTCCTAAGAGTGCTCCTGCATGGGCCTGCCTAGCCTGGCTTTATCTGCTCACCGACAAACCCAACGCTGGCCTCAAAGCCGCCCAAAAAGCCGTCAAGCTCAACCCCCAAGACCCCCAAGGTCGGGTGAACCTGGCGGTGGCTATGCTCGACGCGGGCAAACCCGGCGTGCGCGAGCATGTCGAAATCGCTGGCCAGGTGATGACCGTTGCCGACGACCTGAAAAAGGAAGTGATGGAGAGTATCAACGACGGTCTCGTTCGTAAGCCCGACTGGAAGAGCCTGTCACGTGTCAAACAGTGGCTAACCTAGTTCATAGCTAGGCTATCTTTGCATATAGAAAATTGAGGCGTTGCTGAATCAGCGTATGATTTGCCAGAACTGCCCCTCACTCTAGCCCTCTCCCGAGGGGAGGGGACAAGACTCTGGCTCTCTTCTCTCTAGGGAGAAGGGCTAAATCATGCCTGAAATCAGCAACGCCCAAATTTAGTCTAGAGCTGTCCGCTTACAACTGGTTCCATTGGAACACCAGTTACGAATCCACCAGGGCCGCTTAGAGATTGGACAATTTCTGCGGCTCTGGCCTCTGGTGATGAGTTTGGGAAAATGTTAAACAGCGGAGTGCTGTCGCCTCCACAGGCACGAGCACCTGAGAACTGCATAGGTACTAGGCAGATGGTTGCTCCTCCCCGATTGGCAAAGGTCTGGTAGGTAATGCCAAAGCCCGGATGTGCTGTAGCGGCTAGGGTATTCAACTGCAACATGGCCTGGAGACAACGGGAAGCCCTATCTGCCATTGTGCCGTTTGACTGAGCAACGTTACCGAAAACAGCGATAGTTCGCTGAGTTGGAAACGATGCTAAACCCAGGTTAGGGCTAGCGATTAACGCATTGGGACTGCCGGGAAAAACCTCTTGTCCTGGGCCAGGATTATTGCAGGCAAAGGTTAAACCTGCGAACTGTGCTTGCGCTTTTTGATTAAAGCTATCTAACGCCAGGCTAGGGCCAGCCATGGCTACTGCTAGAAGTAGAGCATTTCCAAACTTATTAGATTTCATAGGTTGACTCGCTTGCGTCTAGTTACATAACTCAAGAGTAAAGAGTTGAATCTCTTGATAGAAGCTTTCGACGCTTTACAATCCCCCTCAGGACAGTTTAAAGGGCGGCACTAGCAGTTGTCACAAGTTCATAACAACCGCTAAGACCACACAGGTTAGGCCTATTGCCCATACCAGTCCTGTCGCCACTGCATCATCTGATCGATCTCCGCCTGTTGAGAGGTAATGATCTCGTCGGCTAGGGTTTGCAGTTCAGGGCGATCGCTCTTCTCCTTCAAATCCTCCGCCATCGCTACTGCGCCCTCGTGGTGCGGAATCATCGCGTTGATGAATCGCAGGTCAAACTCCTCGTCGGCCTGACCCAAATCCATATCCATGCGCATAGAGCTGATCATTTCCTCGCTCATAGCCATGTCGTGCTGCATTTCGGCGTGGTACATCATCGGTTCAGCGAGGGCGTCGGGGTACCAATCGGCTCGCCAATCCTGCATCTGGGCAATCTCCACCTGCTGGGCCGCGATGATGTTTTCCGCCAGCTGACGAATTTCGGGCCGCTGAGAATTCTCTAGGGCCGCTTCGGCCATCACGACTGCCCCCTCATGGTGGGGAATCATACCGTCGATAAAGCGCAGGTCGTAGGTGGCATCGGCAGGACCAAGATCCATAGTGTGACCACCATGCATCATCTGATTATCGGATGCATTACTGGTAGAGCGCCCTTCATGCATGGCCTCCATGGGGCTGGTGCCGCAGGATGCTAGCGGCACGAGGGTGGCAAGGGCCAGCATTGTGGCTAGGGGCCGATTCAAGCGCATGGCTAAATCTCCTAAATGCGTTGTGACCTTAGCCTACACATTCCAGTCGGCTAGAGAGTCAAGCAGTCCGGCGACGAACCATATTTTCTTTCCAGAGAATATTTAATGTTTTGTTACGAACATGAGAGAAGCGGTCGCATAGTACTGTAAATTTTGTTAACAAAGCCAAGGCCGATTTATTTCAAATTGTGTCACCTAAACCCCCTAAGCCTTATCTGGCAAGGTTTTCTGATACAAACATGAAAGACGCCTTTGTTTTTGCTTTCGTTACGAAATATTTCCCGTAGAGTTTGATGAAGCTCTGCTGCGGCCCGCCTCAATCGCTGTGACTCAATTCGGCAGCCGTAGTAGCCCCTAGCCTTAGCCAAAGCCACGAAAGGAGTTTTACTGCATGTTCACCCACGTCAAGCCCACTGTGCGCCACATTGCTCCCGATGACCTCAACGGGCGGCGTTTGGTCAAGGTGGTCTATGTGGTTCTAGAGCCTCAATACCAGAGCTCTTTGTCCTCGGCCATCCGGTCGATCAACGCCAACAACTCTCAAGTGGCCTTCGAAGTCAACGGCTACCTGATTGAAGAACTGCGCGACGCCAACAACTACGCGGCGTTTAAGCAGGATGTGGCCGAAGCTAACGTATTTATTGCCTCGCTGATCTTTATTGAAGACCTGGCCGACAAGGTCGTTGAAGCGGTTGCCCCCCTACGGGACGGCCTCGATGTAGCGGTGTGCTTCCCCTCCATGCCCCAGGTGATGCGCCTCAACAAGATGGGCAGCTTCTCCATGGCCCAGCTGGGCCAGTCAAAGAGCATGATCGCCTCCTTCATGAAAAAGCGGAAGGAGAAGTCGGGCGCGGGCTTCCAAGACGCCATGTTGAAGCTGCTGCGCACCCTGCCAACGGTGCTCAAGTACCTACCGGTCGAAAAAGCGCAAGACGCCCGCAACTTCATGCTCAGCTTCCAATACTGGCTGGGCGGTTCCCCCGAGAACCTGGAAAACTTCTTTCTCATGCTGGCCGATCGCTACGTGATCACCGACAGCCCGATCGAAGGCGCACCCCAGACCGAAAGCCTGGACTACCAAGAGCCCGTCACCTACCCCGACATGGGCATTTGGCACCCGATGGCCCCGCACATGTTTGAGGACATCAAGGAATACCTCAACTGGCACGCCTCCCGCCGCGACATCTCTGAAGATCTCAAAGATCCCCTCGCCCCCACCATTGGTCTGGTGCTCCAGCGCACCCACCTAGTGACCGGCGACGAGGCCCACTACGTGGCTATGGTGCAGGAGTTTGAGTACCTGGGCGCAAAGGTGATCCCCGTGTTTGCGGGCGGTCTAGATTTTTCGAAGCCTGTGGATGCCTACTTCTTTGACCCGGTCGACAACTGCAAAACCATCGTTGATGCGGTAGTTTCCCTCACCGGCTTCGCCCTGGTGGGTGGCCCGGCCCGGCAAGATCACCCCAAGGCGATCGAAACCCTCAAGCGGCTCAACCGCCCCTACATGGTGGCGCTGCCCCTAGTCTTTCAAACCACCGAGGAGTGGGAAGACAGCGACTTGGGCCTGCACCCGATTCAGGTGGCGCTACAGATGGCGATCCCCGAGCTGGATGGGGCGATCGAACCGATTGTGCTCTCCGGGCGGGACGGTTTAACCGGGCGAGCGATTTCGCTCCAGGATCGGATCGAGTCCATCACCCAACGGGCGATGAAGTGGGCTAACCTGCGCCGCAAGCCCAAGCTCGACAAAAAGCTGGCAATCACCGTCTTTAGCTTCCCTCCCGACAAGGGCAATGTGGGCACCGCCGCCTACCTCGACGTATTCGGCTCCATCTATAAAGTTCTGGAGGCGATGAAGCACAACGGCTACGACGTGCAGGATCTGCCCGAGTCGCCCGAAGCCCTGCTGCAAGAAGTCATCCACGACGCCCAGGCCCAGTACAACAGCCCCGAGCTAAACATCGCCTACCGCATGCCGGTGCGCGAGTACCAGGCGCTGACCCCCTACGCCGATCGCCTCGAAGAAAACTGGGGGCCACCGCCGGGCAACCTCAATACCGACGGCGAGAACATGCTGGTCTACGGCAAGGCCTTTGGCAATGTGTTCATTGGCGTGCAGCCTACCTTTGGCTACGAAGGCGACCCGATGCGGCTGCTGTTCTCCCGCTCCGCCAGCCCTCACCACGGCTTCGCCGCCTACTACACCTACCTCAACAAAATTTGGGGCGCGGATGCGGTGCTGCACTTTGGCACCCACGGTTCGCTGGAGTTTATGCCCGGTAAGCAGATGGGCATGTCGGGCACCTGCTACCCCGACAACCTGATCGGCAGCATCCCCAACCTCTACTACTACGCGGCCAACAATCCTTCGGAAGCCACGATCGCCAAGCGTCGAGGCTACGCCGAAACCATCAGCTACCTGACGCCTCCCGCTGAGAATGCAGGCCTGTACAAGGGACTGAAGGAGCTGAGCGAACTGATCGGCTCCTACCAGGGCAACAAAGAGAGTGGGCGAGCGGTGCAGATCGTCAATGCCGTTATCGAAACGGCGCGGATCTGTAACCTCGATCGGGACGTGGCGCTGCCTGAGGGTGACACCGGGGAGCTTTCTAACGACGAACGCGACAACCTGGTGGGCAAGATCTACATCAAGCTGATGGAGATTGAGTCTCGGCTGCTGCCCTGCGGGCTGCACGTGGTGGGCAAGCCGCCTACCGCTGAGGAGGCGATCGCCACCCTAGTCAACATCGGCAGCCTCGATCGCGAGGAAGACGGCATCAAGAGCCTCCAGCGGATCATCGCTGAGAGCCTTGGCCGGGATATCGATGATATTTACGGGAACAGCGATCGCGGCAATCTCGCCGATGTTCAACTCCTGTATGACATCAACCAGGGTGTTCGCGCCGCCGTTGCTGCCCTCGTCCACGAGCAGATCGATGCCGAAGGTCGCGTCTCTATGGTGTCGCGGCTGAATTTCTTCAACATTGGCCGTAAAGAACCCTGGATTCGCGCCCTTCACGAGGCAGGCTACACCAAGGTGGACACCGACGCCATCAAGCCCCTGATGGCGTACCTGGAGTTCTGCCTGGAGCAGGTCTGCGCCGACAACGAACTGGGCGCCCTGCTGCAAGCTCTAGAAGGCGAATACCTGCTCCCTGGCCCCGGCGGCGACCCGATCCGCAACCCCGATGTGCTGCCTACCGGCAAAAACATCCACGCCCTCGATCCCCAGTCGATTCCTACCACTGCTGCCGTGCAGTCGGCCAAAATCGTGGTAGACCGGCTGCTAGAGCGCCAGCGGCAGGAAAACGGCGGGGCCTATCCCGAAACCATCGCCACCGTGCTCTGGGGCACCGACAACATCAAGACCTACGGTGAATCCCTCGCCCAGATGATGTGGTTTGTGGGCGTCAAGCCTGTGCCCGACTCCCTGGGCCGGGTGAATAAACTGGAGCTGCTGTCCCTCGAAGAGCTGGGCCGCCCCCGCATCGACATCGTGGTCAACTGCTCTGGGGTGTTCCGCGACCTGTTCATCAACCAGATGGCGCTGCTCGATCGCGCCGTGAAAATGGCCGCCGAAGCCGACGAGCCCCTAGAGATGAACTTCGTGCGCAAGCACGCCCTAGAGCAGTCGGCAGAAATGGGCATTGGTCTGCGCGAAGCCGCCACCCGCATCTTCTCCAACGCCTCCGGCTCCTACTCGTCGAACATCAACCTGGCGGTGGAGAACAGCACATGGGAGAACGAGGCCGAACTCCAGGAGATGTACCTGAAGCGCAAGTCCTTTGCCTTCAACTCCGACAACCCCGGCGTCATGGACAGCAACCGAGGCCTGTTTGAGTCGGCCCTCAAAACCGCCGAGGCCACCTTCCAAAACCTCGACTCGTCAGAGATCTCCCTCACCGACGTATCGCACTACTTCGACTCTGACCCCACCAAGCTGGTGGCCAGTCTGCGCGAAGATGGCAAAGCTCCAGCCGCCTACATCGCCGATACCACCACCGCCAACGCCCAGGTGCGCACCCTGTCGGAGACCGTGAGACTGGACGCCCGTACCAAGATGCTCAACCCCAAGTGGTACGAGGGCATGCTCTCCCACGGCTACGAAGGGGTGCGCGAGCTATCGAAGCGCCTGGTCAACACCATGGGCTGGTCAGCGACAGCGGGCGCGGTCGACAACTGGGTCTACGAAGATGTCAACACCACCTTCATTCAAGACCCGGAGATGTGCAAGCGCCTGATGGATCTCAACCCCAACTCCTTCCGTCGCATGGTTTCAACCCTGCTGGAAGTGAACGGGCGCGGCTACTGGGAAACCAGCGACGAAAACCTGGAGAAGCTGCAAGAGCTCTATCAAGAAGTGGAAGACCGCATCGAAGGGGTGGAATAGACCCTATCGTTTAGCTGATATCCTTTTGCAAAGCCAGGACTTTTGAAAAGTCCTGGCTTTTTTTGAGACCCGTTCCTTTAGGTCTTGTGTAAGATGAGCCGATGGCCATTACTTGTAGCTCTAGGAGCTTACACCTGAGCTTGGTAAGAGCACCCATAAAGCAGGGAGGAGCCGCCATGTGTACATTGACACATTAACGACAACTAAAGCGTTATTCGACACACGGACAAATGGGCGATACTGGACTCGAACCAGTGACATCCTGCTTGTAAGGCAGGCGCTCTACCAACTGAGCTAATCGCCCGTGCTGCATTTGCAGTTTTACATCTTAGCAGAAGATAAGGGCCGTTTTGCGCGATCGCCCCATAAACTTTTCCCAAACTCGCAGGCTATCTTCCCAGCAGCGGCTACTTTCAACAAGTAGCCGCTGCTTTGCAGGTCTCTAATGCTTATCTTCAAAGTACTGATACCAAACCCAGTTGCCCGTTACTGTCACCGCCAGAACAATGCCGCCGCCAACCCAGCCCAGCAAAGGGTTGTAGCCGCTGCGGGCCAGATTGGTCATCCATAGGTGAGTGAGATCGCTGCCTAACAGCCCATCGGCGATCGCCGGAAAGAGATACATCAGAGCTGCTCCCACCAGCAGCCAACCCACCATAGAGACTAGGAGAAAGACCGTTTTTGCAGTTGATTGCGTACCGATCATGGTTTCACCAATTCCTCAACGTTCCATATCCTCTAGTGCTTTGGGCACCGCAGCGGTCAGCACCTCGCAGCCGGTTTCGTTCACCAGCACGTCGTCTTCGATGCGAATACCGATGCCCCGCCAGCGATCGGCGATCGCTGGTTGCCCCTCGACGGGTTCATAGGTGGGGGAAATATAAATACCCGGCTCAACTGTGACCACGTTACCGACCTCGAAGGGCTTCCAGGTTTTGTCAGCATTGCGTAAGATGCCCGTATCGTGAACATCTAGCCCTAGAAAATGGCCGGTGCCGTGCATGAAAAAGGCCTTGTGCTTTTTCTCTTCAATCAGGGTGTCCACGCTTCCCGCTAGCAGGCCTAGTTCCACTAGTCCTGCCGTGATGGTGCGAGTGGCGACATCGTGGAACTCGTTGAAGGGGACACCAGGTTTCACGGCGGCGATCGCCCGCAGCTGCGCTTCCAGCACCAACTCATACAAAATCCGCTGCTCGTCGCTAAACCGCCCCCCTACCGGAAAGGTGCGAGTAATGTCGGCGTTGTAGTAGTCGTAGGCACAGCCCGCATCGATCAGCAGCAGGTCGCCCTCCTGCATTTTGCAATTGTTCTCGACGTAGTGCAGAATGCAGGCGTTGGCCCCCGAGGCCACAATCGAGGTGTAGGCTGGCCCCATCGCCCCTTCTAGGCGAAAGATGTGCTCCATCTCGGCCTGGATTTCATACTCAAAGCGGCCGGGGCGGGTGATGTCGCGAGCGTGGTTGTGGGCCTTGGCAGCGATCGCGATCGCCCTTCTCAGCAAATCCAGTTCCTCTGCTGACTTCACCCGCCGCAGGGTCTGCATCATCAGCGTGGCATCTTCGATCGCCACCGGGCCAGTGCCGCGCTTGTAATAGGTGGCCAGCAGCCGCTGCCAGTACCTCATCACCCGGTTGTTTAAGGCTTGGTCATGGCCAAAGTGGTAGAAGAGGCGATCGGCCTTTTCTAGGTACTTGGGTAGGTGCTCGTCGAGTTCGCCAATGGGATAAACCTCATCGGCCCCGAAGCGCTCCTTGGCCAGATCTACCCCTACTCGATAGCCCGACCAGGTTTCTTTTTCGGGATCCTTAGGCCGCACAAACAGCACAAACTTGTGCTCATCGTGGTGGGGAGCCAGCACGGCCACCGCGCCCGGCTCGTTGAAACCCGTCAGGTAGTAAAAATTGCTGTCCTGGCGAAAAGGGTAATCCACATCGTTGTGCATCACCGCTGGGGGAGCGCTGGCGAAGATGGCCGCGCCGCCACCAATCAGTTCCATTACACGCTGACGACGGTGGGCGTAGGAAGAAGTCATAGCGGAGGGTCGATGGGTGGAAGGGTCGATGGGTGGAAGGGTTTAGGTTACAAGGCTTAGGGGAAGACCTGCGCCCTCTACCTGATACCTTAAACCTGCACGTCCCTAATAACAGCCTACGCGCTGGGGTACTGGTAAACCTGAATCCGCATTCCCTGGCTGGGCAGATCGCTGGGGCGCAGGCTCAGCGAACCGTTGGCGGCACGGGTCACTGGAGTGCCCTGCATCAGGCTTAAAAATTCGTCCACGGGAGAAAGTTCGCAGCTTTCGCCAGCCACAGTCGTCAAATAGTGGGTCGGAATGGCAATTTTAGGCTTTAGCACCTGCACGGCTTGCACGGCTTCAGCAGCAGTGTAGGCCTTAGGGCCACCGCCCACAGGCACGAGCATAATGTCTGGGCGGCCCAGTAAAATTTGCTCTTCCACCCCCAGTGGTGCAGCGGCTCCGCCCATGTGAACAATGGTGACGCCGCCCTGAGTCCATTTCCACACGGTATTGTTGCCAAATCGCCGCCCGCCCTGGCGATCGTGGGGGGTCAGAATGCCCTGCACTCTCAGGTTTTCAAAGTCGTAGATGCCGGGGTCGGTGAGTACGCGGGGTTCACCGGAGAGGTCTTCCAGATAGCCTTCGTCAAACAGGCGGCTGCTGATCATCACCAGGTCAGCAGGCAAAGCCGGGGAGGGGAAGCCAGCGGTGCAGCCAATGGGGCGAAAGGGGTTGACCAAAATGCGTCGCCCGCCACCGGTAAAGAGAAAGGCCGTATGGCCCAGGCTGCGAATGGTGACGCCTGCGGTCTGAGCCTGAGCTGCAGAGCCGACTAGCCCTAGCCCCAGGGTGGCCCCCAACCCTGCCCCTGCATAACCCAGTAGTTGTCGCCGTTTCATTGCGCTCTTACTCCCACACAGTACGTATAGCTTTGGCTAGCCTAGTGTAGACCGCAAACTGCCAGTTTATCGCCCCATTTTGAGCCAGCGATGGAACTGGGCCTGCCAATCTTGTGTTGGCGCTGGTGATACATCAGCCACTGCTGACGGTAGACCGCTTGAATCACCCGCAACCGCTGGTACCAAAAGCCAGCCAACACCTCAAACTGTGCGCCGCGATGCGTCAAACGGCGATCGCTCGCTGTACTCGGACAACCCCAAGCTGTTGCGTATTTGCAGCACCGTCGGGAATGTCGTTTTGGTTATAAACATCTAAGGTTTCCAACCACACCACCTCATCCAGAAAGTCCTCCAGCAGGTCGGCCCAAGTTACCCCCTCCAGCATGATCGCGATTCAGGTGATGGTGAGTGCGATCGCAACGGCGCTGAGCCTTAGCCTCTAGCAACTCAATGGCCAGGAGCCCCTACATCCACTACTGTCCTGATGCAATTGCGTCCGTCAGCTTTAGCCCGATACAGGGCTTGATCTGCCGCCGCAATCAGCCCATCAGGGTTTTCCCCTGTCTGGGGAATAATACTTGCTACCCCCAGGCTAAGGGTGATATGGGCGGCAATAGGAGATCTCTGGTGGATAAGGTGAAGCGCTTTAATCACTTTCTGCAATCGGTCTGCAACCTGAACGGCACTGACCAGGGCGGTATTAGGTAAGACCATCACAAATTCCTCACCACCGTAACGGGCCACAAAGTCAGCAGGCCGTTCAACAGTGCTGATCAGGGCCTGGGCCACCTGGCGGAGGCAATCGTCTCCGGCCTGATGGCCATAGCTATCGTTGTAGGCTTTAAAAAAGTCGATATCGCCGAAAATCAAGGCTAGCGGAGTTTGCTCTCGCAGCGATCGCCGCCACTCTCTCTCTAGGTAATCATCAAAACAGCGGCGATTGCTGACTTGAGTGAGCCCGTCCAGGGTGGCCAGCTGCTGCAGTTTATGGTTAGCAACGGTCAACTGGTGATACAAGTTGGCCTGCTGAATGGCGATCGCCACCTGAGTCGAAAGCTGCTTCAGCAAATCGACTTCAAGCGGCTGCCAATAGCGGGGTTCATAGCATTGGTGAGCAATCAGCAAGCCCCATAGAGTTTCACCCTGTAAAATGGGCACAACCAGGTTGGCTCTAACCTGCAGCGCCATCAAAAACTGCCGGTAGCAGTCCTTTAGCTCAGCGGTATCGATGTTATCCATCACGCCCACGTACCCCTGCTGATAGCGTGGGACACAATATTCGGCAAAACAGGGGTCCATCAGGCTTTGACCTAAGGTGGGCCGACAATTGTTGCCCACCGCTTCAAACACCACTACCCCGCTCCAGTCGGGTTCAAAGCGATAAATGAAAACCCGATCAACAGCCAGAAACTGACGTACTTCACTGACGGTAGACGTTAGAATTTCGTCTAGGTCAAGGGATTGACGAATGCGCTGAGCCATCTCCCTAATCAATCGCTCTTGCTGGGCCTGGCGCAGAATAGCCCGTTCATTTAGTTTGCGTTGGGCCACTTCCTGTTTCAGTAAAATATTGGTTTTAGAAAGGGCCGCCGTGCGTTCTAATACCTGTTTTTCTAAGTTCTCGTGGGCTTGCTTTAAATCGGCCTCTGCCTGCTTACGGGAGGTAATGTCTTTCATAAAGCAGTAGTGCAAAGGTCCATTGAGCTGAGACTCGCAGGCTTTGACCAGGACAACCTGCTTAAAGAAAAAAGATCCATCTTTGCGGATGCCCCGCACTTCAATTTCAGCTTTACCGTGGCGCAGCATTTGCTCGTAGGTAGCCACTACCTCAGGTACATCCTCTGGATACACGGTTCGTTGCCAGTCCATGCCAATCATCTCAGCGGGCTCATAACCAACCGTTGCAGCATAGGCGGAGTTGACCATCACGTAGCGACCTTGGGCATCAAGCTGAGAAATGCCTTCAACGGCGTTTTCTAAGGCTATGCTGATATTTAGCAGCCTGGTAGCGGTTTGGTGTTGCTCTAAAACGGCCTGCTGCAGCGCTGTAACATTTTGGCGCAGCTCTAGCTGGGCCACAACCTGCTGAGCCAGGGTTTCTAGGGCATTCTGCTGCTGTTGGCTTAAATCTCGCGGTTCCCTATCGATCACGCATAAAGTGCCGATCGCACAGCCGGTGGGGGTTAGCAAAGGCGCTCCGGCATAAAAGCCGATATGGGGTGCAGAGAGGACTAGGGGATTGTTGGAAAACCGTTGGTCTTGGCGGACATCAGGAACCAGAAAAAGATTAGGTTGCAGAATAGCATAGGTGCAAAAGCTAACATCACGGGACGTTTCTGACACGTCCAAGCCAATTTTTGATTTAAACCACTGACGATCTGAATCAACTAAGCTGATCAGCGCAATTGGCGTCTGACAAATTTGGGCTGCTAGCTCAGCCAACCCATCAAAGGAGGCTTCTGCTTCGGTATCCAAAATTTTATACTGATGCAGAGTGGCAATCCGTTGGTCTTCATTGGCCGGCAGGGGGCAGGGTAGAGTCATATTTATTAGATCTCCTCTAACAGATCCACAGAACTACCCTTGTCGGTTAACCGATAGTCTGATCCAAACAACAAACTTCCTCTGCCGCGCATGAAGCTGTATAAAAGATAACATTGCAATGCCGCTGCCTCATGGGAGAAGATACTTAGGGTTTGCTGAAAAAATCAGCGAGGGCTGGATAGCGCCTTTTGGTTAGGCCCCTGCCGGATCGCCTATTGCCGCCCGCCAGTGAGCACGGCTAAACGCCCTGAGTCGAGCCATTCCTTCGGCGAGATAACGGTGTGTGAGCCGGACAAAAAATAAGATGAGCGGTCGGAGCCGCCGCTCCAGATTCATCACCAGAATCGTAATGGCTGTAGCGGTGGCTGCGGTATGGGAGAGTTTCGCCATCACCCGATTCAGACTAAAGCGACGTTTGCCCTAACCAAACTTGCCCTCAATGGCATTACGAATCCGGGTATCCTGTTGCGCCTGTCGGTCAAGGTTGGGCTTGGCGGTAGCGGCAGGTCGCCCCGAAGGCGGCCCACTGAGGCGAATCCCTCGCGCCTTGCACCACTGGCGGTTAGCTCGGGTGCGATAGATCGCGTCGGTGTGCACCGATTCTGGATAGACCCCAAAGCGGTCTTTGTAGCCCTCAACCTGCTGAGGTAAGTCGAGGGCTGCGTTGAATGCTTCCCAATCCAGATGGTCAATGAAGAAAAAGCCCTCAACACAACTGACGGCCAGTTTGGCCCCAAACTCGACGGGGTTCCGCTTTGCCGCGCACGATGGGGCGAACGTGGGGTTGAGCCAGGCAATCAACGCCCCCAGCGCCATTCGAAACGACTTGGCCGGTGCCCGTCGCCGCTCACTGAACTGCGCTGAATAGCTCGATTCAAACGTCTCCCACGGAATCATCGTCGCCAGCTTCACCCAGCGATTCGCCCCCGATAGCTTGCCCCCAAACGGCAAGTAAAAGTTCTCAAAACTCAGCTGCCCTGGGCTCGTTTGGCGGTACATCGGTCTCTGCGTCCAAGGATTTCAGCGGCAATGCACTATCTTCCTTGCACTTTAGCAGCTCTCAATCACGCTAAATCACCCTATCTGCCTGGCTTTGGATACCTTTTCAGCAAGCCCTGATTCGGGCTCCATTGGGCGCGGAGGATTGCGGCCAACCCCACAAGGTTTTGGTCATGGCCCAGCCCTCAGGCCGCGATCGCACCCTACACCGGTTGGGGCGCAAGCTCAGCGCTAGCTTGGCCGCTGACAATATCGTCAGACACGCCGTAGTCTTCGGCTACCAGCCGTGCCGTCATCTTGGCTGACATCATCACGCTGGGGGTGCCTGCGCCGGGTTGGGTACCGGCACCCACTAGGTAAAGGCCGTTGATGTCTTCGCTGCGGTTGTGGGGCCGGAAAAAGGCTGACTGCACCAGCAGGGGTTCGAGGCCAAAGGCGTTGCCCGCGTAGGCATCGAGGGTGCCCTCGAAGTAGTCGGGGGTGATGTAGCTGTGGCAGACCAGCCGCTCTCTCAGGTTGGGCAGGTAGCCCCGCTCGTCGAGGAAGTCAAAGACGATGTCGCGCAGGCGATCGCCCATCTCGTTCCAGTCAATGCCCGACTTGTTGTTGGGCATCGGCAGCAGGGTGTAGGCCGCGTGGTGTCCCGGCGGGGCCAGAGAGGGATCGGTGAGGCTGGGCAGGTGCAGGTACTGGGAGAAATCTTTGGGGAAGATCTTGCGGCCAAAGATATCTTTCAGCAGCTCTTCGTAGCGGGGGCCGAGAATGATGGTGTGGTGGCGCAGCTTCTCAGTTTCGTTGCCGTCAGCTTTAAAGCCAAAGTAGATCACAAACACCGACATCGACTGCTGGCTCAGTTTTACCCGCAGATCGCTGTTCCAGAAGCGGTACTGGGGTTCGATCAGCTTGCCGTAGGTGGTGGCCCAGTCGGCATTCGACACGACGACATCGGCGGTCATCGTCAAGCCATCGCCTAGGGTGACGCCTGTGGCTACCTTCTTGCCGTCCTTGCGGGTGACGTTGATTTGAGTCACTGGTGCGTTGTATCTGATTTTGCCGCCCAGATCTTCAAACTTTTTCACAAAGCCCTGCACTAGTGCCCCGGTGCCGCCCATGGCAAAGTGAATGCCCCATGTCTTTTCAACAAAGTGGATCATGGCGTAGATGGCAGGCACCGACAGGGGGTTGCCGCCCACCAGCAGCGGCTCGAAGGTGAAGACCTGGCGCAGTTTGTCGCTCTTGAAGTAGCGGCTGCTAAAGCGGAACAGGTTGCGCACGGCATCGAGCTTGAGCAGATCGGGGGCCACCTTGAGCATGGTGCCGACATCGCCAAAGTGGGTGTAGCCCAGCTCTAAAAAGCCCCGCTCAAAGATGGCCCGAGACTGCTCGTGAAAGCGCTCATAGCCCTCTAGGTCGCCCGGCTCACCTAACTCTAGAATTTGCCGCCGGGTGTTGGCTTCGTCGCCGTCGTAGTCAAAGAAGGTGCCGTCATCAAAGTAAATGCGGTAGAAGGGCAAAATGGGGACAATTTGCACGTAGCGGCTGGTGTTGGGACCGCCCGAAATTCCTGCTTTGATGCGCTTGTTCTCATCGACGATGGTGGAGGGGAAGTCTTCGGTGGTCAGGTCGGCGCGATCGCGCTCCAGCGAAAATAATTCCTCAATGAAGTGGGGCACCGTGATCACCGTCGGCCCCATGTCAAAGGTAAAGCCCTGCTCGCGGCGCACGTAGGCCCGTCCACCGGGGGCATCCAGCGCCTCAACGATGGTGGTGTCAAACCCCAGACTTTGCAGGCGAATACCCATGGATAGCCCGCCTACCCCAGCCCCAATCACGATCGCCTGTTTCCGGCCCATGCTTGACTCCTGAGAGATTCTGTTACAAACGTTAATAACTTGTTCGTATTCTACTACTCTTGGTTCCTGCACGTCCTCAAGCCGGGATATGCGCGAATATTCAGATCTTCTATCGCTGCCGCGACAGTGCTACAACAGCGTCTACCGTGAACCCCTCCAGCATCCCTAACGTTGGCAGTGGGTCGATGCCAGCACAGATAATCGGCAGTTCTGCTCCTTGCCACACCCAAATTTGCTGCCGCTGAATATCAATTAACCAAGCCAGTTGAGTACCGTTGGCTAGGCAGTGCAGAATTTTGGCCTGCAATTCCAGCGTGCTTTGATTTGAGGAACGGATTTCAATTAACCAGTCTGGTGCCCTCTGAAAAGGGCCATCTGCTGCGGGTAGACGGTCGCTGACCACAACCACAATATCGGGTACAGGCGATAGCGGTGGCACAATGCAGCGCAGTTCTTGAATCGCTTCGTAGGCCGTTGTCTGGGCGTTAATCGCATTAACCAGGTTGCGCTGTAGACGCGAGTGAAACAAAGTGGGCATGGGTTTCTGCTGGGCTTGCCCATGAATAAACTCCCAGGCCGGGGAGCCATCGATATCGTTCTGGTTTAAGAATGCCTCTAGGGGACTGGTAGTAATGGGTGATTGCGCCATAGCTTAACCCCTCTTGTAGGGTGGGCACTGCCCACCATTAGGTAACAGTTTGCAATGGGGTGACCTGGTTGCAACTAGAACTAAGCTACAACAGCCATCGGCAACGATACCAAAAAGTTCCGCAAAATTTGCAGGCCCGACTCGGTGAGAATGCTCTCGGGGTGGAATTGCACTCCTTGCAGGTGGGGGTAGTCGCGGTGCTGCACGCCCATGATGGTGCCATCCTCGACCCAGGCGGTAATTTCGAGGGTCTCGGGGCAGGTGGGGCGATCGATCACCAGGCTGTGGTAGCGGGTGGCTAAAAAAGGATTCTCTAGACCGGCAAATACGCCCTGGCCGGTGTGAAAGACAGGGGAAGTCTTACCGTGCATGAGTTCGGCAGCGCGCACCACATTGCCGCCAAACACCTGACCGATGCTCTGGTGGCCCAAACATACGCCGAGGATAGGCAGGGTGGGGCCAAGCTTTTCGATGATCTCTAGCGAAACCCCTGAGTCGTCGGGGGTGCCAGGGCCGGGAGAGATAACAATGCCGTCGGGCTTGAGGGCTGTAATCTCATCCACGGTGATTTCGTCGTTGCGAAACACGCGCAGGTCGCCCGCCACCGGTAGCTCGGCCCCCAGTTCGCCCAGGTATTGCACCAGGTTGTAGGTAAAGCTGTCGTAGTTGTCGATGACCAAAATCATGGGCGCAGGCAGAATAGGGTTGAGAAAATTGAGGCTAAAACAACTGGGGTTGCAGGAGCTGCCACAGCGGCGGCAGCAGCAGGCAGGCGGCCACCGACACCGAGATCAGCGCCGAGATCAGCACGGCGGCGGCGGCACAGTCTTTGGCGATCTTAGCGAGTTCGTGGTAGGTCTGCTCAACGGTGAGATCGACCACCGACTCTAGGGCAGTGTTGATGAGTTCCATGGTGAGGACGATGCCGCAGGTGAGGATAATGACTGCTAGTTCTACCGGGGCGAGGCTGAGGGCGATCGCCAGACTGACCGCAAAGCTACCGACCACCACGTGAATGCGAAAGTTGCGCTGGGTGCGAAAGGCATAGGCCACCCCCTGCCAGGCATACCTAAAGCTCACTAGCAAATTGGTGGCTACCTTCCAGGAGAGCGAGCGGTTTACCGGGCTAAGGTCAGCCTCAGGTACCGACACCACTGTCTCGGAGTTTTCGCTATAGAGAGTCATAGATCACTACTGATAGAAGCCATGGAGCGATATGCCCCTATACCGTACCGTGGAGAACGGATCAGGGCTAATTTAGCCTACTTTTTCAGACTTTAACCCTACGGCGGTGAGCAACTCACTTTGTTTGTCGAGCATTGTGACCAGGCTGGAGTCATCGGGGTGATCCCAGCCCAGCAGGTGCAAAAATCCATGGGCGGCTAGCCAGGCTGTCTCCCATCGCAGGGAATGACCTGATTCTGCGGCCTGGCGAGCGGCAGTGTCGAGGGAAATAATAATGTCGCCTAAATAAAGGGGTTCTGTAGCTAAAATTTCGTCTATTTGCGGAAAGTCGGTTTCGAGCGCCGCAAAGGAGAGCACATCGGTGGGCTGATCGAGCTGGCGAAACTGGTGGTTGAGGGCGGCGATCGCCCCATCGGTCGTCAGCTTCAGCGATAGCTCATAGGCCCCAATCGGCGACCCCTCTAGGGCCATCTGCTGCCCCCACTGGGTGAACCAGGTCTCCCACTCGTCAGCCGATATCACCGCCGCCTCGGGATGCTCTGGGTCTAGGGCCACCTCTAGGGTCGGCATCGGGGAAAGAGTTGCAGCCATAATTAACGGGTTAGGTAGGCTAAACCCACCAGTAGGCTCAGCAGAGCAGTTACGGTCAGCGAAAAGTGAAACAGCGACTTGCCGCCCTTCTTCACCATGTTGCGCATGGCCAGTTTGACAAAACTGGGGGGCGCTTCAGCCGAGGCGGTAGGCGAGGGCGGCGGGGTATTGATCGGGTCTAGAGTAGGTTGCTGTTGGCTCATAGGAAACGTCGCAGTGCTAGATAGCTTTACTGTACCGGGTTTTCTGAATGGGTAGCGGGGAGAATAACGTACGCCCCAGGCCCTAGACCGTCTGCTCTTGCAGCACCTGATTCTCCTGGCGCAGATAGGCCTGGATGAAGGCTTCGAGTTCCCCGGCCATCACATCCTCAATGGCAGTTGTTTCGACTCCGGTGCGCAGGTCTTTGACCAGCTGGTAGGGGTGAAACACATAGTTGCGAATCTGGGCACCCCAGCTGGCTTCGACCATGTCGCCGCGAATTTCGGCGATCGCCTTGGCCTGCTGTTCTTGGGCAATAATCAGCAGCTTGGCCTTGAGGATGATCATGGCTTTCTCGCGGTTTTGTAGCTGCGATCGCTCCTGGGTGCAGCGTACCGAAATACCTGTGGGCAGGTGAGTAATGCGCACCGCTGTCTCCACCTTGTTGACGTTTTGGCCGCCCGCCCCGCCCGATCGCGAGGTCTTGATCTCCAGGTCTTTTTCGGGAATATCCAGCTCGATATTTTGGTCGAGAACCGGCATGATCTCGACCCCGGCAAAGCTGGTCTGACGCTTGCCGTTGGCGTTAAACGGTGAAATTCGCACTAGGCGGTGAGTGCCTTTTTCAGACTTGAGGTAGCCGTAGGCGTAGCGCCCGGTAATCTCCAGGGTGGCCGACTTTAGCCCGGCCTCTTCCCCGTCCGATATTTCGACCAGGTGCACTTGGTAGCCCTGGCGCTCGGCCCAGCGGGTGTACATGCGCAGCAGCATTTCGGCCCAGTCTTGGGCATCGGTGCCCCCCGCTCCGGCATTGAGGGTGAGTACAGCGCCTTTTTTGTCGTAGGGGCCAGAGAGCAACTGCTGCAGCTCCCACTGGTCTAGCTCCTGGCTGAGGCTGGTAACAGTGGCCTGAGCTTCTTGAAAAAGAGCTTCGTCTTGGTCCTCTTGCAGCAGCTCGAAAATGGCAACGGTGTCGTCAAGACTGCTTTTCCAGGTAGTGAGCTGGCTGAGGTTGGCCTTGTAGTCGCTCAGCTCTTGCAGGGTGTCTTGGGCTTTGCTCTGGTCATCCCAAAACTCGGGCTGGGCAGCGACCTGTTCCAGGTCTTGAATACGGGCTTCGAGGGCAGGAATGTCAAAGATACTCCTGAGTTTTACCCAGGCGATTGGTGAGTTCGTCCAGCTCGCGCTTGAGGTCGGTAGTGTCGATCATAGAAGTGAGGGTATTTCTGGCTCGGGAAATCACTATAGCGAATCTTGGGGGGCTGGGGAGGTTCGAAGGATAGGGAAGTCAGGCAGTCGGTAGAGAACCCGTAGGGTGGGTTTAGGCAGCCGATTCATGCCGGCCATAACACCACACCTTTGCTTTGCCGTAACCCACCGCCCCATCTAGCCAACAACTAATCTAGTCTCGCCGACATCCTTATAAATCTTCCCCTGCTGTTTAGGCTGCTTTGAAGAAGCGAATGATTTCGTGCACGTGTTCTAAAAACTGGCCATCGGCGCTGAGCTGGGCGATCGCCTGCTGCCCCTCTAACGCCAATCGCTGGTGCTCCGTCTGATTGGTAGCAGTCAGGGTCATGACTTCCGTAGCGAGAACCGTGAGATCCTGCCGTAGAGCTTGGCGCTGGCGCTGCTCAGTGGCGGCCCAGGAGGCGGGGTCGTCGGGGTCGAGCTGGGTGGCGATCTCCTCTAGCTTAGATTCTGCCTGGGTGAGGCGATCGCGCAGCCAGACCACATCTTCGCGGGGGTACTTAACCTGCTGCTGAATGGCGGCAATGCGGGCGGCAAAATACTGGTAGGTGCGCAGGGCAGGCCGCAGACCGCTGAGCAATAGAGCGGCGGCAGACCCCCAATAGCCGAGCTGGCTAATTCCTGTACTGGCTAGAAAATACAGGCCGAGGGCCGTGAGCAGGTGCAGACCAAGGATGAGCCGCAGCGACCAGCGGGCCAGCGATCGCACATAGTCAACCTGGCGATCGTCCACCGCAATGCCGTTTTCTGCCGACAGGATCGCTTCACTCAGTGCGCCCTTGGCTTCAAAATAAATGTTCCAGGGCACGGTGGTAATTGTCAGCAGCCAGCCGAAGCTGGCTAAGCCCACCACCCAGTCGGCGAAGTTGCCTACGGGGATCTGCCACCACTGGGCCAGGCCAAAAATGCCCAGCAAAATAACCACCAACACCAGACTAAACAAGCTCGCCACCATCGCTAGGCTCCAAACGCAATTAAGGGGCAGATAGACGGGGATTTCTCCCATCTATCTGCCCCTATGGTGGCCGCTGTTTTTCGGCTGAGCGTGGGCGCTATACCGGTTTTTCAGGTGTTTTTAGCTAGTCCTAAGATTTGGTAATTACGTCGAAAGCCTCTGGCTCTGTTACTTAAACAGATTCAGATCCCTAGATTTTTCCAAAACCCAGAGATCTGGAGTAGCTACACCGCTAGGTGCTGGGTAACGGCCTGCACAATGTGCTGAGTCCAGCGATCGACCAGGCTCGCGTCTGCGGCCTCGACCATGACTCGAATGAGGGGCTCGGTGCCGGAGGGGCGCACCAGCACGCGACCCGCATCACCCATGTCTTGCTCGGCGGCGACCACGGCCTGGCAAACGGGGGCACAGTCTTGCCAGTGGAGGCGGCGATCGCGATCGGCCACCATCACGTTTTGCAGCTTCTGCGGATAGGTCTGGAAGCTGTCATCCACCAGAGCCGCCAGCGAGCCCCCTAGGGATTGGACTAGGGTAGCCAGGTGCAGGGCGGTGAGAATGCCGTCGCCGGTCAGACTGTAGTGGTGGCAGAGAATGTGGCCCGACTGTTCGCCCCCAAGCTTCGCGCCCCGGCTGACCATTTCATTAAAGACATGCTGGTCGCCCACTTGAGTTCGCACCAGGGTACCGCCCAGCTTTTCCCAGGCGCGCTCAAAGCCCAGGTTGGCCATCACCGTAGAAATCAGGGTGTCGTTGGGCAGCCGACCCTGCTCTTGCAGCCGCTTGCCCCAGAGATAGAGAATGTAGTCACCATCGACCACGCGACCCTGGGCATCCACCGCCATCACCCGGTCGGCATCGCCGTCGAAGGCAAAGCCTAGGTCAGCTCCGTGCGCTTTGATGGCCGCTTTAATAGGTTCCAGGTGAGTCGAGCCGCAGTTGACGTTGATGCGATCGCCGTCGGGGGCACCGTGCAGGGCAATTACCTCAGCTCCGGCTTCCACAAACACCTGCTCCGCCAGGCGAGTGGCCGAGCCCCAGGCCATGTCGAGCACCACCTTCATGCCTGCCAGGTCAAGGCCAGGCAGCAGGGGCTCATGCAAAAAGCTGGCATAGCGGTTGACGAGCTCAGGGCGGTAATAGCACTGCCCCCAGCTAGACCCAGATGCGATCGCCGTGGTCTGCCCCCGCAGGGCCGCTTCGATGGTGGCCTGTACACCGCTGGCCAGCTTAGTACCATCGCCGCCAAAAAACTTGATGCCGTTGTCTGCCGGCGGGTTGTGGCTAGCCGAAATCATAATGCCGCCCAGGGCCTGGCACGACTCAGCTAGGTAGGCTACAGCGGGGGTCGGGCAGAGGCCAATGTGCCAGACATCCAGCCCCGCCGAGGTCAGCCCGGCGGAGAGGGCGGTGGCCAGCATGTGCCCAGAGGTGCGAGAGTCTTGGCCCAAAATGATCGGCCCGTTGGACAAGCCCTGCGCCTGCATGATTTGTCCGGCCCAGTAGCCGATTTCCATAGCTAGGGGAGCATTTAACAGATCTCCTGCTTTGCCGCGAATACCGTCGGTGCCAAACAGAGGCCCAGAGGGAAGTTGTAGACCGCCTAAGCCCTTCAGCGATCGCTCAACAGCGACCTCAGCATCAATGAGTTGCTGGCTGACAGGTACCGTGCCCATCGGCCTCACCGGAGAACTGACCATGTTAATTTTCCTCACACCTCACACTCACAGTGGAGGATAACACCTCTGCATTAGGATGGAACCATCCCTTTAGGCCAGTTCCCCCATAGCCATGGCCGTCAATATTTCTAGCGACAGTGTTGATCCCCGCCTAGGGGAAGGTATTGCCCTGTTTAACCAAGGCGAGTACTATGCCTGCCACGATGTGCTCGAAGCCATCTGGATGGAAGCCAACACCCTCGAAAAGCCGTTTTACCAGGGCATTTTGCAAATTGCGGTGGGGCTCTATCACCTGGGCAACCACAACTGGCAAGGGGCCAGCATTCTGCTGGGGGAAGGGGTGAACCGCCTGCGCTCCTTTGAGCCCACCTACGGCGGCATTGATGTAGAACGACTGGTTGACTGCGGTTGGGCCTGGTTGACCGCCCTGCACCAGAGCGGCCCTGAGCGGGTGGCTGATGTAGCAGCGGCAGCGCTCCAGGCCCAGGGAGAGCCAGCGGCGGAAATTGACTCAAAAGCCGTAGTGGCGATCGCTGGGGTCGAGCCCCGCTTACCAGCGCTACATATATCAGCGTAGTCCTCACCGTTTCTAGGTGACACAATCAGCAGAACCATCCTGAAGGATGTAATCGTGTATTGTCTACCCATCCTGAATCGTCACCATGAAAATCAGCGTTATCATCCCCTGTTTCAATGCCGCATTGGTGATTGAGCAGCAGCTAGAGGCCCTCGCCCAGCAAACCGTTGCCCCCTACGAAGTGATCGTGGCCGACAACGGCTCTACCGACAACAGTCTTGCCGTAGTTGAGCAGTACCGCGATCGCCTGCCAGGGTTAAAAGTGATGAATGCCTCCGGCGTTCAGGGTGCTTCCCACGCCCGCAATGTGGGGGCCAATGCCGCCACCAGCGACTACCTAGCCTTCTGCGATGCCGATGACATCGTTGGTGAAGGGTGGCTTGAAGCCCTAGGGAAGGCCTTCCCTAGCCATAGTTTTCTAGCCTGCCGCCTCGACTACGAAAAACTCAATAACGATACAAGCAATACCGCGCAAACCGAAGGCCTGCAAAACTTTAGAACGCCCTTCTACCCCTTTGCTGGGGGTTGCGGGTTGGCCATTCGTAAAGACATTCACATAGCAGTGGGCGGTTTCGACGAAACCATTCCCCACCTAGAAGACGCCGACTACTGCATTCGCGTGCAGATGACCGGCTACCCCCTGGTGTTTGTGACTGACGCGGTGGTGCACTATCGCTACGCTACAGATGCCGAACAGCCCTTTTTTGAGGCCCGCCGCGCGACGTACCGCAAAGCCTACAACTGGGGCTACGGGCTAGCCACCCTCTACCTGCGCTACCGCGATCAGGGCATGCAGATGCACGGGCTACCGCCGCGCCTGGCATTAATCCCACTGTGGGGGCTGCGAGTGTTGGGGACTGGGTTTAAGTCC
>JANPIO010000314.1:0-3950 GCA_031425055.1 Phormidium sp. VAR_61_metabat_6
ATGGAAGGACAATGACAATGGCTAAAGGCAATTCGGATTTGGGTGAGCAGGCCCTGAGTAAAGCGTTTGAGGTAGGGCTATCTACCCAACTCGATGCCGCAGACGATTTAGATGCCGAGATTCGCACCAACCCGATCGCACTGATGCAGGGAGAGCTAGAGTCGGCTGAAATTCAAGGACGTGGTCTGGTGATCAAAAATGACCTGCGTACTGAGCAGCTTTCGGTCAAAATCGATGGCATCTCCATTGACCCCCTCAAGGCGGCTTTTGGCAATATTGAGCTAACTCGCCCCACCAATGCCAGCGCTGCGGTTGAGCTGACCGAGGTTGATATTGAGCGGGCCTGCAATTCTGACTACATTCAGCAAAAACTGAAGGCTCTGGATGTCACCCTGGAGGGCCGTCCGGTGCGGGTTAGCGCTGAGCAGATTGACTTTTCTCTGCCGGGGAATGGTCAGGTGGCGATCGCCGCTAGCGTAATGCTAGACGAAACCGGCGAGCGGCAGCAGGTGGCCTTTCGCACCACCCCAGCTATGGGGCCGGGGGGGCATGAGGTAGTGCTGAACGATGTTCAAATCGAGCCGGAAAATACCTCAGAACCCCTGACCCAGGGTCTGCTGGTGGCTGCCAAAGGCCTGCTCGACCTGCACAATTTCACCCTCAGCGGCATGACGCTCCAGCTGCAAAACCTGGATGTACAGCCGGGGAAGATCGCGCTGCAAATGCAGGCCTACGTGGAGAAATTCCCCGGGGGTAAATAGCGGCAGCGGTTTTACTGGTGCCGGTTCGCAACGGGAACGGATGTTTGAGAACAGCAGTCTGTTCCTTTTGCGATCGCTGATGCAGGCCGTCACCCTTAGTCGACTGGCTGAAACTGGGTCGGAATCAGCATCACAATTTTTGCGCAGGCCTCCGCATCCGATAGGGCATCGTGGTGGTTGAGGGGAATGCCCAGGTAGTCGCACACATTCGGCAACTTGGTGGGGCGAATGTTCCAGGCCTGCCGAGCCAGCTTTACCGTGCAGACAAAGTCGGGCACCGGGGGCAAAATGCCGTAGGTCTGGCAGCAGGCGTTGAGCACGCTGCGATCGAAGGAGGCATTGTGGGCCACAAAAAAGTCGGCCCCCGTCAATATCGCCGCGATGTTGGGCCACAACTCGGCAAAATCGGGCTCATTTGCCACCTGCCGCCAGCTAATGCCGTGGATATGGGTGAACTCAAACACCCGCCGAGGAGGCCGAATCAGGTAATGAACTTTATCCACCACCTGCCCTTGCTCCACCCGAACCAGGCCAATGGCGCAGGCGCTGTCGCGGTAGCGATCGGCGGTTTCAAAATCGAGGGCTACAAAGGTCGTCATGGCAAAATTTTACAGCCATGGGAGCGCGATCGCAGCCCCAGTTCGCTTAGGGCGACATTGGGTTGCTGTTGTCTACTGGGGCAGCTCTTTCTCAATAGCGTTGCGGCCGCCAATATAGTGCTCGTACCACTTCATCAACGGCGTCGAGGTGACGCCGTGCAGCGTTACCGAAATGACGATGGTAATGATCGTCAACCAGGCAATCAGCTCGCCGGTTTCGTCCTGCAAACCCTGACCTAGCGAATAGGTGAGATAGTAGAGCGAACCCACGCCGCGAATGCCGAACCAGCCAAACAGGATGCGCGTGGCCGGGTGTACTGGAGAGCCAATGGTGCTCACCCAGGCCCCTAGGGGGCGAATCACCAAGAGCAGTAAGCCCGCTATGAGCAGGCCCGGAACCGCAAACTTCAGCATGGGCTCAATGCGTAGCAGCGACCCCAGCAGCAAAATAGTGGCGATTTCGGTCAGCTTTTCGATCCGTTCCATAAACTTGAGGCGAGAGAGCGATCGCTCATCGCCCAGGCACAGGTTGTACATGGACACTCCAGCGACAAAAACCGCTAAAAAGCCGTAGCCGTGAACTAGTTCAGCCACCGAATAGCTGATCAAGATAGTGCTGAGGCCAACGAAATCTTCCATTAGCTCATCGACGGCATGTCTTTTAGCAAGATGCTGCTCTAGCCAGCAGACCCCCTTGGCCACCCCAATGCCAACCAGCAGGCCAGCGGCGATCGCCCAAACCAAATCGACGGCCACCCAGCGCCCAAACCAGCTCTGCCAGTTGTCGTCTTCTAACCAGTGCAGCCCAAAGTAAACAAAGGGAAAAGCCAGCGCATCGTTGAGGCCGCCCTCGGAGGTGAGCCCAAAGCGCAATTCGTCGCGATCTTGGGGATCATAGAGCTGCACTTCAGAGGCTAAAACCGGATCGGTGGGGGCCAGGATCGCCCCCAGCAAAATGCCTTCGCCCCACTCCAGCTTGAGAAAAAAGTGACTTATGGCGGCGATCGCAAAGATCGAAATCGGCATTAAAAAGCCAATCAGTCGAATCGTCGAATTCCACGCCCAGCTCTTGAGCGGACGGTTCATTTTGAGACCGCAGCTAAACAGAGAAATTAACACCACAAACTCTGTTAACCGCTCTAGAAAGTTGGCGTCGGGGCGGGTTTGCACTAGGTTAAAACCGTAGGGGCTTAGAACAATCCCCACAATCAGATAAATCAGCGCGTAGGAAAGGGGCAAGCGGCCAATCCATCCAGACCCCAAGGTTACTGTAAGCAGCAATAGGCCAATCACCAGCAGGTCGATAATGTAGATATCCACAGGTTGCTAAGGCCAAGCCATAAACTGCCCTTACACTCTAGGAGCTAGATTCGAAGGCTAAGTGCAACCTGCGGTAGATTTTTCCCTTACTTAGGCCTGAGCCGTTTAAATTAGTAGAGCAGAGGATGCGCTAAACCCATACGTTGTGAACCTGACAATGAATCAGAGCAAACATCCAATGATCATTGTTGTTGGTGCGTCTGCTGGGGGAATGCGGGCCTTGACTCAACTGACTGCGCAGTTTCCAAAAGATTTTCCGGCTGCCATTTTCATTGTCAACCACATGGGTGCAGACACCACTGGTGATGGGCTAGTTGCAGCTTTAAATAAGAGTGGCGGGCTTACCTGCGAACATGCCCACAACGAGCAACCCTTCCAAGAGGGTCATATGTATTTAGCACCCTCCGATCAGCATATTTTGCTTGTAAAAGGAAAAATTTTGGTCACCAAGGGTGCTCGCGAAAATCGTTACCGACCGGCCATTGATCCCTTGTTTCGCTCCGCAGCGGTGGCCTACGGCAATCGCGTTATTGGTATTGTTCTGACCGGATACCTGGATGATGGCACCAGCGGCATGATAGCCATCAAACGATGCGGCGGCATCTGCATCGTCCAAGATCCATTGGATGCGGCCTATCCAGATATGCCGCAGTCGGTCATCCGCAACGTGGGCGCTGATTACTGCTTGCCCATAGCCGAAATGGGAATGCTACTGTCGGATTTGGTGCGTAGAAAGCTACCCGATCGCAAGCAGCCTCCAAAAGACATCGTGATCGAGGCCGAAATTGCCCAGCGCGTTTTGAGCGATTTGCCTTCGGTCGAAGCGCTCGGTGAGCAGGTGCCCTTTAACTGCCCCGACTGTGGCGGGGTGCTGTGGCAAGTAGCGGAAGGAGATTTTCTTCGGTATCGCTGTCATACGGGCCATGCTTTTACCTCAGCTGTGCTGCTTGCTCAACAAACAGCCAAGATTGAAGAAACGCTGTGGGTTGCCCTGCGGATGTTTGAGGAGCGCCAGAACTTGATTGCCACCATGGGCCCGAGTCAAGGCAATTCTTCTTCTTCAGTGTTGCAGCGGGTTCAAGACTCTCAAATTCACATCGATCGGATTCGCACCATGTTAAAAGTCACCCGAGAAGACAATCGCGATGACCAGGAGACGACCTAAGAGCGCCCTGGCCAGATTTAGTCGCATCGTTGGTCAGCACAACATCGGTTCATTTTGTGAAGGGAGACCATTTCTGACGGGCGATCGCCCAAAAATGGTAAGACC
>JANPIO010000315.1:0-8809 GCA_031425055.1 Phormidium sp. VAR_61_metabat_6
GCTATCTCTTCGGTAATGCGCCCCGACTCGTAGAGGGCGTAGAGCGACTGGTTCATCGTACACATACCGTCGAAAGTACATTTGGGAATCAGCGCTTCGACCTCGTCGAGCTGACCCCGCAGAATGTAGTCTTTGATGGCATCGGTGTTGATCAAAATGTCGTGGAAAGCGGCCCGCTTGCCATCGGTGGTGCGGCAGAGACCCTGGGCAATCACCGCCACCAGTGACTCCGCTAGGGAGACCCGCACCGGGGCCTGCTGCTCGGGCTCGTAAAGGTTGAGAATCCGCTCTACGGTCTTAACGGCGCTATTGGTGTGCAGGGTGCCCATCACGAGGTGACCGGTCTGAGCCGCTTTGAGGGCGGTGTTGACGGTTTCTTTGTCCCGCATTTCACCCACCAGAATGATGTCGGGGTCTTCCCTCAGGGAGGCCTTGAGGGCGTTATCGAATTTTTGGGTGTGCATGCCCACTTCCCGCTGCTTAATCAGCGATCGCCGACTCGTGTGCACAAACTCCACTGGGTCTTCAATGGTGATGATGTTTTTGGGCATCTCGGTGTTGACGTAGTCAATCATCGCCGCCATGGTGGTCGATTTACCGGAACCCGTCGGCCCAGTCACCAGCACCAGCCCCTTGTGGTAGTGGCACACATCGCGAAAAATCGGCGAAAACCCCAGCTGATCGAGGGTGAGAATCTTTACTGGAATCAGACGCAGCACCATGGCCGGGCCGCGCAGGGAGTCAAAGATGTTGATCCGGATGCGGGTGAAGTCGTACTGGGCCGCCCCGTCAAAGTCCATGGTTTGACGAAACTCTTGAATTTCGTCGGGCTTGAGAATTTCTCCTAGCCAAGCGTAGAAGGTGGCTTCGTCGGTGACAGGGTACTCGGTGGTTGAGATGTCGCCGCGATCGCGGAAGCGCGGAATCTCCCCTACTCCCAAGTGAACGTCTGAGAAGCCCTTATCGAAGGCCTCGCGCACAATTTTTTCTAGGGTGAGCCCGCTGCCCACCTTGAGGGTGTCTGCCGCCTTGGGCATAGGTGGCGGCGAAGGCGGACGGTGGCGAGCTTGCCCTGGAGCAGGCGCTGCCTGAGCCGCTGGGGCTGGAGGCTGATGCGCTGCCGGAGGCTGATGCGCTACCGGGGCCTGACCAACCGGGGCTTGACCAACCGGGGCTTGACCAACCGGCGCTTGACGAGCCGCTGGAGATTGACCCGCTGCCGCTGCTTGGGCTGCCGCCTGACCCGCTGCACGAGCGGCGGCCTGGGCCCGAGCCTGAGCTGAGGCCTGAGCCTGGGCCGCCGTCTGGGGAGTCCTGGGCGGTGGCGGTGGTGCAGGTTGGGCCCCGGGGGCGTTGGGTAACTCAGCCATAAAAGGGTTCTCCATGATGGACTCGACAGCGACAGGTACGACAGCTGGGCTAGGGCAGGGCAGCCCGTTTGCCCGTGGAATACAGTCAGGTTGCCCACATTGGGTGCAGAACTTAGCTAGTCCATTACCTCCCGCAATGCCACGACAGTCCAAGAACGATCGCAGGGTTTGTTGGGCTGGTTATCACCCCTGAGTATACAACCTGTGCCCAATTAGCTCATCAGCGTGCGCCCCAGCAGGTGACCATGGCTAAATACCGATCGCATCAGCCCCCAGCGCACCGGGTTAGGCGCACGGCCAAACAGCCCCAGCATGGCCTGCACCACCTCGGGCAGTGAGAGATTGTCGGCCAAAAACCCGGCCCAGTCATCGGTGGGCAGGTTAAAGAAGGCATCAAAAAACTGATGCAGCTGCGGCGCATCAAAGGCCATCAGATTTTCGAGGCCGAAGAGATAGAGGTAGTGCTTGCGCACCCGCTCGGCGGGCCAAAGGGCTTGCCAGGCCTGGCTGGCAACCTCGGCGGGCGTCGCTTGGGATGAGCCAAGGGCCGCTGCGATCGCCTCAGCTAGCCCCGGCCCCCGCCGCAGCAGCGCCCCCACCATATAGCCCGAGGCCGGGTGCACCATGCTCGCTGCTCCGCCAAAGCCCACCACCCGCTGGGTAAAATCGGGCAGCGGCTGGTTCATCGGGAACAGGCATCGCTCTACATGGTGCGTTTCTTTAATCTCAATGCCCCGGTGGCACAGACGCTGATGCAGGCGCTGATTGAGCACCTCCATCGAAATCGCTGGGTGATGAGCTAGCGAGGTCTCTTCAACAAAGTACACCCCATCGCCCAGATCCATCGCGTAGAGAAAGGTGGGCGGTTCTTGGCGCTGGGCTGGCGTGAGATAGTCATCGCGAAAGTCCATCAGCACCATCTGATGGGGGTCGGTAGGGGGCTGAGAGAACCGTCCCACAATGCCGTAGGCCGCCTGAAATGACAGGTCTGAGGCGGGCGATCGCTGCACTAGCGCTGTCTGATGCCCCGTAGCATCGACCACCAACCGAGCAGCAAGCTTTTCACCCGCTGTGGTCGTGACCTGGGTATGGGTGGGCCTATGCTCAATTTGAACGGCTTTACCCCGATGCCAGATGACCTGGTGCTGCTCAGCCTGGTTCAGCCAGTGGGCTTGTAGGCGATCGTTGCTCAGTAAGCCATACTCACGGTGCAGGGGCACAGGGCCGCTGTTGACATGCACTACGCAGTCCTTCCAGCGATGCTCTAGAAACGGCACCAAACCCACATCTTCAAGTTCATCGACCCAAATGCCGTAGGTGTTGGGCCAGGGATGCGCCGGGTCGCCCAGGGTCAGCCCCTGTACTGCCAGCCCCGTTTCTGCCAGGGCTGCCACCAGCGACAGCCCCGCTGGCCCCGCGCCAATGACCAACACATCCTGCATGAACTGCCTGCAACCTCGTTTGCTGTGAACCCCTATCTTACAAAGATTGCGGTCGTTATTGGAAACGGGAGTGGGGAAGGGGTGGGCAAAAACCAAAGTTCAAAATGCAAAGTTCAAAATTTTGAATTTTGAATTCATCCATCTCCTCGCTCCCCATCTCCTCGCACCTCCCCTCTCTCAGCGGGGCGTTGTATCATTCAAGGGCGATTTACCCTAGCGTCTTGCCCATGGCAAATCTTGCGAGCGATCCCAATGTACTAGCTACGGTGGTGGGCATTGTGGCCCTAGCCTTGGCCCCTTTGGCATTTTTGCTGTGGTTTTTCTACACTCGCGATAAGCTCAACCCGGAGCCACGAGGTCTGGTACTCAGAATTTTTGGTTTAGGGATTCTGGCGTTTATTCCAGTATTTTTGGTGCAGCAGTTTGTTCCCCTACCGGTCTGGCTGATGGCGGTGGTGGTGGTACCCGTGCTGGCCGAACTGGCGAAATTCTGGGTAGTCAAGGTGGGCGTCTACAACCACCCCGAGTTTGACGAACCCGTGGACGGGATTATTTTTGCCGCTGCTGCTGGTCTGGGGTTCGCCACCCTAGAGGTGATTGGCTCTATGCTCTACGCCTACTTTGCCGTGGCGCGCCTAGGAGTGCCGGGGAATGCCTTGGCCACCGCCTGGCCCGCTGTGCTCAACATGTTTGCCTTGCGTGGGCTGCTGAGCGCGCCAGGTCATGCCCTGTGGTCATCGCTGTGGGGCTATGTCCTAGGAAGGGCAAAATTTTCGTCTAGTGGACAAGGCAGTGGGCTGGTTCGCAACGGCCTGGTGGCGGCTATGCTGTCCCATGCCGCCTTTAATGCCCTGGCGCTGGAGTCAAGCTGGTGGCTTAACCGAGTGGGCTTGGTGCTAGTGATTGCGGTGCTGTGGTTTGTGGTGATGCGCTGTTTGCGCTATGCCCTGGCTCTGACACCCAAAACCTAGGCCGGTCTTGTGGAATGACGGGGTGAACCAAGGGGGCGGGCAAACACCGTTTGCCCCTACGGAATGGCGGCTCTATTGCTGTATTGAGGCAGTCCTCTACCGTGCCCCCTTTACCCAGAATCAATACTGCAACAGGACGGTAATCGGCACATTGGGGAGCTTGGCGCGGCCCTCTAGACCCACTAGCTCAATCACAAAGCCATACCCGGCAAGGGTGCAGCCGGTTTGCTCAACCAGCGTGGCGGCGGCAGCGGCGGTGCCCCCCGTAGCAATCAAATCGTCAATAATCAGCACTCGACTGCCCGCTGGAAAAGCATCTTGGTGCAGTTCGAGGGTGTCGGTGCCATATTCCAGCGCGTAGCTGGCGGTGTGCACGGCAGCGGGCAGCTTGCCGGGCTTGCGTACGGGGGCAAAGCCAATGCCCATTTTGTAGGCCAGGGGCATACCAAAGATAAATCCCCGCGACTCGATGCCCACGATGTAGTCGGGGCGATACTCGGCGACCTGTTCGGCGAAGGCGTCAATGCTGTACTGCATGGCGTCGGGACTGCCCAGCAGTGGAGTAATGTCGCGAAACAGAATACCGGGCTTGGGGAAGTCGGGAATGTCGCGGATATGGGTTCTGAGATCCATCGGGATATGGGGTTAAGGGCGTTGCTATGGTATCAGCGTTTTGTGGTCGAAAAATTGTCAAACCAGCCGCGTTTCCAGAAGAAGTAGATTTGCAGCACGGCAATTACGGCCATCACTGAGAGACAGATGATATAGCCCCAGTACCACCCCAGCTCAGGCATGTTCAAGGGTGAGGCTTCGGTGTTGAAGTTCATGCCGTAGACGCCAGCGATAAAGGTGAGGGGGATGAAGATGGAGGAGATTACCGTCAGCAGCTTCATGACTTCGTTCATGCGGTTGTTGATGGAGGAGAGGTAGACATCCATCAGGCTGGAGGCGATTTCGCGGTAGTTTTCGATGATGTCAACGACTTGCACAATGTGGTCATAGACATCTTGCAGGTAGACGCGCACTTCCTGGCGGATCAGATTGTCACTGTCGCGAATGAGGCCGTTGATGACGCTGCGCTGGGGCCAGATGTAGCGTCGTAGCTTCATTAGTGCCCGGCGCATGCGGTGAATTTTTTTGATGGTGGCATTGGTGGGGTTGGCCACCACTTCTTCTTCGAGATTTTCGAGGGTCTCACCAATCACCTCTAGCACCGGGAAGAAGCTATCGACGATGGTATCCATTAGGGCGTAGGCCAGGTAGTCGGCTCCTTGGGTACGAATGGTGCCGGTGCCCCGCCGAATGCGATCGCGCACCGGGTTAAACGAGTCCCACTCGGGCTCTTCCTGAAACGTGACTAGAAAGCCATTGCCCATGACAAAGCTCACCTGCTCACTGCCTACCCCAGAGCCGGTTTTTTTGGGCTGCACCATCTGCATGATGATCAGAATCTTGTCGTCGTAAAAGTCGATTTTGGGGCGGTGGGGCACGTTGACAATGTCTTCAAGCATCAGGGGGTGGAGGCCAAAGGTTTGGCCAATCTGCAGCAGGGTGTCTTCGCTGCCCAGCCCTCGGGCATCAAGCCAAGTCACGCTTTCGGGCTTGCCAAGGGCTTCGCACTCAACCGGGTGATCGATGGTGGCGGTACGTACCGCTTCTGGACCATAGTCCATTAAATGCAGCTCGGTGGGCAGGGCATCATCGGGGATGTTTAGCGTACCGGGGAGCGTGCCGGGGGTCGAATAGTTGAAGTCGATCAGTTTCTTTCTGCCCTCGTGGGGTGAGGCGTTGAGGGTGTTAGACGCCGCTGACTTCAGAGCCTCTGCGTCAACTGGCCCGGCCCATGACTGCTCGTCTCGGTCTGGCGATGAGGATGGGTTGGCCTCTGAGTTGGGTGTGCGGCGCGACATGGTTCCTAGCTCTCAAAACTTTCATCCCATAAAGCATAGGGGCACAGCCGTAACTGTGCCCCTATGGGTTCATCATTTATTCAAGGATGACTGGGGGCAGGCTACATCATGCCCATGCCGCCCATGCCGCCCATGCCGCCCATGCCGCCCATGCCGCCCATGCCGCCCATGCCGCCCATGCCACCCATGCCGCCCATGCCGCCCATGCCGGGGTCGCCAGCGGGAGCGGGAGGTTCAGGGATATCGGCTACAAGGGCTTCGGTAGTGAGCAGTAGACCGGCGATCGAGGCCGCGTCTTGTAGACCCGATCGCACCACCTTAGCGGGGTCGATAATGCCCGCCTGAATCAGGTCTTCGTAGGCACCCGTGAGGGCGTTGTAGCCCATGGGGAAGCTCATTTCCTTCACCTTTTCGACAATCACAGAGCCGGGTTGACCCGCGTTGTCGGCGATCTGGCGCAGGGGTGCTTCCACCGCCCGCATGACGATGTCTACCCCGATGGCTTCTTCAGCGCTGAGGGACGCTTTGAGCGACTCCAGCTTGGGAGCCAGGTGCAGCAGGGTGACACCGCCGCCGGGGACGATGCCTTCTTCCACAGCGGCTTTGGTGGCGCTGAGAGCATCTTCGATCCGCAGCTTGCGATCTTTGAGCTCGGTTTCGGTGGCGGCCCCGACTTTGATCACAGCGACACCGCCCGCTAGCTTAGCCAGGCGCTCGGAGAGCTTTTCTTTGTCGTAGTCGGAGTCGGTGACGGCCAGCTCTTTACGAATTTGGGCGATGCGCTTGTCGATGTCGGCTTTGTTGCCCGCATCTGACACCAGGGTGGTGGTGTCTTTGGTGATGGTGGCCTTGACAGCCAAACCCAGCATGGACAGGTCGGCAGTATCGAGGCTGAGGCCCACCTCTTCGGAGATCACCTGGCCGCCAGTGAGTACGGCGATGTCTTGCAGCATGGCTTTGCGGCGATCGCCGAAGCTCGGCGCTTTCACCGCTGCTACATTCAGCACGCCACGGGCCTTGTTGACCACCAAGGTGGCCAGGGCCTCGCCCTCAATGTCTTCGGCAATGATCAGCAGGGGAGCACCCTCGCGGGCCACTTTCTCAAGTACCGAAACCAGATCTTGGATAGAGCTGATTTTTTTATCGACAATCAGCACGCGGGCGTTGTCGAGCTCAGTCACCATGCGCTCTTGGTCGGTGACAAAGTAGGGGGAAATGTAGCCGCGATCGAACTGCATCCCCTCTACAACATCCAGCTCGGTGTAGAGAGACTTTGACTCTTCTACGGTGATGACGCCGTCTTTGGTCACCTTCTCCATGGCTTCAGCAATCATTTGGCCGATTTCTTCGTCGCTGCCAGCGGAGACGGTGGCGACCTGGGCAATGGTGGCGTTGCCTTCCACAGGCTTGGCCACGGCGGCGATTTCGCTGACCAGCAGGGCAACGGCTTTGTCGATGCCGCGACGCAGGCTGACGGGGTTGGTGCCCGCGGCCACGTTCTTGAGGCCTTCTTTGACCATGGCCTGGGCCAGTACGGTAGCGGTGGTGGTGCCATCGCCCGCCAGGTCTTTAGTCTTAGAGGCCACCTCTTGCATGAGGCGAGCGCCCATGTTTTCAAAGGGGTCTTCTAGCTCGATCTCTTTGGCAATGGTGATGCCGTCGTTGACAATCTGAGGTGCCCCGTACTTTTTCTCAAGTACGACGTTGCGACCCCTGGGGCCGAGGGTAATTTTAACGGCGTCGGCTAAGGCGTTGACGCCTTTTTCGAGGGCCTGCCGCGAAGCCTCATCAAAGGAAATTCTTTTTGCCATGTCGTCCTGTCTTTCAGCTCTCCAGAGACAAACTTAGCACTCACTATCCCAGAGTGCTAACCTTGCCACATTACCGCTGCGGGAGACAGCCGGTAAGTCGCAATAACCGATCCTCTACGGCAGAGGTGCTGTCTTCTCTGGACTATGCCGCGCTGATGGAGTCCATAACCAGATGGCAGGGCTGGGGTACTGCGGCAGAACCGCCTAGTCAGACCTCGTCCCCACAGGCCGCAGTGGTGAATACCTCAGCATGATGGCACGCAGGAGAGAGGTGACATCACGAGGCCCCAGAGTTCTCGCAAAACTTTAGGGCCTGACCAGCTATTAGTAAAGACGACGACGTACTACATTAATCTTCGTTCAATACGCTATCCATAAAGGTTTCGCGCTCTTCTTCGGTCATAGCATTCCAGTTAAGATCACGCTCTTGGGCGACTATTCTGACTTTCTCAGCCCCATAGTTAGAGAGCGAGTCCCATGTACTCCATTGCTGAAGTATTAGGTATTTGAATACTTCTGCCTGCTGCTGAGGGGAAAGCTGCTTGACCAATTCAATAACTTGCTCGTTGCTGAGGGTTATAGTTGCCATTCTGCTTTGCCTCTTTCACCTGAAACTTGCAGGACTTTCAGACGTTCAATTTGTCCAATCTTCAATCGGCAGTTTTGCTACTTTACTAAAATCCTTACTGTTACGTGTGAGCAAAACCAACCCACGAGATAGGGCGATCGCAGCGATTCTAGCGTCCATTTTTGCCAGCTGAATGCGTTGAGCTTGTAACTGCTCGAATGCTATAGCGGCATCAGCATCGAAGGGTAAGATAGGCATAACTTTAAAGTCACTGACCAACCGCGCCATCATTTCGTAGCCTTTCACGATATTAGTCAGGGTGCGATCGCGATTTATGTAAGCATGGCAACCCAGCATTTGCTCGTGAAATGTGATAATTGACACACCAAATTCAGCTATCGGTTTAGCTGCCATACGTGCCGCAAGGTTACTGTAATCTTGCCCAGTTTGCCGTTGAAGGATGCTGATATGATCAGTATCGAGAAGATATTTCATTACTCATCTTCTGAACCTAAAAGAGATTCATCACCTGCACGAATAGCCTTTCCATAAGCGAGAATTTCGTCAAAGACAGGATCGTCTTTAAAGGAACCAGTAATTTGTTGAAGCCAGTTGATTGGCTCATTCGTTGCAACTTGTCTCTGCAATTCGCTAATTGCTTCTTCCACAGCTGCTATACGTTCTTCTAAAGAGACATTAGTTGTCATTGAGATTTCCTTCACCTAGGAGAAAAATAT
>JANPIO010000316.1:0-4347 GCA_031425055.1 Phormidium sp. VAR_61_metabat_6
GGGTGAATATTTTTCCTGCTCGTTGGAGATAAACCGTTGCAGGTTCTCAAAGGGAATATTCAGGTCATTGCGGCGCTTGCGGACGCCCGCTACCCAGTCAGCAACTTCCTTGGCGTAGGGCTTTTTGTTATCGCCCATGCTAATGCTGTCGATCACCTGGTGGTCGTGCTCTGACTCTGCGAGGAACAACCCAGGGAGAATCTCGGTGCGAATCAGGTCGGACATCGCCGCCGGGGCCGGAGTGGGGTTGCTCCACCAGTCCACTAGCTTGGCCGCCAGACGGGCTGAGCAGGCGTTCAGCACCCGCTCGACCGGAAACTGAATGCTGGAGAGGCCAAAGCTCATGAAGTTTTGGGGGTAGCCCAGGGCGTCAGGGCTGGCCCAGTGCTTGCGGACGTTGTCGCGCACCAGTTTTTTGTACTGGCTAAAGCCGGAGCTAAAGTCGAGAAAGACGTTTTGGGCCACCATTTCGAGCACGTCGCCCAGGGTGGGAAAGGTGACTTTGTCGTTGCTATTGCCCACCAGGTAGGTGAAGTTGAAGGGCACATCGAGCCCGCTCTGGGCGGTGATGCGATCGCTCTGGCTGTCGCTGTACTGCACGTCAAAGCGGGTGTCGCCGCGAGAGTAGTGGTTAAGCTCCATCAGGGCGGCGTAGGCGTTGGCAATGACGCGATCGCCCAATCCCGAAAACGCCCCCGGCAAAACCAGGAAGGCGCTGGTCTGCGGCAGCTCTGACACCGGCACCCAGTCGCGCAGGTTGTAGGCCAGATCCATCACCATGCCGGAGCCGGTGCCGCCGGAGAGCGAACAGACCACAAAGATGTTGATGCCCTTGTCGAGCTGCACCTTCCAGCGATCAAGCATGAACTTTTCATGGCCAACGATGCGCCCCTTGGCCTTGGTGAAGTAGTCCTTAATCAGCGGATAATTCAAGCTAAAGGCAAACCGCCCCAGGGCGCGAATTTGGCCCGCCCCCGACAAAATCGAGTCGGTGCCCTTGAGTTCGCTAGGAAACCATTCGTCTAAATACTGGTAGGCCGACAGCTTGTTGAGAATAGCCTTGGCATCTTCGACCTTGGCCCACACCTGCTCGATCGGTCGCAGGGAAATATCTTGCTTTAGCACCGTCTGAGCTTCGGAGACCTTGGCATTTTGCTCGGTGTCGATGTGCAAAAACGAGACGATCGGCAGGGCGTCGAGGGAGCCATACTGCTCCACAATCATGCGGCGAATTTTGATCAGGATCTCTTTGCCGGTTCCCCCCACGCCAATGATGACGGTGGGGGTCATGCCTGTATATTCGCTCATAAGATAGGGCACCGAGGGAGGGCTACTGCCTGTTAGGTTTCCCAGGTAACTTCCGTAAGATTACGGGTATACCGCAAGAGCTTAATAAAAGTTGACAGTTTAGTCTGGCCACCCGTAGCTCAAAGTAGTCCAACTAGAAACGACCCCGCAAAATCGCTGGGCGGGAAGAGACGGTGCTAGCTAAAACGGCTATGGAGGCGATCGCGCCCTTAAAAAAGTTTAAGCCTGGGGGCATAGGCGACTTCTCTCAGCAGTCAGATCGCTAGACTTGAGAAGCAACGGCACTTCAGGCGCTATGTTTAGATGCTTTGCCTGACTGCACTCTGCCCCTACCCGCCATACCTGTGACCTATTCCCCTGCTAAATCCTTCAAGGCCCGTCGGCTGCTGCCCTGGGTGGTGGCAATCACGCTGCTGCTGGTATTTTCAGGCAGCTTAGTGCATCTGTTGACCGAGTTGTGGTGGTTTGAGTCGGTGGGCTACGCTTCGGTGTTTTGGGTGCGCATCAAGTGGCAGCTCGCCCTGGGAATGGGGTTGTTTGTCGTTTACGGCGGGGTGCTGTGGGCCAATTATCAAACAGCGCGGCGGCTGACTCGCGATCGCACCTACCGCTTTTTGAGCCGCTACAGCGACCCAGTTCAGCGCCAGCAGATCGAGCGCTTCACCCATTTGGGGACAGCGGGACTGGTGTTTCTGTTGTCGCTGGGGGTGGCGCTGCGGGCGGCCTCGGCTTGGCAAACCGTGCTGCAATTTCTCAACCCCACCGAGTTTGGCACCCCTGACCCCATCTTTCAACGCGACATTGGCTTTTACATGTTTAAGCTGCCTCTGTGGCAGGGGCTGCAAGACAATCTGCTGGGTCTGCTAGTGTGGTCGCTGCTGCTGGCCAGCACCGTGTATGCCCTCAAGGGTGAGGTGCGCCCCGAGCGCGGCTGGAAGTATTTTCTCACCGGGGAAGCCAAGGCTCACCTGTGCCTGCTGCTGGCGGCGATCGCGGCGCTGCTGGCGGTGGGCTTTTGGCTCGATCGCTTTTCGCTGCTCTACTCCGATAGCGGCGTCATTTTTGGCGCGGGCTACACCGATGTCCATGCTCGGCTCCAGTCTTTTTGGCTGATGGGGTTTGTCACCCTGGCGGTGGCGGCGCTGTTTCTGATTGCCCTGGGGCGCAGCGGCTTTTCGCTGCCAATTTTTGGCATTGTGATCTACCTGGGCGTGCTGGGGCTGGTCAATGGCCTGTACCCCTGGCTTCAGCAAAACTTTGTGGTGGAGCCCAACGAGCTCACCATGGAGCGTCCCTATATCGAGCACAACATTGCCTTTACCCGCAAGGCTTACAACCTCACCAGCGTAGTGTCAGAGCCCTTCCCCGCCGACAACCGCCTCGATCGCGTGGTGCTTGACGCCAATGAGCCCACCATCGGCAACATTCGGCTATGGGACTATGCGCCCCTGCTCAGCACCTACAAGCAGCTGCAAGAAATTCGCCTCTACTACAACTTTGAGGATGTAGATGTGGATCGCTACACCCTCAACGGCGACTACCGCCAGGTCACCCTCTCGGCCCGCGAGCTGCCGGTCGAGCAGCTGCCCCCCGAGGCCCAAAACTGGATCAACCGCCAGCTCAAATTTACCCACGGCTTTGGGATTGTGATGAGCCCGGTCAACCAGGTCACCCCCAACGGGCTGCCCGATTTCTTTATTCGCAATGTGCCCCCGGTTTCCACCGTCGATTTGGCCCTCGACCAGCCCCGCCTCTACTACGGCGAAAGCACCGACAACTACATTTTTACCGGGGCCAACACCGATGAGTTTGATTACCCCCAAGGCGACACCAACGCGGCTTACCGCTATACCGGGGCGGGCGGCGTGCCGCTCAACTCGTGGCTGCGGCGGCTGGCTTATGCCTTTGATTTGGGCAACGTGCGGGTGCTGATCTCTAACTATTTCAGCCCTGAAACCCGGATTCACTACCACCGGCTAATTACTGAGCGGGTGCGCCACGTGGCCCCCTTTCTCACCTACGACAGCGACCCCTACCCGGCGGTGATCGACGGGCGCATCAAGTGGATTTTGGATGGCTACACCAGCAGCGATCGCTATCCCTACTCCGAGCCCCTCAACCGCCGCACCGACATGGTCTCGCTAGTGGAGAACAACAACCCCCTGATGCGCAATGGGGTCAACTACATTCGCGATGCCGTCAAGGTCTTTATTGATGCCTACGACGGCACCCTGGAGTTTTACACCCGCGATCGCGACGACCCCCTGCTGGCCACCTATAGCCAAATTTTTCCCAACCTGTTCAAACCCATCGAAGATCTGCCCGCCAGCTACCGCGAGCACCTGCGCTACCCCCTAGACATTTTCACCGTGCAGGCCCAAATGTACCGGGCCTACCACATGGAAAACCCCGAGGTCTTCTACAACCGAGAAGACCTGTGGCGGTTTCCTGAGCATGGGGAAGAGGGCGCTGTAGAGCCTATGGAGCCCTACTACGTGATCATGAAACTGCCGCAGCTAGAGGGAGAGGAGTTTATGCAAATTCTCCCCTTTACCCCCGCCAACCGCGACAACATGATCGCCTGGATGGCGGGCGGCTCCGACGGCGACAACTATGGCAAGCTGCTGCTCTACGAATTTCCGAAGCAGGAGCTGGTGTTTGGCCCTACCCAGATCGAGGCCCGCATTAGCCAGACGCCCGAAATCTCTGAGCAGCTGACTCTCTGGAGCCAGCAGGGATCGGGGGTGATTCGCGGCACCCTGCTGGTGATCCCCGTTGAGCAGTCGCTGCTCTATGTTCAGCCCATTTACCTGCGAGCCGACCAGGGCGAGCTACCCGCGCTGCAACGGGTGATAGTGGCCTACGGCGATCGCGTGGTGATGCGAGAAACCTTGGATCAAAGCCTGGACGCCATTTTTGGCGATGCGATTGCCCCACCCCCCACCCCCGCAGTTGCAGGTACCCAACCACCACCCCACACCCTGTCCGATCTTGTAAAAGCGGGGCTGGAATCGTACAAAAGTTGCCAGCAGGCTAATC
>JANPIO010000317.1:0-1581 GCA_031425055.1 Phormidium sp. VAR_61_metabat_6
TAGATGAGACGCCCCCCGCGCCGCTCCACGCCCTGCTGAATGCCGGTACGCCGCCCCTCGCCGCTTTTGTCTATGGGCTGCTGCCCCAGGCGCTGCCCAACCTGCTCTCCTATACCTTTTACCGCTTTGAATGTTCTCTCAGGGCATCTGCCGTTTTAGGAATTATCGGTGCTGGCGGGTTGGGCTACGAGATTTTCCTCAGTCTGCAATCTCTACGCTACGAGCAGCTGTGGACGGGTTTTTACGCGCTGATTTTGCTCAATGGCGCAGTTGATGCCTGGAGTGCCGTGGTGCGCCGCCGCATGGGTTTCACTAGCCGCCTCGACATCAACAAACCAGGCAGCAGCTCCTCTCGGCCTGCCAAGGCTCCCCAGCAAGATGGATTTCTAAAACTGTCGTGGGTGGGTACCGCCCTAGCGATTCCCCTGAGCTGGTGGTGGCTGCGGCTAGATGTGGGGGTGCTGTGGTCGGCCCGCACCCAGCGCCTTTTGGGGGAATTGTTGAGTACTGGCTGGCCGCCGATGCCGAGCTGGGCCGAACTGGTAAATTTAGCTCGACTCTCGTGGCTGACGGTGGCAATGTCGATGGTGGCGATCGCCCTAGCAGGCCTTTTTGGCATACTCTTCTCGCTGCCCGCCGCCCAAAACTTTCTGCTGCCGGGGGGGCTGCTGCAACCCGTCGGCCAGCGCGGTGGATCTGCCTGGGTGGCCTACACGCTGCTGGGCCTAAGTCGGCTCGTGCTGCTGGTCAGCCGTGCCATTCCCGCCCCCATCTGGGCGCTGGTGCTGCTCTACGTGCTATTCCCCGGCGTGCTGCCGGGGGCGCTGGCCCTCGCCCTGCACAACTTTGGCATCCTCGGTCGCCTGATGGCCGAGGTCAACGAAAACCTAGACGATCGCCCCGTCCGCGCCCTCAGCGCCCTGGGGGCCAGCCCCACTGCGATCGTGGCCTACGGCATCTGGCCCCAAAACCTGGGCCGCTTTCTGGCCTACATTCTCTACCGCTGGGAAGTCTGCCTGCGTGAAACCGTGATCGTTGGACTGGTCGGTGCCGGGGGTCTAGGCCGTTTGCTCACCGAGCAAATCAGCAGCTTTGACTATAGCGGTGTGATGATAACGCTAGGCGTTTTCGTGGGGCTGACCTTTGGGGTCGATGCGGTGAGTCAGCGGCTGCGCGGGGTTTTGAGGGAGGGGTAGAGAGTTTTGAGTGCTTAGTTTTGAGTTTTGAGTTGTTGAGTCAGACCAAGTTCAAAATTCAAAATTCAAAACTTAAAATTCAAAACTTTCCCCACGCCCCTACTCCCTCCGCCAATCCGGACAAACCCCACCCCCCTGCCAACCCTGGGGATGAATCGCGCACACCAGCGTACAGCGCTTGGCGCGGCTGGTGCCGTAGGCGATGCCGTGATAATTGGTGCAGCCCTGGCAGGGTTGGGGACGAGTCGGCGGCAGGGATTGAAAGCCGACCTGCGATCGCAAAATCTGCTGCTTGCTCTGCCGCCGCTGCCACTGCTCGTAGGCGCGGCGACGGCATAAATCGTTGGCCCGGTGAAAGAGTTCGTCGGTTACGCTCACGACCTAT
>JANPIO010000318.1:0-6959 GCA_031425055.1 Phormidium sp. VAR_61_metabat_6
GCGCATGGCAATTTCAACACTTGCGGCAAGAGCATCCGGCAAATCCTTGAACAGGGCCACGGTGGCCGAGGTTCGATCGGCAGTGCCCTTGGCGTAGTCCGTGCGGGGAGTGGTGTATACTTCGTCCCATTGCTTTTGGCGATGGGCGACCAGTTTTTTCACTAAAGCTAGCCCTAGACCTGTCCCCCCCTGCTTCCAGGGGTCGGCGCTGGGCACCCGATAAAACTTGTCAAAGATCCGGGTCATTTCCTCTGCCGGAATCGTCACCCCACTATTGGTGAGGGCAATGCACAGCTGCTCATTAGGAGCCGCCGGGTTAGGCAAAACCTCTAGCGTGATAGATTCCCCCGGCGGGGTGTATTTACAAGCATTGTTTAGTAGTTCGGCCAGCACTCGCTCTAGGCTAGCTAAGTCGGTGTATAGCACTGGCAGGGTCGAAGTTGCCACTAACCGCAAGGTTTGATTGCGACTCTTTGCGCGGGTCACAAAGCTGTCAATCCAGCCTGCAAGCCAGGCTTCTAGCAAAATTGGCTCGGGCTGAATGGGATGATTGCCCACATCCAGGCGCTGGAGATCGAGCAGATCGTTGATCAGGCTAATTTCGCGCTCACACTCCTCTTGCAAAATACTGTAGTAGCGGCCAATGCGGGTTTGCTCGGTCTTGGGCTTTTGCAGGTCGGCAGTGAGGTCAAATTCCTGATTTAGGGTGACACCCAGCAGTTGCAGCGCTACCCGCATGCTGGTCACCGGGGTGCGCAGCTCATGGGAAACCGTGCTGAGGAAATCGTCTTTGAGGGTGTTGAGCCGCTCTAGCTCGGCCACCTGCGATTGGGCTGCCTGGTACAGCCGAGCCTGGCGAATGGCGATCGCACATTGGTTTGCCACCTGCTGCACCAGGCGAATCTCAATGTCATTAAAGCCGTAGTCGCGATCGTTGATTAGCCACAGATCTCCCAGCACGCCCCGGTCATCCACCACGGGGCAGGCCAGCATGGCCACGTAGCCCCGCACCGGGTTCGGCTCCACCGAGCAAAACTGAAAATACTGTCCGTCCAGCAGCTGATGGTATACCTCCGGAAAGGCCTCCATCTGAGCGACTCGGCCCTGATACGACGGGCTAGAGCTGTTGTATTCGTAATAGATGGTCGAGGTGCCCTGTTCCAGATCGTAAAGCGATGTATTCGACCCCTTCACCTCCAGGGCCTCAGTCAACTCCTTCACCGCCGTCAGCATAATCTGATTGACGTCAAGGCTGTCGCGTACCCGGTCGGTAATCCGTTTGAGAGTCGCCTCGAACTCAAGAGCGGTCTGCAACTCCTCCGTTCGCTGGGCCACCTGCTGCTCCAGGTCAGTGTTCAGCCGCTGCACCTGGTTGTAGAGGCGGGCCTGCTTAATGGCACCGCCCACCTGGGTTGCCACCTCTCGCAGGGTTTCGATTTCCCAGGCAGCCCAAGGACGGGGGCCGCTGTTGAGGGCACACACCAGGCCGTAGACAGCATCCCCCTGCACAATCGGCATCACCAGGCAGGCCTTGACCTGGGCTTGGGCGAACTTGGCTAGATAGCTCGGTGGCAGGTGAGCCGTGGCTATGTCATCGATCACCTCCATCTCGCCCTGGCGATAGCGCATCAAATCCGCCGGAATAAAGCTGAGATCGGTCTGAGCGGTGACCGCATTGGCCATAGCACCACTGGCTGACTCAGCCACCACCCCGTTGTAATCGGGGTCAAAGCTGTAGAACAATACCCGGTCGATGCGCAAAAAGCGACGCACCTCATTGACCGTCGTCTGCAACAAGTCTTCAGAATTGAGCGATCGCAGCAGGTGCTGGGCGATCGCCCCCAGCAGCCACTCGCGCTCCGACTGCCGCTGTAGGGTCTGCTCTACCCCATAAAGGGGGGGCATATCCTGCAAACTCACTATCAGCTGAGGGTCACGGCTAGTAGCCCCAAATCGTCGCACTGTCGCCAGCAGTCGCCGACGCTCCCCAGCCGCATCGACAATCTCCACCACAGCGGTTTGCTCGTCACCACTAGCCAAGGCCCGCTGTCCCGCCGCCAATAGTAGTTGACCAACCTCAGGTGGCAGCACGTCTGAGCTCCATTGAGGTTCACCGCTAGCCCAGCGATCGCCTCCCAGCAGAGTTGCACAGGCTTGGTTGCAAAAGCGCCAGCGATCGCGAGCGTCCGTTATCCAGAGCGGCGTTGCGATCGCATTGAGCACCTCCTCTAAGGTGGCGTCGGCGACCTCAGGTTGAGGCCACTCTCCCTGAGATAAAGGGTCGAGGGGCAGAGTAGACATAACCGTAGGGGTTCAAGAAGATTTAGGTAGCAACAACCTTGGCAAAAAGGGGCGCATGCTCTATGTAACACTATGCCCAGAGCCGCCTAAAAATAACCCAGCCCAACCCCGCAAAAAACCCTTACCCAAAAACATTGCCCCAATCTGTTTGCTTAGCGGCACCCATGGTCTATAATCGTAGACCGTGCACATTTGCAGGCCCTATGAACGCAGAGGAAATCATCCGCTCGATTGAGGCGGAGCAGCTAAAGACCGACCTTCCCACCATCTACGTCGGCGACACCATCCGTGTTGGCGTGCGCATTCAAGAGGGTGGCAAAGAGCGAATTCAGCCCTACGAGGGCACCGTTATCGCCATGCGCAATGGCGGCATCAATCGCTCTATCACGGTGCGAAAGATTTTTCAGGGTGTCGGCGTCGAGCGAGTTTTTCTCGTCCATGCTCCCAAGGTGGCTAGCATTGCTGTGCTGCGTCGGGGTAAAGCCCGCCGGGCCAAGCTATACTACTTACGCGATCGCGTCGGTAAAGCTACCCGTCTGAAGCAGCGTTTTGATCGCCCAATCAACTAGAATTGAGTGAGGTTGGGCAGTGGTGCTAAAGTGACACCTGGTTTCATGCGTCCTTAGTTCAGTTGGTAGAACGCGGGTCTCCAAAACCCGATGTCGGGGGTTCGAGTCCTCCAGGGCGCGCTGAGTAACGGCAGCGACATCTCCCCAAACTCTACAGCCCTAATGGGCAGCTAGAGCAGCAGGATTTGTCACTGCCTTCAACTCGTGGCTAAACCAGGAGTTATTAGCTCTTCAGCCTGATGTTTTCTCAGGTTAGCTGAGCCGGTTTGCCGGTCTGTGTTTTCCCGTAGTTCAGAGTGGATAAGCGCCAACAGGAGCCAAGCCAGTGGTTAAAAAAGACGCCGCAATAGAGTCTAAGGGTAAGACCGCAGACCCTCAGGTTGCTGAGCAAGGCTTTAGTGTAGTGACCTTCTTACAGGGCACTAAAGAAGAACTGGGCAAAGTTGTTTGGCCCAGTCGACAGCAGCTCATCAGTGAGTCTGCCGCCGTCATTCTCATGGTTAGCCTATCTGCAACGCTGATCTATTTGGTTGACCGGCTGTTTGGGTGGGTTTCGGGGCAAGTATTTTAATGGCGGTAACTGAAGAAGACTTCAACTACAACGACGCTCCCCTCGACGAGTTCTTAGACAGCGATCTAGAGGCTGAATCTCCTACTGAAGGGGCCGGGTCATCTGCCGAAGAGGGCAACGAAGGTGAAGCAGCCCGATTCTACCAGCGCAAAGCTCGGTGGTATGCCGTGCAGGTAGCATCTGGCTGCGAAAAACGCGTCAAGCTTAACCTTGAGCAGCGCATTGGCACTCTAGATGTAATCAACCGCATTTTTCAGGTTGAGATTCCTCAAACGCCAGCGGTCAAGCTCCGCAAAGATGGCAGCCGTCAAAGTATTGACGAAAAAGTCTTCCCTGGCTACGTGCTGGTGCGCATGTACATGGATGACGAAGCCTGGTCGGTGGTTAAAAACACCCCCCACGTGATCAATTTCGTCGGGGCCGAACAGCGTCGGGCTTACGGTCGCGGTCGTGGCCACGTCAAGCCCATGCCCTTGGGCATGAGCGAGGTGAAGCGCATTTTCAAGCGCACCGAAGAGCAAAAGCCGGTGATCAAGGTCGATATGTCTCCGGGAGACAAAATTACCGTACTCTCGGGTCCCTTCAAAGACTTTGAGGGCGAGGTGGTGGAAGTCAGCCCCGAGCGCAGCAAGCTAAAGGCTTTGCTGTCGATTTTTGGGCGCGACACCCCAGTCGAGCTGGAATTTAACCAAGTGCAAAAAGAGAGTTAATCAATGGCTAAGAAAGTTGTAGCGCTGATCAAGCTGGCACTTCCTGCTGGGAAGGCCAACCCAGCTCCCCCTGTCGGCCCAGCCCTGGGTCAGCACGGGGTTAATATCATGGCGTTCTGCAAAGAGTACAACGCCCGTACCCAGGAAAAAGTGGGTCTGGTAATACCGGTTGAGATCTCAGTATTTGAGGATCGCAGCTTTACCTTTATTCTCAAGACGCCGCCAGCCTCGGTATTGATCAAAAAAGCGGCGGGCATTGAGCGGGGTTCGGGTGAGCCCCGCACTAAGAAGGTGGGTTCCATCACTCGGGCTCAGCTCAAAGAGATTGCCGAGACCAAAATGCCTGACCTCAACGCTAACGATATTGAAGCGGCCATGAATATTGTTGAGGGTACTGCCCGCAACATGGGTGTTACCGTTTCTGGCTAGGCCATTGCCCTAGACGATTGTCTGCAATCTAAGTTTCACTTATTCACACTACGGGGAAGAGGCGTCGCTTCGTTTGACCCCAAGGAGATCACGATGGTTAAAGTATCTAAGCGCCTGCGCGAAGCCCAGGCCAAAATAGAAGACCGTCTCTACGAGCCCTTAGAGGCTCTAGAGCTGCTCAAAGCAACTGCCACTGCTAAATTTGTGGAGTCGGCCGAAGCTCACATTCGTCTGGGTATTGACCCGAAGTACACCGATCAGCAGCTGCGCACTACGGTCATTTTGCCTAAGGGCACGGGTCAAACCATTCGGGTCGCCGTTATCGCTAAGGGTGAAAAAGTGGCTGAGGCCACCGCTGCTGGAGCTGACTTGGCAGGGTCTGAAGAACTTATCGACGAAATTCAGAAAGGCATGATGGACTTCGACGTTCTAATTGCTACCCCCGATGTGATGCCTCAGGTAGCTAAGCTCGGTCGTCAGCTTGGCCCCCGTGGCCTGATGCCCTCCCCCAAGGGCGGCACTGTTACCTTTGACCTGGCCAAAGCAATTGATGAGTTCAAAGCAGGTAAGTTAGAGTTTCGTGCTGACAAAACGGGCATCGTCCATGTTATGTTTGGCAAGGCTGACTTTAGCGCTGAAGATTTGCTAGTCAACCTCAAAGCGTTGCAAGAGACTGTTGACCGCAACCGTCCGTCTGGAGCAAAAGGCCGCTACTGGAGAACCGTAGCGATCGCCTCCACCATGGGGCCTTCCATTCGCCTCGATGTGAATGCCCTACGCGACTTCAAGATGGGCGAAGCGGTCTAGGCCCAACAAGTTTTACCCCAGCCAACTAGGAGTTACGCCCACTGACACAACCCCTCACAACTGCATAGACGACCGGAGACAGCAGGTAGCCGCCTAGCGCTGCATAAACCCTGCCGAGGTTGACTTAAACGACTACGGTGCTCTTGCCCAAGCTGAGCACTTCGGGTTGTTGGTCTACCCCGGCAGAGCTGTCGGGGTTTTGTTTTTACTAAGGGCTAAGTCTAAACCTGGATCGGGTAATTAAGTTCCCAATCCCCAACTTAAAGGAGGTGAGATCATATGGGGAGAACCCTAGCGAATAAGAAAGAGCTGGTAGCCGAGATTCGGGCCCTGCTAGACGATGCCCAACTAGCCTTTGTAATCGATTACAAAGGTCTGACGGTATCGGAAATCAGTGACCTCCGCAATCGTCTGCGCCCTAAGGGTGCCGAGTGTAAGATTGCCAAAAACACGCTGATGCGGATCGCCGTTGACGGCAATGAAAACTGGCAGCCAATCACTGAGTTCCTCAAAGATTCTTCGGCCTTTGTACTGGTTAAAGAAGACTTTGGCGGGGCAATTAAGGAATACCAGGCATTCCAAAAAGACACCAAAAAAACCACCCTCCGGGGCGGTGTCATGGAAGGTCAGGCCCTGAACGAAGACCAGATTAAGGCCATCACCGAACTGCCCACGAAGGAAGAGCTGATGGCTCGCCTGGCTGGTGCAATCAAGGCGATGCCAACTCGGGTGGCCGTGGGCATCAACGCCGTACCGACCAAACTGGCGGTGGGCGTCAAAGAGGTGCCTGCATCTCTGGCCCGTGCTCTCAAGGCAGTCTCCGAAAAAGATGCAGCCTAGGCTCATCTCTCACGATTTTGTCTGTGTTTAATTGTGTTTAACCAGGAGTTAATCGGTAACTATGTCTGCTAAAACTGACGAAATTCTCGAACAGCTAAAGTCCCTTTCTTTGCTAGAAGCTTCCGAGCTGGTCAAGCAAATTGAGGAAGCCTTTGGTGTTGACGCTTCTGCCTCCGCTGGCGGCGGCATGATGATGATGGCCCCCGGCATGATGGGTGGCGGTGGTGCCGCTGCTGCCGAGCCCGAAGAAGAAAAGACCGAATTCGACGTCGTACTTGAAGAAGTGCCCGCCGATAAGAAGATCGCCGTTCTCAAGGTTGTGCGCAGCCTGACCGGTCTGGGTCTGAAGGAAGCCAAGGAACTGGTGGAAGCCGCTCCTAAGGCCGTTAAGGAAGCTACCACCAAAGACGACGCTGAAGATGCCAAGAAGCAGCTCGAAGAAGCCGGCGGCAAGGTATCTGTCAAGTAACCTAACGCTTTGCTTTTAAGGCTAAGACGTTTGACAGCTCCCCGTGGTTTCACGGGGAGTTTTTTCTATGGCGAGTTTGGTCTTCTTTACCTTGGACAGTGGCCGTCTGGCTACCTAATCCCAACCTGAGTTCGACAAAGGGTAGCGTGCTGAAAAAAAGGCTGAGGGTTACGCTCAAAGTATTGAATTCCAAGCCCCTCAGCCATGTCTTTGAGTCTAGCGCGCCTCGACCTGACCCAAATCTTCTGCGACGTTGACGACTT
>JANPIO010000319.1:0-19340 GCA_031425055.1 Phormidium sp. VAR_61_metabat_6
AAAACAGTAATGATGCCGTCGGCATTAGAGTTGAGGGCGTCAACCGCCTGCCTCATATAGACGAACCAGTCGCCAATAGGGGTGAATTTAGATTTGCGATCGTGCCACTTTGGCAGCGGTTTTTGTCGCGGAATGAGCTGAAACTCGTGGGTATCGCCTGGTACAAAAGGTTCTAACCATTTGGCAGTATCGATATTATCAACGTCAAAAAATGGTGCAGCGATCGCCCATTTCATAGTCAAACCCCCATTGACAAGCGACAAAGAAATCTATTGATATCAGCCTGTAACTCTCAAGATGCTGACAGCTTATCAGGAAAAACCTCAGAGGCTTTTCGCTAAAGTATTCTTGAGATAAACTCTCATGCAAGGCATTGATAGTCTGGTATCAAGGAATTTCCTAGGTAAGACTCCACCCATATATCAATATCCATATCGGTCGACCTGCGTCAGCGCACAGGACAGTATAAGCCAGAAACTAAGGGGAAGCTTTTACACAGTAGCTATCGTTAGATAATATAACGTTCCTCACCTGACTAAGAAACATCATTGATTAGATCAGTCAGAGGAACACCCATTTTCCACAGATAGTCTATCAATAGAGATACAGATTAGGGGACGTAGAGTTTGTCTATGTCCCCTATTATCTGGTCGGTATGTTGCCTTAGCTTAAAGCAATCATATCAAACTGGTTTTGCTCGTATAACCGTGGGCCGGTCTGGCGTTACGCTGCTAGCAATCCGTTGCAGCAATCGGGACACCTGCTCGACATGCTGCTCACTCGTGTGATTTTCCAAATAGTGCTGATAAGCGGCCTCTGCTCTAGCACTTGCCTCCTCAGGGTGACCTAGGACATGTACGATAGCGGCTTTTAACTCTTCAGAGGAGTCGGGTTGTACGCCCCAAACAAGACCTTTTTCAGCCATTTCTGTGGCCAAGCCTACAGTTTTGGTAATAATTACCGGTCGGCGGCAAGCCATTGCTTCCATCAGCACCGTTAGGCCAGCGGCATAGGTGTTATTGATTAGACTAACTACGGTGATATCAGCACTGCGATAGAGATCGCGCAACTCAACCCAGTCAAAGTACCGCATTTCCATGTTTTGGGGCGGTTGCTCAGGAATTCTGCACCGCGTTTTGGAAGTGGCATTAGGTGATACAGCGCAGACTTTGACGTCTAGATCTAACTGGTGGGTAGCATTAGCGAAAGTGACATAGTCTCGCTGCTCCAAACCAGCACTAGCAATCAACGGACGATGCTTTTCAATTGTGCCAGGTTCGGGGTAGAAGAACTGCTTGTCGGTCTGCTCGGCCAAACAAGTCACGCCATCCTCAGCTAGGTTGAGCATGTCTCTTAGAGTTTGGGCCTTTAGGGTCGTGTTGACGGTGAATGCATCAATACTGCGATGCAGTTGAAACCATTTGAGCAGCAGCTTGGGCCGCCACCGTTCTGGACACATCACGTTGACAACTAACCGAGGCCGATTTTTCTTGAATAATGCAAGCAGGGCTAGGGGTAGACCGGCGTCTTCGCCACAACAGTAGACAACATCATCAGAGTCAGTCTGAGCTAAAACCTGTCTTGCTAAAGCCCACTGATGCGGTCTGCCAATTATTTTAGAAAGAAGTTTATTGAGGCCATTGACCAGACTGTCATCTTCAAAATCTGGCTGATGGATCTGAGCATTGAGTCTCTCTTTGAGCTGCCAAATAGTGTGCCGCGGCCCTTGACCCAGAGCAGCGCGGTTAACGAAATGCTCGAAGTCAAATTTTGTGCTGGTTAAAACGTGAAATTTTGAGCTGTTGGGTTGACTGGGTAAGGATGTCATGGCGGATTGACCATAGAAATTTATAGGTAGCAGTCGAATTTAATGCAATCGCATCTTCTCAAGTAATCTTCAAAAGTCTTAAAGGAGTAATTCTTCGAGTCCGTCAGAAAAGGCTTTTGGAGACTAAGTATGTGTCGAATTGCCCATCCCAAATCTGTGGTTTATAGCTACATAAATAGGTATTTCAAAAGCTAGCTCGGCGTGGAAATTAAAACCCATAGCCGTGTGTCTCCAAAGATATTTAGGCGCTATCCTTAGCGTGAGGGCAAGCATAAGCATTTGAGGTGCTTCGCCTGACTATGGGGTCAAGGAAAGCTTAGATTTTATCGTTGAACTTTTCCAAATAGAGTCACCGAAGCTGCAAAAGCCTACGGCTGGCATAACGTTGACTACAGCTTATGTATAGGCTCGTCTATGACTTGCCCGGTCAACGTACTAGTTGACTAGAGCAAAATTACAGATTAGCTCTATGCACATGGGCAGCCCGTCATGGCTCACTACAGGATTAGTTAAGATTCTGCCAAAGTTATCACACTTACCTCGTCAGTACATACCGATACCTACGTAGGAAACACAATCTTAATCATTCCTGCAAGGCTTAAGTATTTTACAAATCTCTTATAAAGCTCTTATATTGAACCCTCCAGCCTTTCCAGGGTTCAAGCAGACACAATCCAGCTATCGAGGCGGGATAAGGCTATTTTTTCAATTTCCAGTAAAGCAGCCAACATCTCTGCATCCGTGGAATTGCGTAATCTCTCTACAAAGTTTTTTAAGATTGAAGTTTTGGTCTGTCCTGCCACTGCCAATATAAAGGGAAAGCCAAATTTGTTTTTGTACTGCTGATTAAGGGCTTGAAACTGATGATATTCCTCGTTAGTGAGACTATCAAGCCCAGCTTTGCTCTGCTCTGCTACCGAGGCTGCGGCCATGGTAATCCTGGTGCCCAAGGCGGGGTGGGCGTTGATCAAGGCCAACTGGTCTGCGGGAGGCATCGTTCGCACAACGGTAACCATGTGCTGGTGGAGATTGACTACGGAGATGAAGGGGCGCTGAGCCCACACCTGGGCGGCGATCGCAGGTGTGTCTTCAAAAGCGGGGCCGATGGCAGCGACAAAGTCGGCCTCGGCCATAGCGTTGAGCTGGTTTAGGGTGTAGGGCATAGGGGAGGTGAGTAAGTTTTAAGTTTTGTTCGCGAAGCGTCTCCGACGGAGAAATGCTCAGTTTTGAATGTTGCATTCAAGGCGTGAACTCAAAACTTAAAGCATCTTTATTGATTTGACTCGCCGTACCAGATGGCCTCGATCGCAGCGGCAGTGTCTCTGGGGTCTACACCAGCATCGAGTCGCAGCGTTATATGCCCCAGCTTGCGTCCCGGGCGAATGGCTTTGTTGTACCAGTAAAGAGCAGCCCCAGGCCATTGTTTTAGGGTCTCAAGCTTGCGGTGGTGGCTGGCTTCGGGTTCGTTTAACCCCAACAGGTTGACCATGACGGCCTGGAAACAGTTGAGCGCCGTGGGGCCAAGAGGGCGATCGCTGACCGCCCGCAGCTGCTGCTCAAACTGGGAGGTCGCGCAGGCATCGAGGCTGTAGTGGCCTGAATTGTGGGTGCGAGGGGCAATTTCATTGACGAGCACCCGGTCGTTTGGGGTGAGAAAGCACTCAATGCCGACAATGCCTACCAGATGAAGCTGCTCCACCAGAGTGCGGGCAATGCTGGTCATCCTCGCTGCGACCTCGGGGTTAACCTGAGCGGGGGCAAAGACCCGGCGACAGATTTGCTCGACCTGCTGAGTTTCTACGGTGGGAAAGACAGCAATATCCCCCGATGCCGAGCGGGCGACCATAACCGCCAGCTCTTGTTTGAAGGGCACAAATTCCTCCAGCAGTACTGGGGCACGGTTAAATTTGTCCCACGTGGCGCTGAGCTGAGCCGCATCTTTGACTACTGAGGTGCCGTAGCCGTCGTAGCCCAGGCGACGGGTCTTGATCACCAGCGGAAAACCAATGGGCTTGACCTTGGCAGCGAGTTCGGCGTCGCTTTCGTCGCCATTCAAAAAGTCATAGCGAGGGTTGGGTAGGCCAATCCGCGCAAAAAACTCACGCTGGTGACGCTTGTCGAGCACCAGGGCCAGCACGTCTAGGCTAGGGCGAAAGACCGTGCCCTGCTGAGCCAGCGCCTGGAGCCCCTCACAGTCAATGAACTCGTTTTCAAAGGTAATCACGTCGCACTGGGCCGCGAGGGATGCGGTGGCGGCGACGTCGGCGACGGGGGCAAGGAAGGCGGACTGGGCAATCGCCACCGCCGGGTCAGTGCTCTGGGGCGTCTGCACCACCAGCTCTAGGCCTAGCGTCTGCGCCGCTGGGCCCATCATCCAGGCGAGCTGTCCGCCGCCAATCACACCAACTCGCTGAATGAGGTTGGGGGTTGCCTGCTCCATGGTGCGCCTACCGTTGTGCAAACCCACATTATCCTACGACGCTTCAACAGAATATTCTGTTGACCGACAATCCTAGGCGACCTGACTCATCCGACGAATTTTGAGCACGTCGGTCATCTTACGGATTTGCCCAAAGGTTTGCTCGAGGTGGGCATGATCTTTGACGTCAAGCCCCAGATCAATCTCAGCAGTTTGGCCAGGGAAGGTTTTGACCTGGGCCTTATGGACGTTAATTTGCAGGTCTGACAGGTGGGAGAGAATGTCCTTGAGGACACCTACACGGTCGATTACCTCAATGCGCACCTCCACGGGGTAGGTGTGGCGAGAGCCGCTGTGGTCAACCGGGTTCCAGCTGACGGGGATGATGCGATCGCCCGGAATATCGGCCAGGTTAGGACAGCCCTGGCGGTGGATGGCAATCCCCCGGCTGCCCAACGACACACTGCCCATAATCGGTTCACCGGGCAGTGGGTTACAGCAGCCCGCAATGTGGTGCACCAGCCCCTCAATGCCCAAAATTGGATCTTTGGAGGGAACGGGGCGAGGGCGCTGGGGGCTGGTGACAGCCCCCGCCAAAAACCGATCAGAATCTTGCAGCGACGACTCGGGCGACAGCGTCTCTAGGGGCTGCTTGGCCTTGACGGCCTCCCGCAGGCGATTGACAAACGAGTTGAGCGTCACCTCGCCGTAGCCCAACCCCGCCAGAAAGTCGTCAACGCTCTGGTAGTTGCAGCGCTCGGCGGCTAGCTGAGCGGGTTCAGACTTAAGCAGGGCGTCAAAGCCGCTGCGGCCCAGCTCTTTTTCGAGCATGTCGCGGCCTCGGGCAATGTTTTCGTCGCGGTGCGATCGCTTATACCACTGGCGAATGCGGTTGCGGGCGCTGGGGGTGACGACAAAGTTGAGCCAGTCGAGGCTGGGGTGGCTGTTCTTGTGAGTCATAATCTCGACGATGTCGCCATTTTCAAGCGGCGTGTCGAGGGTGACAATGCGGCCATTGACCCTGGCTCCAGCGCAGTGGCTGCCCACCTCGGTGTGAATACGGTAGGCAAAATCGACCGAAGTTGCACCCCGGCTGAGGGGCACCACATCGCCATCGGGGGTAAAGACGTAGACGTCCTCATCAAACAGGTTGCCCTTGACGTTTTCGAGAAATTCTTTGGCGTCCTTGAGGTCGTTTTGCCACTCTAAGAGCTGCCGCAACCAGGTGAATTTTTCATCGTCGGCGTTGATGCGGGTATTGGTGGAAGCGCCGGTTTCTTTGTACTTCCAGTGGGCGGCGATGCCGTACTCGGCGATGTGGTGCATCTCAAGGGTGCGAATCTGCACCTCAATCGGCTTGCCCTTGGGGCCAATGACCACCGTATGCAGCGACTGGTAGCGGTTGGGCTTAGGCAAGCCAATGTAATCCTTAAACCGACCGGGAATCGGGCGAAAGGCATCGTGCACAATCGCCAGAGCGCGGTAGCAGTCTTCATTGGTGCCCACAATCAAACGAACGGCGGCGATGTCGTAGATTTCGCTGAAGTCCTTTTGCTGCCGCTCCATTTTGCGGTAGATGCCGTAAAGATGCTTGGGTCGACTGTTGACATCAACCACCTGAATCTCAGATTGGTGCATGCGCTGGCGCAGGGTTTCGGCCACCTGCACCAGCCGCGCCTCGCGATCGGCCCGCTTTTCGGTGACGTGGCGCTGCATTTGGCGGTAGGCGTCGGGCTCTAGATATTTAAATGACAGATCTTCCAGTTCCCACTTAAAGCGACCAATCCCCAGGCGGTTGGCCAGGGGAGCAAAGATCTCCATAGTTTCGCGGGCAATGCGGCGGCGTTTTTCGTCGCTGAGGTGCTCTAAGGTGCGCATGTTGTGGAGGCGATCGGCCAGCTTCACCACAATCACCCGAATGTCTTGAGCCATAGCCAAGAACATGCGGCGAAAATTTTCGGCCTGGCGCTCGGTTTTGCTCTCAAAATTAAACTTCGACAGCTTGGTGACCCCCTCCACCAGCTGCCGCACCTCATCGCCAAAATGACCCGCCAATTCTTCAGGGGTGACGTCGGTATCTTCGACAATGTCGTGGAGAAAACCGGAGGCAATCATGGCGCTATCGCCGCCTAGATCGCGCAGCAGCCCAGCTACGGCGATGGGGTGGCAAATGTAGGGCTCACCCGAGGCGCGATACTGTCCTTTGTGTAGGGTGTAGGCAAACTCAAAGGCCTGGCAGACCAGCAGGTTATTAGACTTATCTTCTAGGTCTTGGGCCGGGTCACCCTGACTGTCATCGTGGTGGGTTAGCACGCAGGTTTCGAGCCAACCGGGCAGGGTGCAGTCATCGGGTAGGGGAGGATGAACTGTTGCAGTCATGAGGGTGCCAGTAACCTATCAGGGATTGTGGGTGGACTGGAAAATCGCCAAAAACAGGAATTTATATTTGAACACTGTATTCAAGTCTGGACAAGACTCAAAGAGCTGAATTACTAATAAAATAGAACCGCCTCAGGACAGATAAGGCGTCTATCGATTTACTTAAATTTGAATAAAAAAACCAAACAGAAATCGTACAAACGTCCTGTCAATGGGCCAATGTAATGGGGCTACAACAAAGTAGCGCGCCGAGATAGAAATAACCTACACCATAATTTCGAGAAAAATCGCATCAATAGCCCAAGCCGCAATAAATACTTAAAGCTGACTGAGGGTTGATAGATAGTTGTGTATTAACCTTAACATTTGTACCCGATAAGGGGAATCAGCAATTTGTCTCTAGCTATCGTAAAACTATTGTCAACCGCCACCGATACGGCCCTGAAGGGTGATCTATCCATGAAGAATGCCCTAGAAACCCTGAGATCGCACCTCCAGACCCTGGTTGGCCTAACGCAGTCTGCTAACCCCGATAGGCGCGCGCTACAGGCACAGTTTTTGCTGGCTCAGCAACAGTTTCAGCACCAGATGCTGCCCTTGGGAGAAGATCTGCCTAGCGCCCAGCCCGTGCTGACTGAGATCAACCGCACCCTGCGGCTGCTGGCGATGGATGTGGCGTTTTTGCAGACAGCTCGTCAGTCGACCACAGCCCAGCAGCGGCAGCAGCAGATGCTCGAAAAACTGGGTCAGTTGCTGACCTTTTGCCAGGCTTTGGAGCAGGCGATCGCCAACCCGACTTAACGCCCCAGCCTAGGTGGTTTAATATTAGGGTTTCGTTGGCCAGTGACTAGAAACGTGGTTGGGAGTTAGGTGCTTTGTATCAGTGCCCAAAGGAAGGGGATATTGACCTTCAAGACAGTCAGCTAGCACCGGGGCTAGCAGTCCATAGCTGCCCCAGCTGTGGCGGCAGCTGGATTCCACCGGAGCATTACGTGACCTGGCAGCGATCGCAGGTTGACCCCGATGCCCCCGTTCAAGTGGCGGTGCTGCCGCTGTCGCTGCACACCGATTTTGCGCCCGCCGCGCTCGACAACCGGGCGGCCCTGTGCCTCGACTGCCGCAGCTATCTGGTGCGGGGCCGCATTACCCTGCCGCAGGGGTCGTTTTATGTCGAGCGCTGCCCCAACTGCAACGGCATCTGGTGCGATGGCGGCGAGTGGGAGATCTTGCAGCAGCTCGATTTGCAGGCCCACATTGACTATATTTTTTCTGCTGATTGGCAGGCTCAGGTACGTGAGTTAGAGCACACCGAGCGCGAAAAGTTAGCCACCATTGACAAGCTAGGATCCGATGTTGCCCAGCGCGTTTTTGAGCTGGCTGACCTGCTAGAGCAGCACCCTAACGGGGATTTTGGGGTGGCGTATTTGATGCGGCGAGTAGATCAATGAGTAGATGGGTGGATGGGTGGATGGGTAGATGGGTAGATGGGTAGATGGGTCAGATCACTGACCAGGCATTTGCTCTCTCCAGGCTGCATTTTTTCGCATCCCTCCAATCCGCTACTACCGCACCCCTTACCCATCCACCCCCTACTCATCTACCCCCTACCCCTCCATGCCCGACTCCCTCCTTGCCCTCGAAAGCTTCTCGGTCACCTACCCAGGTCAGGAAGCGCGCGCGGTGGATCGGGTGTCTTTAGACCTGTCGCCGGGGGAAAAGCTGGGTCTGGTGGGCGAGTCGGGCTGCGGCAAGAGTACCCTGGGGCGAGCAGCGCTGCGGCTGTTGCCTAAGGCCACGGAGCTGGGGGGGCAGGTGTGGTTTAACGGCGAGTCGGTGCTTGACTTTAGCCCCCAGCGACTGCGGCAGTTTCGGGGTGAGGCGATCGCCCTGGTCTTTCAAGATCCGATGACGCGGCTCAACCCGCTGATGACCATCGGCGACCACTGTGTAGAGACGCTGCGTGCCCATCGCTCTGAGGTGCCCTACGGTGAGGCCAAGGCGCGGGCGATCGCCGTTTTAGAAAAAGTCAACATTCCCGCCAGCCGGTTTGGTCAATATCCCCACGAGTTTAGCGGCGGCATGCGTCAGCGGGTGGCGATCGCCCTGGCGATGATTCTAGAGCCCAAGCTGATCATCGCCGACGAGCCCACCACCAGCCTAGACGTGACGGTGTCGGCTCAGATTCTCGATGAGCTGACCCGGCTGTGCGATGAGCTGGGCACTGCCCTGGTGCTGATCTCCCACGACCTGTCGCTGGTGGCAGAATATTGCGATCGCGTCGCCGTCATGTACCAGGGACGGGTGGTGGAAGAGGGCAAGGCGGCAGCGGTCTTCCAGAATCCTCAGGATGACTACACGCGATCGCTGGTGGAGTCGGCCCGGCAAATGCAGCAGGCCGAGGGGCTGGCCTACACCGCCACCCCTGTAGAACCCATTTTGCGGCTGACGGATGTCAAACAGCACTACACCCTGGAGGGCAACCCGATCGCGCGGCTGTTGGGCGGACAGGAGTCTAGGGTGATCAAGGCGGTAGACGGGGTGTCGTTCGAGATTTACCCCGGTGAGGTGGTGGGGCTGGTGGGCGAGTCGGGCTGCGGCAAGAGCACCCTGTCGCGCACCATTCTGCAACTGGTGAAACCCACCGCCGGGCAGGTGGAGTTTTGCGGCACCGACCTCACCACCCTCTCCCGCGAGGCCATGCGGCAGCAGCGGCGGCAGCTGCAAATGGTGTTTCAAGACCCCCACGCCTGCCTCAACCCGATGATGACCGTGGGCAAAAGCATCGCCGATCCGCTGCTGATCCACGGTCTCGCCACCGTCGCGGAGGCCGAAAAGCAGGCCCACGACATGCTGGCCCGCGTCAGCCTCAACCCCACCGCCGACTATTTCAACCGCTTTCCCGGCGATCTATCGGGGGGGCAGCAGCAGCGGGTGGCGATCGCCCGCGCCCTGATCACCCATCCCAAGCTGGTGATCTGCGACGAGCCGGTGAGCATGCTCGACGCCACGGTGCAAACCCAGGTGCTCGATCTGATGATTGCCCTCAAGCACGAGTTTGATCTCACCTACCTGTTTATCACCCACGACCTGTGGGTAGCGCGGTTTATGTGCGATCGCATTGCCGTCATGCAGCAGGGCAAAATTGTCGAAATTGCCCCCACTAAAACACTGTTTGAATCGCCCCAGCATCCCTACACCCAAACCCTCCTACAGGCAGCTCCGGTGCTGGCTAAGGGAGCATAAACAAAGCGATTGCTACGCTGGATCTGGCTAAAACCTTCGGCAGAGAATTATAGCTAAGATCACGTTGGTTGAGACATCAAAAAACGCCAAAAAGGTTCAGACACCCATTTGGGAAATGTCTCAACCAGACTGACTACTGTCACCGTTCAATCTCTGCCTTTATAGCTATTTTTCCGAACTTTAAGGCCCTGATATCTAAAGATTCTATAGGTTCTTTCGCAAACAGGTTCAGCCCCACTGTAGTCTACTTTTCGTGAACCGCTAGGCTTTAAAGCCCAGGATTTCGGTTACTCTTTTAAAATTTCTCCACTGCAATCTCCTAGGGTGTCTATGAAACAGCTTCCCTTCATCATTCAAAAGTTTGTCTTTCAGCAAGAGGGCTTAGCCGCCATCGTGGATATGGACGATGCCAATGGTGTTGAAGGCAAAATTCCGGGTTACTTTGTGATGAGTAGCGCTCCGCCCAATATTGAAGAAGCCGTCGAAGCTAGCGAAACGATTCAGCAGCAGGCAGCCCAGGGCATTGACGAGATTGCCGACCACCTGCACCGCATGATGGCTAATGCTGCCGATGGTGCCGCCGAGCTGGTGATCACCGTGCACGGCTACAACACCAGCCGCGGCGGGGTAGAAGCCTGGTACAAAAACATTTTCAAATACATCAATCGCCACGATCCAGCGATCGCCGCCCACGCCAACCGAGTGTTTATTGGCTACCGTTGGCCCTCTGAAAATGTTGCCCTAAGCAACCCCAAGGAAATTCTTCAAGCCCTAAGAGCACTGCCGCCGCTGCCCCGCGATGTGGTTGTGAGCGGCGCATTCTGCGCCCTGGCCCTGCTGCTGCTGGAGCTAACCGCCTTTGGGGAGACCATTGCGGGCTTTGTCATCAGTCTTTTATTGGTGCTGCTGTTTGTGCTGGGCACGCTCATGCTGGCCTTGGTGGTGCTGCGGCTGGTGGTTTATTTTCGCGACCGATACCGGGCCGACAACTTTGGGGTGCTAGACCTGGTGGAACTGCTGCGCCAGATTGATCAGGCGATTGTTAAACGCACCGCCGCCGAGATGTTTCCCAATACGTTGGGGGAAGCCGAGCATCTAAAGGCGATGGCCCAGGCGCGGGGCTACTGGCAGCGGCGATCGCAAAACAAGGTGCGGCTCAGCTTTATTGGCCACAGCATGGGCGCGTTTGTCGTCACCAACGTGGTGCGTATTTTGTCAGACGTTTTTGACACTGCTTCAGTAGAAAAACGCCCCAATACCTACATTGGTGATGTGTTTAGTCTGGGACGTTTGATCCTCGCCTCGCCCGATATTCCGGTGCTCACCATTGTCTCGAGCCGGGCCAATTTTCTGGCCTCTTCGCTGCGGCGCTTTTCAGAATCTTATCTGTTTAGTAGCGAGGGCGATATTGCCCTGCGCACCGCTTCCACTACGGCAAACTACATTGCCTTCCCTAGCCGCACCCAGGCACGAGGCTACCGATTGGGCAATGTGGCGCTGCAAAATACCCACGGCGGTGTCGATGACTATGGGCTGATCAATCTAGCATCATTGGATCAAGATTTTTCTCCATCATTACCTATTGATGAGGCGATCGCGCGCTCTAAAAATAACGTGATGGAACAGCTGTTTTTAACCTACGAACGCTTTCAAAAGCGGGGTGTAGTGACCATGGCCAACCTGTTTAAAGTACAGGCCGACGGAGACAGCAATCGCGCTACGGTTGCCGACTTTTTCACCTATTTTGACTGCACCGACTACTTCGATGTTAAATATGATCCCAACACCAACACCTGCTCGGCCAAACCTACCGGCATTTTGACCCGCGCCCTGGGCCATGCGGTTCTCAAACCCTGGGACTACTTTTTGCTTACCCTCGACTACGCCCTGGGCAAGCGCGATGTGCACGGCGGTTATTTTCAGGGCCAGTTTAGCCAGCAGCTGCTCTACAGGCTGGCATTTTTGGGCTTTGACGGCTATCTGCACACCCTAAATGCCGATGCCCAGGTGGCCCTGAGTCAGCTACACCTGGCCTGCCAGAGCCACAGCATTCAGGGGCATCTGTCGCCGATTTGCTATCGGGTCAGCATTCAGGGCGGCAATTTAGAGGGCACCAAAGCCGAAATGCTAGAGGCCATTGAGGTTGATGCGTAGCCCTGGGCTCTCTAGCCTAGACCTTATCCTGAAGACCAAACCACCTGTTCCCCCTGGCCCCAAAAGCCGTCGTATTGACGGTGGACATGGCATTTCCTGGCAGACAAAGAATATCTACGTTTTATAACGCGATCGCCCTGCTGCCCTCAAACATCCCCAAGCCAGGACTTACGCTAGAGAACTGAATAGTTTAGGTCACCACTGGCTATGGCTGAGCGCAATTGCACCCCCCTTCACATCTACGACACCACCTTGCGCGACGGGGCGCAGCGGGAAGGGCTGGCCCTGTCGATTGAAGACAAGCTGCGGATTGCGCGGCGGCTCGACGCCCTAGGGGTGCCTTTTATCGAAGGCGGCTGGCCGGGGGCCAACCCCAAAGATGTGCAGTTCTTCTGGCAGCTCAAAGAGACTCCCCTCACCCAGGCTAGCATCACCGCCTTTTGCTCGACCCGTCGCCCCGGCAAAGTCGCCGCCGAAGAGCCGATGCTCCAGCCGGTGCTGGCCGCTGGCACCGAATGGATTACGCTGTTTGGCAAATCGTGGGATTTGCACGTCACCACCGGGTTGCAAACCACCCTGGCCGAAAACCTAGCCATGATCGACGACACGATTCGCTATTTTCGCAGCCAAGGCCGCCGGGTGATCTACGACGCCGAGCACTGGTTTGACGGCTACAAAGCCAATCCCGACTACGCCCTAGAAACCCTCGAAGCGGCGGTAAAAGCTGGGGCCGAGTGGCTAGCGTTGTGCGACACCAACGGCGGCACCCTGCCCCAGGAAGTCGGCGCGATCGTGACCGCCGTGAATATCTGGCTTCAGCAGTTTCCAGCTCCCCGCCCCCAGCTGGGCATTCACACCCATAACGACAGCGGCACGGCGGTGGCAGCCGCCATGGCGGCGGTGGCAGCGGGGGCCACGATGGTGCAGGGCACCATCAACGGCTACGGCGAGCGCTGCGGTAACGCTAACCTCTGCACGCTGATTCCCAATTTACAGATTAAGCTGGGCTACCCCTGCATTGCCCCGGCCCGGCTCGAAACCCTGGCCGAAACTAGCCGCTTTATCAGCGAGGTGGTGAATCTGGCTCCCGATGACCACGCGCCCTATGTGGGGCGATCGGCCTTCGCTCACAAGGGCGGCATTCACGTCAGCGCCGTAGAGCGCGAGCCCAAAACCTACGAGCACATCGACCCGGCCACCGTGGGCAACAGCCGCCGCATTGTGGTGTCAGATCAGGCGGGGCTGAGCAATGTGCTGGTCAAGGCCCGCAGCTTTGGGCTAGAACTAGACCGCCACAACCCGACCTCGCGCCAGCTGCTCACCCGGCTCAAAGCCCTAGAGCACGAGGGCTATCAGTTTGAGGCCGCCGAGGCCAGCTTTGAGCTGCTGATGCGGGAGGCGCTGGGCGATCGCCCCCGCTTCTTTGACCTCAAAGGCTTTTATATCAACTGCCAGCACCAGGGCAACGGCGACGACCACAGCAGCCAATCCCTGGCCACGATCAAAGTCATGGTGGGCGAGGAAGAAATTCTGGCGGCGGCGGAGGGCAACGGGCCAGTGGCCGCGCTAGACACGGCGCTGCGCAAGGCGCTGCTGACGTTTTATCCGGCGATCGCGAACTTTCACCTCTCTGACTACAAAGTGCGCATTATTGACAGCGGCGCGGGCACAGCCGCCAAAACGCGGGTGCTGGTGGAGTCGAGCAATGGTGCCCAGCGCTGGACAACCCTGGGGGTTTCGACCAACATTATCGAAGCTTCGTACCAGGCCGTCACCGAAGGGCTGGAATACGGTCTGATGATGGAAACGGCGCGCCCCCACTGTGCGATCGGCGGCGAAATCGATCGGTTTGATGCCGATGTGGCCCTGCAAAAGACCCGTGAAACAGCTCTGGCTAAGCTCAAGCAAGAGCTGGGCTTTGAGTAAGTCCGATTGTACCGTCTAGTATAGTGAAGAGGACGAAGATGGGTTTTCGCCAGCGGTCAATCAGACACCAAAACGATGTCAACTCCCCACAATTCGATAGACTACTACGCAGTCTTAAAGGTAGCTCGACAGGCGAGCCTGCTAACCATCAAACAGTCTTACCGAAAACTAGCCCGCCAGATTCACCCCGACCTCAACCCCGACAATGTGACAGCGGCAGAGCAATTTAAAGCCTTAAACAAAGCCTATGAAGTGCTCTCAGATTCGGCAAAACGCCGCCAGTACGATCGCTATGGTGCCCACTGGGAAAGGGCCGAGAAAGGGTATACGTCTACCAGCCACTCCGGCAGCAGGCAAAATGATGATTTTGACGAGATGGAATTTGGCCGTTTTGGCCGCTTCGAAGACTTGCTCGGGGATTTTCTAGATCGCTATAGCTAGAGTTTCATCTACTTTCTAACAGCTAGTAATGCGCCAATCAACCGATACACCGTAAATGTAGGCTATTTAAGGGCTACCAACAAACACTCGCCGACCTAAACCTCGGTAGTCCATAAGCCAATAGTCTGAAATCCTGACCACAAGAACAAAACGCAGACCAGATAAATCTGGTCTGCGTTTAAGCTGAGGCGCTTTCTAAATAGGCTTTAAACAGCAATTAGGCAGCTTGAGGCGATTGCAGTAAAGCCTGAATCGAGGTCTTCTCTAACAGCCCCGCCAGAGAGCCATCGCTACCAATCACCGCTAGCGCCTGAATCTTACGGGTCTCCAGGGTCTTGATGACCTCCATCAGCGGCTGTTCGGCACCCACTGTCACAATGTCCCCTGCCGATCCCATGATGGCGGCAACCGTGGTCTCAGCCCACTGCTCGCGAGGCACTTGCTTGAGGGCATCAACCAACACCGTACCCACCAGCAGACCTGTCTCGTCGGCCACCAAGAACTTGCGCCAGGCCGAAGGGGCAGCCAACAGAGCATCGTCGGCAAACTCTCGCAGAGACATGGTGGCCGCTACAACCGGGCTGTCTTGTGCCAGGGCATCTTTGGCCGTTAGGCCAGCCAAGCGGCCCTGCACCGTACCAAACTGCGCGGTGCGATTAGCATTTTGCAGCAGAAACACACCAACCAGCAGCGTCCAAAAACTGCCCACGGGGCTGATGCCCAGAATAGAGCCAATACCTAGGGCGATCGCCGTCCAGCCCAGCAGTTGGCCCACGCGGCTAGCAAACACCAAACCTTTGTGGGGCTGACCCGTAATCTTCCACACCAGCGACTTCAGCACGTTACCGCCATCTAGCGGCAGGCCAGGGATAAGATTAAAGGCCCCCAGAGCCAGGTTAATAGAGGCCAACAGCGACACAATGCCTGCAATCGGGCCAGAGAGGGGCAAGACTAGCCCCACAATCGAGCAGAGGCCAAATAGGGCAAAGCTGACCAGTGGGCCTGCGATCGCCACCTGAAACGCTCCCTCTGGGGTCTCAGACTCTTTCTCTAGCGCCGCCAAACCGCCAAACAAAAACAGCGTAATCGAGTTAACCCCAATGCCCTGTTTCATCGCCGCAAAGCTGTGCCCCAGCTCATGGGCCAGCACCGAGGCAAACAGCGTTAGCGCTGCCCCCAGTCCCAGCACCCAAGGCAGCGCCCCACCCAGGTAGGGAAACGCCGCCGCCAAACCGCTGCCGTACTGCCACGTCACCAGGGCCAGCACCAAAAACCAAGACACATTCACATAAAAGGGAATGCCAAATAGATTCCCCACCCGTAAGTTGCCGTTCATCGGGCACCTCGTAATTAAAACCTGAGGACAGAGGCGTAATCGTGAGACGCATTCTCTATCCAATGGCCTCATTGTAACGAACTGTTAACGAGCCTCTCATCCGTTAAAGGTGGTGAGAACCGAAGGGATTGGGGCGGGTTGGCGTAGGGGAGATAAGGAAGGCGAGGGAGTTTGGGAAAGTGAGCAAAGCGAGGCGAAAGGCAAAAATCCTCCATCTCCTCTATCTTCCTCATCCCCTAGGCCAAAATCTCCTTTCCGATCGCCACATAATCCTGCCAGCCCACCTCAGCCTTCGGATCCTTTACGTCGTAGACCGCCGTACCGGCTAGGGCAGCTTTTTGAAAGGCGCTATAGCGACGAATGCCCCCTGCAAACAACGGTAAGCCGGTAGTCATTAACATGGTTCGCACCTCGGCTCCAGCTCGGCTTGGGTAAGGGGGAATCATAGTCAGCAAAATGCGGTAGGGGGCCACCGGTAGCCCTGCCAGATGTTCCACCATTAGGGCTAGGGCGTCGAGAGCCAAAATATCGGGAGTACTGGGCAGTACCAGCAGGTCACAGGAGGCCGACAGCAGGGCCAGGTCGTCGGCAATGGGACGGGCCTGAGTGTCGATCACCACATGGCCGTGGGGAGTGGGAAGTTCTCTCGCCTGCCACTGATCGACCACTAAAAAGGGCAGCTCACCTCGGCTGGCCCAGGCCAAGGCCGATTGGTTGGGATCAGCGTCAATCAGCAGGGTCTCGGCATAGCCCTGCAAAAAGGCAGCCAGGTGAATGGCGGTGGTCGTCTTGCCCACGCCTCCTTTAAAGCTGGCTACGGTCACAATCATGGTAGGGGGTTCAGCGCGTTGCAAGAGTCGAACCCAGCAGCGAATGCCAGGGCTGATCGTATCGTCGGTGCTGGCCCGTCCGCCACCAAAGGTCACTGCCGGGAGCTGAACTCCCACCCTGAGCTTGTGCCGATGGCTCTGTCTTAACCCAGCCTAGCTATGGGGAAACAACTAGAACCACACCACCCATAATCAACCCTAGACCCACCAACCGCCCCAGGGAGAGCGCTTCTTTAAACACCACTACCCCAATTAGCACCGAGGCTAAATAAATCATCGACGAGGCTGGGGCGGCCACGCTGAGCTCGACTCGGGTGAGCACCAAAATGTATAGAACCGCTCCCACTCCGTAGGCCATTAGCCCGGCCATCAGCGCTGGGGTAGTGGCAATGCTCAAAATGTGGTTGAAGGCGTTGGCTTCAGTGACCTCACCCAGCTGCAATGCTCCAACCTTAAGAAATAGCTGCCCTAGGGCACTGGCCAGTACCGCCACCAACAGCAGAGCAAATTCTTGAATGATCATAGGGGCTTCCTTAGGGCAAATCGGGGTGACACTCGCGCCCTAGGGGCGTATCTTAACTGACTTTAGGCCTGGCGAAAACCAGATGACGGGTGTGACCACGCCATGGAGGTAGTGGATGTTCCTCCTGAGATGCCTTGGCCGTGGCCACTCTCCGGTTCGTGATGGTGTCAGGGAGACCGATAAACAGAAATTTAATCCAAAATGGCCAAAAGTGGCATAACCGCTCTTGGCCTCAAGCACTTAGTAATACTCTAGATCACCTTGTTGATGGGCGATACAACCCTCGATCTGTATGGGTTTGAGAGAATGGAGAATAGGAGATTCGAACTCCTGACCTCTGCGGTGCGATCGCAGTGTCCCTAGCCCTTAAAGCCTTTACTAAAAGGGCTTTAGAGCCTTCCTGTAAAAATTTGAGTTCCCAAACGAGTGCCCAAGCCACTTTTTGAGTGCCCAAGTAGAAGCCTGCGATGCCTGGGCACGAGGGTAGGCAAGCCTTTCACTCGTTGAGTAAAGTTATGTAAAAGTACCCAGAGCGGTACCCAAAATCCTTGCCATTAGGTGCTTTTAGCCATTATTGGACATGCCCTTCAATGAGTAAGATGACGGTGTAGGAGAGGGGCCTAAGCAAAAATGACACTCAATTCCGCACACAATCCGCTCGGCTAGTGAGTGCCTGAGTAAGTTCAAGGAATTAGCAGCATCACCTCAGCTTGTAGGCGCTACAATTCACTCAAAAAGGTGCTCTAGCTCAACTAAAATCCGCATTAACTGTAGAAGATTCACCATGCCTAGAAGGCCTTCCAAGTTGCCAACCGATGGCTCCTCAACAAATAAGCCCAGGGTACGCTTCATCTTTGAGCCCGATCGCACCTCCCCACACGGCATCACCTACTCCTGGCTGATCCACGATACCTATAACGGCAAGGAAAAAGCGGCCACAGCGACCCGTACTTTCTGGCTACCCTTCGCCTACCGGCACTCCGGCAATTACTCAGAGGCCGAGTTGCGCGACCTGGCCCAGCAATCGATCTCGCAGATGGAAGCCCAGATTCAACACCTGCGCGAGGAATTTGATTTGGGAATGGCTCGAGCCGCTAGCACCGAATTGGTAGGAACGCCTGATGCAGAGAATCTACCAGCAGAGACAGACACTGCACCGGTAGAGCCTGTGACCGTTTCAACTCCGGCTGCTGACTTGCTCGACGAGTTCATCGATGCCCTATGACCGAGCCACAGTTGCCGAAGGAGCCAGAGACTGAGAAAGGGCGATTGATGCGCCAGCAGTACCTGGCGCTGGCCAAGGCTTCGCTTAAGGATGCCAAGGACTATGAAAGTCTTTACACCCGCACAGCGATAATTCTAGGTCGGCTAAGGGATTGGATCAGGAGGTGGCTAGAGCCGCGCTACAGACCGGCAAGTCACCGCGACAGGTCATTCAACTCTTGGCCCAAGGGCCATTCACCCAGCAGCAGATTCTGGGATTATCTGACGAGGAGAAGAAAGAGGCGTTGCCCAAACTGCTCCAGTACGCTCAGACAACAGTGGACAGCCTTCAGCAGCAGCGCTACCTGGAGTATGCCTGCTCGGTAACAGGGAAAACTCAGAACTATTCAAACCTCTATCGAGACAATGTGAGCAGTGATCTGGCGGCGATTCAACTCGACCAGAAGGTGACGGCGGCGGCACTGGGTGCAGGGGAATCGGGAGATGGCGTCGCGGCGCTGCTTCTTCAGGGGCCGTACTCTCGTTTTCAGCAGGATGTTCAGGGTACGTCACTTCAGACTGTGGAGCAGTATGCCCGAGGGACAGTGGCTCAGGTGCAGGCGATTCAGTCGCTCCAGATGGGGCAATCACAGCGAATGCCACTTCGTGGCAGGAAGTTGGAGCGCTAGGGTTGAGCCGGTATTGAACTGTTATTCGTCTAATTCGCTGCTGATGTATTGATTGACATAAGCCTCTGCGGCTTCTGGGCTCATTGTTTTAAGGACGCGGACGATTTCTAGAATGGTGTGGAGTTGTTGCATAAATGGGGTGTTACGGACGGGGTAGCGGCCTAAGGTTTAAGTACCACCCAAAACCTGACGCCGATGCAGTACCGAGTCCGTAACTGGTTTGAGTATAACGCTGGTCTGAAGCAGCGCGGCAGCCTCACGGTGTGGTTGAGTGAGGCTGTCCTCGACCAATGGTTAGTGAGCACCCCGACCGGACGGCGAGGGGCCTCTTACACCTATAGTGATAGGGCGATTGCGACGGTGGCGACC
>JANPIO010000320.1:0-80876 GCA_031425055.1 Phormidium sp. VAR_61_metabat_6
GAGGGTCATGGGCATCATCGCGACCTTGCCTGCTACGGCAACGATATCACCACCGAACACGGGGCTGACGCTGGCCATGGCGTTAGGAGCGGTGGCCCCTGCCGCCGCCGAGTGAAAGCCTTGTACCCACTGGGCAAAGACTGGCTGCAGCTGGATTGCCGTATCCGAGAACATGTCTTGGGGGCGGCCCAAGGCACGCATGGTGTCGTTGTGAACGTATAGACCAAAGCTGTGGAAGCCGAGGAAAATACACACCCAGTTGAGGTGAGAAATAATGGCATCGCGGGAACGCAGCATGCGATCGAGCGCGTTGTCCATGTTCACCGCCGGATCGTAGTCACGCACCATAAAGATGGACGCGTGAGCACCGGCACCCACAATCAAGAAGGCGCCAATCCACATATGGTGGGTAAACAGCGACAACTGAGTGGGGTAATCCGTCGCGATGTACGGATAGGGAGGCATGGCGTACATATGCTGCGCCACGATGATGGTGATGGAACCAAGGATGGCCAGGTTAACTGCCAACTGGGCGTGCCAGGAGGTAGTCAGGTTCTCGTACAGGCCATCGTGGCCTTTGCCACCAAAGAGTAGAGGATCGCCTTTATGGCCCTCTAGAATCTCCTTCATGCTGTGGCCGATGCCCCAGTTGGTGCGGTACATGTGACCCGCAACAATGAAGAGCACGGCTAGCGCCAGGTGGTGGTGAGCCGTATCCGATAGCCAGAGGCCACCGGTCACAGGGTTCAGACCGCCCTTGAAGGTGAGGAAGTCGGAGTACACACCCCAGTTAAGGGTGAAGAAAGGCTTCAGGCCCTCAGCAAAGCTGGGGTACAGGTCAGCCATCAGACTCTTATTCAGGATGAACTGGTGGGGCAGGGGAATATCCTGCACGGCCACACCGGCATCCAGCATTTTGTTAATAGGCAGCGCCACGTGGATTTGGTGACCGGCCCAGCTGAGGCAACCCAGACCGAGCAGGCCTGCCAAGTGGTGGTTCATCATCGATTCCACGTTTTGGAACCACTCGAGCTTGGGCGCTCGCTTGTGGTAGTGGAACCAGCCAGCAAACAGCATCAGAGCTGCCATTACCAGCGCCCCAATGGCGGTGACGTAAAGCTGGAAGCCATTGGTGATGCCAGCAGCGCGCCACAGTTGGAATAGGCCAGAGGTAATTTGAATACCGTGGAAACCACCACCCACGTCGCCGTTCAGAATCTCTTGACCGAAGATCGGCCAAACGACCTGGGCACTGGGCTTGATGCCCGTGGGGTTGGCCATCCAGGCTTCAAAGTTTGAGAACTTAGCGCCATGGAAATACATGCCGCTAAGCCAGATAAAGACGACGGCTAGGTGACCGAAGTGCGCACTAAAGATTTTGCGCGAAATGTCTTCTAAATCACTGGTATGACTATCGAAATCGTGAGCGTCGGCGTGAAGGTTCCAAATCCAAGTGGTGGTTTTGGGGCCCTTAGCTAAGGTCCGATCAAAGTGACCCGGCTTACCCCACTTCTCGAAGGAAGTAGGTACTGGATCCTTATCTACGATGACCTTGGCTTTCGCCTCCCGCTCGCGCGGGGTAGTTGTCATGGAGACTCTCCTCTCTCTAGACAAAAGCAAATGGAGAATCAATCGCTTTAGGTCGAACTATACCCAAGTGAGCCATGGCCCACAGGCACAACCGATACTTAGGCGGTGATTGCTCTTGAGCATTATAGTCCCGCGATTTGACGCTTTTTGACGGAGGTTTACAATAATTCAACCTGCGTAAGCCCTTGATTCATCAGGCTTCTGGAATTGCTCTGATCACAAAATTGATCTCTGAATCAGACTTCTATTAACAAAACTCAATAAACATCTGGGTTGACACCCCAAAATAGGCGATCGCACCCTCTTTTTATTAACTAATATTAATTATTGATATCTGACGCTTGATCTTTAGCAGGTTGTAGAGGGTCTAGAGTTTCCGAAATCCTAAGTCTTGGCGATGTAGCTGGTGATATGACGAACCAGGAGGCATCCCTATGACCAACAGTATTTATTTCGATAGCAATGATGTTAAGCACAGCGTTACATTCGCCGACTTAGCCTCCTGCGAAGGGCGCGGATCCGGTCGGTAGAGAATGAAGACGGCGGAGGATGAGTTGAGAGCCAACTCGCCAACGCTATGTATATAAGGAGTAATGAATCAGGTGAGTGATGGGCCGTGTAACTGCTAAGCCTGAGGTGGCGATCGCCATCCTCTACCAAGACGATCGCTTTCTACTTCAGCTGCGCGACGATATCCCCGCTATTGCTTGGCCCGGCCACTGGGCCTTCTTTGGCGGCCACCTCGAACCTGGCGAAGACCCCGACACGGCGGTGTACCGAGAGCTGGAGGAAGAAATCGGCTACATTGCGCCCCAGCTAGCGCTATTTGAGCGTGTTGAAGATGAAACCGTAGTGCGCCATGTCTATTACGGGCCGCTGGTGGTGCCGGTGGAGCAGCTGGTGCTGACCGAGGGGTTGGACTTAGGGCTGTGGAGCGTTGACGATATTCGCCGGGGCCAGCGGTTCTCAGCTCGCGCCAGTGGGGAGCGTCCTCTGGGGCCACCACATCAGCAAATTTTGCTGTCTTTTCTAGAGCGCCGTAGGATAGAACAGGCTATTTAACAGAGTGTGTTCCTGCCGCCCATGGCTGACTCGTCTGAACAACTAGAGCTTTTCTCGCCTGAGACGGCGGCGCTGCCCGACTACCGCGTTCGGGAGAGCGATCGCGCCCGCCATGTCTCGATCAAAGTGCATCTCAACGGCCAGGTAGAAGTCGTGGTGCCCCTGGGGTTCGACCAGCGCCAGGTGCCTGAGCTGCTGCATCGGCGGCGCGACTGGCTGTGGCGATCGCGCCAGCGACTGGCCCACCAGACGGCTGGGTTAACTGACGACCACTTTGATGAAAAGCCGGGGCAGATCGAGGTGCGATCGCGCCATCAAACCTGGCATGTCCAATACCAGTCTGCTGCTACCCACACCCTAGCGATGAGCCAGAGCGGCCCTCAAACCCTCTTGCTGCGTGGCGCTGTGGACAACAGCCCCGCCTGCAGCGACCTGCTGCGCCAGTGGCTAAACCGCAAAGCCCGCGCCGAGTTTGCCCCCTGGCTGCGGGAGCTGAGTTTTGTGATCAAACTGCCTTTTAGCCGCATCTCCATACGCGGCCAAAAAACCCGCTGGGCCAGCTGTTCTAGCAACAAAAACATCAGCCTTAACTACAAACTGCTGTTTTTGCCTCCCGAGTTGGTGCACTACGTCTTTGTTCACGAGCTATGTCACACCGTGCACATGAACCATTCCGCCGCCTTTTGGCAGCTGGTGGAGGAAAAGCAGCCAGGGCATCAGCGATTTCGCGACGAGATCCGCGATGGGTGGCAATATGTTCCTCGCTGGGTCGAAGAATAATCCATGCCCCTCCACCTCCTCCAAACACCCCACAGCGGCTACCACTGGAATCGCAAAGACAAGCGATTCTTCGAGGGCTGGTACTTTCGCCTCACGCTGCCAGAGATTGACCAGACCTTTGCCTTTATGTACTCCATCGAAGACCCAGTTGGAGGACAGCCCCACAGTGGCGGCACGGCGCAAATTCTAGGCCCGGATGACGGCTACTTTTGCCGCACGTTTCCCGATGTGAGGCAGTTTTGGGCCTGGGAAGAGGGTTTGGGTTTGGGACACTGGCGAGGCCAAACCAAAACCCAGCCTCGGCTGCTGTCATCGTCAGAATTTAAGGATCAGGTACCGGAGGGCTACCAGGTGACGGCAACCTGGCATCAGGGTTATTTGAATGATCCTGTCCTAGGTGTTGTGGCTTGGGAGTATCACACCGAGCCGGTCTATGGTTGGGGGAGCACTGGCCAGCCTCAGCAATCCACCGCTGGACTGCTCTCTAGTCTGCAAATTTTTGAGCCGGGCTGGCAAATTCTCATGGCCCACGGCCACGCTACGGGGTGGATTGAGTGGCAGGGGCAGCGGTATGAGTTTGCCAATGCCCCCACCTACAGCGAGAAAAACTGGGGGCGATCGTTCCCGCAAAAGTGGTTTTGGCTCAACTGCAACGCCTTTGAGAATGTGCCCGATCTCGCCCTCACTGCTGGGGGCGGTCGCCGCCAGGTGCTGACCTGGATGGAGTCAGTGGCGATGGTAGGGGTTCACCACGACGGCAAATTTTATGAGTTTGTGCCCTGGAATGCGCGCGTTACCTGGCACATCACCCCCTGGGGTTATTGGCACATGCGATGCGATCGCCCTGATTACGTGGTTGAAGTAACGGGAACCACTGATCTTCCCGGCATTCCGCTGCGGGCACCTACCCACGAGGGTATGGCCTTCTGCTGTCGCGATACGGCCCTGGGCGACCTCAGTCTCAAGCTCTGGCAGCGGCGGGGTAGCGCGTTGGATCTAGTAGTCGCCGCCACCAGCAGCCAAGCTGGATTGGAAGTCGGCGGCGGCCCCTGGGATGAGCCCTGGGTGAAGGAGTGATGGTGCTGGAATATAGCTCCCGATTTGGATAAGGATATAGATCCAGAAGAATTTCTAGTTACCAGGGCAATACTTCTCCATTCGAGTGCCAGAAGGTGCCGGAGTTATCTAGCGTTAACTCGTCGATGCGGGCCAGTAGCCCCTTGACCGCCTCGGCGGGGGTGATGCCGCTGTTGGTAAACCCTGTCATGCGGGTCTGCACCAGTCCTGGGTGCAAAATTGCCACGGCGATGCCCCTGGGCTTGAGGTCGTGGGCCAACGACTTACCCGCCATCGACAGCGCCACCTTCGACATGCGATAGCCGTAGGAGCTGCCGGAGGTATTGTCGGCGATTGACCCCATGCGGCTGGTCATAATAGCCACCTTTGACCCGGTGCTCAGATCGGGCAGCAGCGCCGCCGTCAGCCGCAGGGGGGCGATCGCATTCACCTCAAACTGCCGCCGAATGCTGTCAAAATCTAAATTCTCTAGGGTGATGCGCTCGGCAATGCCAGCGTTGTTGATCAGCACATCGATCGCGGTGCCCTGGAGCCGCTGGGCCAGCTCAGCGACGGCGGCCTCGTCGGTGAGGTCAATGCCTGTTTCTAGCGTCACCCCCAGGGCGGTTAACTCCTCTGATGGCTGGCGGCAGACGGCAATGACGCGATCGCCCCGCTGCTGGAGCTGCCGACAATATTCATAACCAATACCGCGATTTGCACCAGTAATCACATAGGTAGCCATAGGGTTAAGTCCGAGGTATTGCCATGCAAGTCTGACATTTGCAGCAGATCAACGCATCGTATTTCGTAGCGGTACCGATGGCAATATTAAGGGAATTGGAAGGGAATTTAGCCAAATGTCTGTGGAGATAAGCGAGGGTAGGGCAGGGCTTCATTGACAGGGGCTCAGAAACCTCCATACTAAATGTCATTGGCTGAGCGACTGCCCTTTTATTGCGTCGAAACTGTGATGATGGCTCCTAGCGATACCCACGTTTATCCGGTGGTGTGGCAAGACGATCACCTGGTGCTGATTGACCAGCGACAGCTGCCGGAGCGCTACAACATTGTGTCAATTCGCCGCTGTGATGATGTGGTGCGATCGCTCCGCTCTGGCATTGTCCAGGGCGGTTCGGCCATGGGTCTCGCGGCTGCCTACGGCCTGTATTTGGGGGCCACCGAGATTCACACCGACGACCCCATTGCCTTTTGGGAGCGGCTGGAGGCGATCGGCGACCAGTTTAAGCAGACCCGACCCGACAAGGCCCACCTCCAGTGGGCGGTGGATAGAATGCTGGCGGTGGCCCACTACTCCAGCGATGCCATTGAGGTGGTCAGAGGTCAGCTCTTAGCTCAGGCTCAGGCGATGCAGGCCAAAGATTTTAGCCTGTGCCACGCCATTGGCGACCACGGCATGGCAGTGCTGCCCAAAAGCCCAGCGAAGCTAACCCTGCTGACCCACTGCAATCACGGGGCGCTGGCGACTTCGGGCTATGGCACGTCGCTGGGCATCATGCGATCGCTGTGGCAAGCGGGCCGCCTAGAGCGCATCTACACCGCCGAAACCCGACCCACCTTCCAGGGTTCGCGCCTCACCGCCTGGGAATGCGTGCAGGAGGGCATTCCGGTGACGGTGGTGACTGACAGCATGGCAGCCCACTGCATGCAGCGGGGGCTGATTCACGGGGTGCTGGCCGGGGCCGATCGCATCGCTGCCAACGGCGACACCCTCAGCAAAATTGGCACCTACAGCTTGGCCCTGGTAGCTAAAGCCCACGATATTCCCTTTGTGGTGGCGGCCTCGGTATCAACCATCGACCTCACGGTCGCCAGTGGAGAGGACATGGCGATCGCAGAACACCCTCCTGAGGAGATTTATCAACTGGGCGATCGCGTCACCTCTCCCAACGGCGCAGAGTTTTATAACCCCGCCTCAGACGTTACCCCAGCAGGTTTAATTACGGCGATCGTGACCGAAAAAGGAGCCTTTGCCTCTCACCAACTGGAGAACGTCAGCCAGCTTTAGCACCGTCGAGACAACTAACTTTTCTTCTCGATTAAAAGCCAGATATTGAATCATCGTTATGATGAGGGGCATTATTGCCCCCGCTCTGTTTTCGTCATCCCTAACCATGTCCATCCAGCGCCCCTCAGCCAATGTGTCTCGGTATTTGCTGACGGTTGTTGTCGTTACTGCGGCTGTCTTGGCCGCACGGTTTTTGATTACCTGGGCAGCGGAAGCGTTTTTGCATCCCATTCCCATTTTGGGCGGCTGGCTCAAAAGCCTTGAAATTGTCGAGCTGAGCGTCATTATATTATTTGCTTTTTTGGGCTTTGGGCTGGGGGCAGCCTCACGTCACCTGGCCGCGAAAACCCCCGTAGCGATTAAGTCAATCGCGTTGGTTGTCGCGCTACCGCTGGTGTTTTTTAGCAGCTACTGGCTGCGACATCACCTGTGGCTGAGCCAACTGACCGCTGAGTCAGGCCTGTCTCGACCAGAAATTACGGCGCTGGCCAACCAGGCGCTCTCTAGTGAAGGCGGCAGCCAGGGCTTTTGGGGCTATTACACTACAACGACCCGTATGCCCATTCTGCCCGCCACGGTTTCGGAGCTACAGCGCATGGTTGAAGACCAAAAATGGTTTCGCTCCGAGCTCACCCGTTTCAGCGGCATTGAGCCAGGGGTGTTTTCAATGATTTTTGACGGGGCCGGATGGGGTATTCGTCTGTTTTATATGGTGTTAGCCTTTCTCACTGGGGTGATCTACTTCTTTAAAGGGCTGGTTTGGGCCGATGCCGCCCGGCTGCGCCAGGTTGCCAGAGGTGCCATCACTCAAAGCAAAGCATGACGATGCTGACGGTGCGGGTAAAGCCCAATGCCAAGCGGCAAAAAGCTATCTGCCTCAACGACCGTAAGGACTGGATGAAATGATCTCCCTGGCTGCCGTGATTTTAGCAGGGGGCCGCAGCTCGCGGATGGGGCGCGACAAAGGCCTGATTTCAATCGGCGAAGAAACGCTGATTCAGCGCACCTGTCGGATCGCGCTGCAATGTACCAATGGCGTGTATGTCGTTACCCCCTGGCCCGATCGCTATCGGCCTACCTTGCCCAGTGCAGTCGGTTTTATCGTAGAAACTCCCAGTCCAGGCCAATCCAATACGTTTCAGGGGCCGCTGATGGCGTTGATCACAGCCCTAAACGTTCTGCAAGACCGGCCAGAGCCGCCCACCTGGGTGCTGGTCTTAGCCTGCGATATGCCCAACCTATCGGCAGCGGTGCTGACTGATTGGCGCAATCAATTGGCCAACCTGGAACCGCAATACCTGGCTTACCTGCCCAAACATCAGCACCGCTGGGAACCGCTGTGCGGGTTTTACCGGGTCGCGGCGCTGGATACTTTAGAGCAGTACGCGGCGACCGGCGAGCGAGCGCTGCAAGCCTGGCTCAATCAGCAGGCGATCGCCCCCATCCCCGACATCGATGAGGCCATGTTCGTCAACGTCAACACGCCCAGCGAGCTAGCCGCGTGGCAAAAAACCAAGGATTCCTAGCGCTGTCCCACTGTGATTACTCTCCCGGTGGAGAGAAATTGTCAGAGCTTTCCGCCCCAACTGCAGCTGGGGCGTCGGCCTCATCGGGCGACTCGGCTTGGGGCCAGGGAATGCGGCTGTCGGCGGCTAGCAGTCGGGCCATCTCCCGCGCCCCGTAGCGATTGATGTGGCTGGGGTCAGCAAATAGGTGAGATTGCCAGCGCCACTTCTCTAACCGATCCACTAGGGTAAACGCACCCTGGTTGGCCCAATTCTGCAAAAATCGTTGAAACTGCCGCTCGTAGCGCGTGCGCGCCCCGTCTAGGTAGTCGTTGCTCAGGGGCAAATTCACAAACACCAGCGGAATGCCTTGACTCTCCAAAAACTGGGTCATCGCCGCCAAAGACAGAGTCTGCACCCCATCCAGGCGAAAGGCGCGGTAGGCATCGTCGTACTGGCCGCGCACTCGGGGAAAGCGGCGGTAATACACCACCGGGTTGAACTGATCGTTGACGGCCAAAAAGCCTTGAGAGTTGATTGAAGTTAGCGGTACGGTTCCATAGCTGGCGGCAGCGGTTGCAGAGGAATTTTCTGAAGCGACGGCGGGGGTTTTGTTAGCCTCTCCAGCGCCTACCTCAGGCTCTTCGGTAGGCTCAAGCTCATCTTCAAGAGCTGGTTCAGACGATGCAACGCCTTCAGAATCGTCAGCGGTTTCAGGGGATGCGGCAGTTTCAGCAGATGCCCCGGTGGGATCTTCGGGGGCAGAGGCTGAAGGGGCCTGGGCTTGCAGAGTCAACTTTGCCCCCTCCTGTACGGCGGCATAGCCCGGAGACGCCAAAATTTCGGCAAAGGTGCGGTCAAATCGGCCACTGTTAAAAGCCCGGGAGCCCTCGGCCCAGACAATCAGCCGAGGGTACAGGTCGGCGGCCAACAGCTGCCGGGTGACAAAGCTCACCACCTGGGCTGTAGCGCCGTTGACGCTAAAGTTGTACACCCGCAGGCCGGGGTAGCCTTCCACCGCCAGCGCCTGTTGTAGCACCTGAGGATCAATGCCTTGCAGCGATCGCGAACTGCCCACAATCAGCACATCGGGTGGCCCCTGGGCCGCCACGTAGGCCCGGTAGAGACTGACCTGCTCGTCTAGCACGTCGCTGCCCAGAGCCGGAAAGGCGCGGGGTAACCCCTGCTGATCGGCCTTTTGGTAGGCCAGCAGCAAGTTTTGCCGATACTCGCGGGCCTGGCGCTGGCTAAAGACATAGCGGGGGTCATCGGCGGGGATGGCTTGCAGCAGGGTCAGCGATCGCCCCCAGGCCCCAGCCACCTGCTGCCACTGGTCAGCAGTAGCGGCCGTCGTCGCTAGCTGGCTAGCTCGGTTAGCCTCACCAATCGCCTCAAGCCAGGGGTCGGCTGGCACCGCTGCCGCCGCTTCACCGTTGCCAGCCTGAGGAATGCCTTGATGGCTTGGAGAGCCAATGCAGCAGGAAAGCAGCGTCCCCAACGACAGCGACACCACCAACCCAGCGCGAGACGTAGAGAGTTTAGCCATGGCTGTTTGAGGGCGTGGTGACAAATGGCAGGTACAGGAAATATTGCTGTGCCCCAGCTCCTAATTCCAGTGTAGAAAATTGTGTCACCGAGCAGAACGCATTCCCCTTGGATCTTCAGCTGTGTCCCTTGCCCCGGAGCGGAGAGTAGGAGCAGATTTTCTGCCTTCCTTGAGTCTAGCTACTGTGTCCAGTTGCCAGCGATCGCATTCTCAAGCCCCATATTCAAGATCTAGGTAGCTTTCAGGCACGGCAACGACGGCCCCACGATCACCACATACGGGGTTAATTTTGCTATCGGCAGGTCGCTAGGTCTGACGAAAGGCCCACCAGAGACAGATTTTCATTTCTTAAACACTCTGTAATAGTGTCTATGTCTCCAGCACTATTTGCGAGGTAACTGGTGGTACCCCTAAAAGACTACAACCCAGGTCAGCGGACGCCCTACATCACCTACGGGCTAATCGCGCTCAACTTAGCCATTTTTATCTACGAACTCAGTCTGCCCGCCTACGGACTGACCGATTTTTTCCACAGCTGGGCCTTGGTGCCTGAAGAGCTTTCTACTAGCCTGACTACGGGGGTATCGGCCCCCAACGCCGAAGAGTGGATCACGATCGTGACCAGCCAGTTTCTCCACGGCGGCTTTTTGCACGTAGCGGGCAATATGCTCTACCTGTGGATCTTTGGCAACAATGTCGAAGACCAGATGGGGCGCGGGCGGTTTTTGCTGTTTTATCTGCTGTGCGGCGTGCTGGCTAACCTGGCTCAGTGGTTCTTTGCGATGGGTTCAGAGATTCCGTCTTTGGGGGCTAGCGGCGCGATCGCAGGCGTCATGGGAGCTTACATCTTCCGCTTCCCAAAGGTGCGTATTCTTACCCTGGTACCCCTGGGGCCGCTTCCTCTACCGCTGAGAATTCCGGCACTGTTCTACCTAGGCATTTGGTTTGTGCAGCAAGCCTTCTACGGCTTCGCCAGCCTCGGAGCCCCAGCCATGATCGGCATGGAAAGTGGCGGTATTGCCTACTGGGCCCACGCTGGCGGCTTTGCGATTGGGGCACTGCTAGGGCCCCTGTTTGGCCTATTCAGCCAGCCCGACAGCCTAGAAGTGGTTGCTGAGACACCAAGCGCTGAGTAGTCAATGCGTCGAACATGGGGTAGGCGGGCAAACCGCATAACTGGCCCAAATAAGTCTTCCGACCTGCTGACGCTGGGCTTACCAGCCCAGGATAGTGCGCCTTGGTAGGCAGTTTAAGGAAAGCTGCCCTCAAGCTTAACCACCAAAGCTCTTTACCGATTTCAGGATGCCGACCGTTTCCGTAGCTGGGGTTGGCGCTTTTTGCTGCGCTTGCAACAGAAACAAAGAATTGTTAAATTAGTTTACAAATGCGTAACAATCGGCAACATATTGAGGTCTTGCTCCCCAGGCGAGCGAGACCAGCTGCTTTTGAGCGGCAGAACCGGTTGGAGTAGTGTCTGATGAGTAAAGACAGTCCTATGGATTTTCAATCCACCACCATAACCATGGCTCAGGTATTAGACCTGTATGCCGCTGGCCACCGCGATTTTAGCCACCTCGACTTCCATGAAGCATGGATGCCTGGGCTGGAGCTGCCCGGCATCAACCTGAGCCAAGCCAACCTGGGGTCGATCAATCTGCATCGGGCCATGCTGGCCGGGGCCAAACTGAGCGGCTGCAATCTATGGCGCGCTGATCTAGAAGGCGCTGATTTGGAGGGTGCTGATCTGGCTCGTGCAGTTTTGATTCGGGCTGAACTCAGCTATGTCAACCTGACGGGGGCCAACCTGCGCTGTAGCGACTTGCGCCTGGCCAACCTGCACTACGGCACGCTCGTCGGCGCTGACCTCCGCTACGCCAACCTTAGCTACACCGATTTGCGCGGTGCTGACCTCACTGGCGTTGACCTGCGCGGTGCCGATCTCACTGGCGCTAACCTGCGGGCTACGACCCTGGGGCTCGCCTACATTGAGGGCGCTTGCCTCGATCGCGCCTGGATGGACGAAGCCGAACCGCCTCACCCCGAACTATTTTCCAAGGTTTAGGTCTCTCCCTCAGCCCTATCAGCCAGGGCCTGCCGCAGCTGCCCTTGGTGCTGGGCTAGGCGCTCAGTCGCCGCCTGGGCATCGAGGTTGCCCAGATGCATCATCAGGGCCAGTTTGACCTGCTGATTGCTGCGATCGAGCAGGTCAGCGGCGGCCTCGCGATCGAGGTCAGTCAGGTCGCAGAGAATGCGCAGGGCGCGATCGCGCAGTTTGGTGTTGGTCACCGCCACATCGACCATGCGGTTGCCGTAGACCTTCCCCAAGCGCACCATCACCCCCGTCGAGAGAATGTTGAGGGCCATTTTGGTGACGGTGCCCGCCTTTAGCCGGGTTGAGCCCGCCAGTAGCTCTGGGCCGACCAGCAGGCGAATGTCAATGTCGGCCTCAGTGGGCACCTGGTCGACGGGCACGCAGGCCATGAACACCGTGGTGGCCCCGCGCCCGTTCGCAGCCGCGATCGCCCCCTGCACGTAGGGCGTTGTGCCCCCAGCGGTAATGCCCACCACCACATCGTGGGACTGCACGTTGCGATCGGCGATCGCTGCGGCCCCGTCTGCGGCAATATCCTCCAGTCCCTCAGAGCTTTTCACTAGCGCCCCGGCCCCCCCGGCGATGATGCCCTGCACGAGATCGGGCGGGGTGCAAAAGGTGGGTGGGCACTCTGCGGCATCGAGCACCCCCAGGCGACCGCTGGTGCCCGCGCCCACGTAAAACAGCCGTCCTCCCTGACGCAGCGCCTCGCTGGCGACCTCGATCGCGGCTGCTAGCGCCTGCCGAGCCCCAGCGATCGCAGCTAGGGTACGCTGGTCTTCACCGTTAAACAGATCAACCAGTTCCAGCGCGCTGAGCCGATCGAGCTGGGCGCTGCGGGGGTTGGCCTGCTCAGTCAGCAAGTGGCCGCGATCGGTCGGGTTCGCGGGGTTAGCAAGGGAAAAATCAGCGGTCACAGGCAGCATCCAGAAGGCATATACACTGCCGCTAATGTAAGGGATGGCGGGTCTAGCGCACAAACCGAACGGCGCTCGACGGCCAGAGAGAGAGTCAGCAACTGGGCGATCTTGGGCAATCAGGGTCGAGATGGGAGTTGACATGGCCCATGACCCTAGAGCAATTTCTCAAGCTGCTGGCGCATGCGGTCTAGCTCAGATTGAGACAGCCCTTTATTGTCGGTGGGCGGAGCACTGTCGGCTATCGGAGCAACGGCGTCGGGATCGTTGGGGTCCCAGGTCATTTGCTCCAGGGATTGATCGGGGGGAACCGCCAAAGTGCCCTCGGGTACCAGGCGATAGCCGTACTCAGCAGAGTCGCAAAATTCTTCAATTTCAGCCTGACCAAACCCCTCTACGGTGGCCTCTGGAAAGTCTTGGGCCTCCAGCATCAGGGCATAGCGAATGGCGTCGTCCTCATGCTCAAACATCAAGATGATGTTCTGCCCGTTAATGGTTTCGGCATGAATGCCCTCGTTGTCGGTGCGGGCATTAAACAACAGAACGTACACCACCATGGCCTATCTCGCTAACAGCATTACTTGTTTACTGTACCGGGCCGCTGCCCCGCGAACAAAGCCGCCTCAGTGGTCGTCTAGGGCTTGAAGTTCCCAGTTAGGTGACTGAAGCTGAACGATTCAGGTTTCCCCGCGATCAGACCCATCAATTCCACTACAGACAGCACCGACCATTAAGTTCATCGGAAGTGGTAGGCAGAAAGCGGGGAGTTCATTACTATTGTTGGGTGTTCTGCGGTGGCGTAAACGGGTATGACCCCTTCTCAACAACCAGAGCCTTCTCAAGAACCAGAGTCTGATCAGGAACCAAAGTCTGCTCAGAAGCCGGAGCCGAGCGGCAGTGGACGCTGGCTCACAGCGGGCCTAGTGCTGGGTTCGCTGCTAGTACTGGGAGGCGGAGTGACGCTAGGGGGCTGGCTGTGGAGCCGCAATAACCTTGTACCCTTACTGGCCAGGGAGCTATCGGACGCCCTGGAACGCCCGGTGGAGCTAGGGCCGATAGAAGGGGTAGGTCTGTCAGGGGTGCGGCTGGGGCCATCTCAGATTCCACCGACACCGACGGACCCCGATAGTCTGTCGCTGGCAGCGGTAGAGGTGCGGTTTAAGCTCTGGGATTTGTGGCGGCGGGAACTGCCCCTTACGGTCATCCTAGAGCAGGGAGAGCTTTACCTAGAGCAAAACGCCGAACGCGAATGGTTTGACATAGATTTGAATCTAGACGATCGCGATCCGGATCGAGACCCCTTTATCAATGTGACTTTCGACCAGCTCTACGTCAAAGATTCTCATCTGATCATGGTGCCCTATGTCCAGGGTGATGTCGAGCCGGTGCGGGTGGCGATCGAAAACTTGCAGGGCCAGCTAGACTTCAACGAAACTTTCATTGAGGTTCCTGGGAATCCTAATTCACCGCTCGAAACTCGGCAGCTCGACTTAAAACTCAGCGGTGAATCGATCCAGGGGGGCGATCTGGATCTCACCGGGTCGGTGCTGCTGCCGCCGCCTAAAGAGACCGCCAGCGAAAGCGCCGATTCTCCGGTTGATCCGACCGAGGTGCCTGGCCCTGGCCTGCAAGCCAACATTAATTTACGCACCCAAAAGGCTCGAACCACCGACGTCATGCCCCTGGTTGACTCTTTTTTGGAGGAGCCTCTGCCAGTGCAGTTTCCCTCGGGCGTGGTCAGCGGGCAGGTCGATATTGAAAGCGGTGTTGGCATTCCTACCAACGTCGTCGGTACAGCCCGGGTAGAAGAGGGCAGCGTAGTTCACCCCATTCTGCCCGAGCCCCTGCAAGATGTTGAGGGCGACGTGCGCTTTCGGGGCCGCACCTTTGAATTTGAGGATGTCACCGCCAGCATGGGCGAACTGACCGCCCGCGCTGGGGGCAGCCTCAACTTAGATGAGGGCTACAACCTCAGCGGCCAAGTCAACCCGTTTACCATCGCCCAGGCCACTGAGCTACTGGACAGAAGTTTGCCGGTAGAGGCCAGCGGCACCTTTGGGGCCGACGTCACCATGACCGGGCCTCTGAGCCAGCCGGTGATTACTACCGAGCTGATCTCCCAGGATCAAATCACCGTTGACCGGGTGACCTTTAGCGAAGTCAGGGCCACGGGCATTCTGCGATCGCCCAACCTAGAGATTGATCAGGTTCTGGCGGTGCCCGTCGGGGGCGGTGCCCTGACCGGCAGCGGCGTTTTTACCTTCGGTGAGCCGGGGCGGCTGACGCTGGCGCTAGCGGGCGATCGCATTCCCGCCGACACCATTGGCCAGGCCTACGGGCTGTCTGACCAGGTGGCCCTGGGGCCGGTGTTTTTTGAGGCCGAGATCGTTGGCCCCGTCAACCAGCTGGTGGGCACAGCCAGCTGGCGCGCCCCCCTGGGCGACTACCCAGCCCAGGGTAACCTCAGCCTGGCGGGCAATCAGGTGCGTTTTACCGATACCTTTGTGCAGGTGGCGGGGGGCACCATAGCGGGCAATGGCCTGCTCGCCAATGGTCAGTGGAACGCTGACCTACGAGGTCAAGGGGTGCAGCTCAGCCGCCTGGGGGCTGGGGTCGATGGGGTGGCTAGCGGCACCGCTCAGCTCTCGGGCACCCTCGACAATCCTGGCCTGGCAGGGGTGCGGGGACAGGGTAATGGCGCGATCGCCCTAGCAGGCGGCACCGTGCTAACCGATGCCAGCTTGGCGGGCGGCCAGTGGAATGCCAATGTCCGGGGGAGCGATCTGCAAATGGCGGCCTTTGCCCCCGATCTCCAGGGCACCGCTGGCGGCAACTTTCGCCTTACGGGCAGCACCGACAACCTCACCCTGGCTGGGGTGAGAGGGCAAGGCCAGCTCGTGCTCTCAGACGGATTGGCGACGGCGGCAGGCCGATCGCCCCAGCTCGCCCAGGTGCGCGGCCCGCTCACCGCCGACCTGGCCTGGAATGGGCAGTCGGTTTTAGTGCAGCAGGCCAGCACTGCCGGGATACAGGCCAACGGGTTGATCACCCCGCAGCTCAGTGGCCCTGGGGCACCGGCGATCGCCAACCTCGACCTCAACCTCAACGTAGACAACTTCAGTCTGGCGGCCCTGCCCGTGCCCCAGGTGATTCCCCTGACGGGCAACGCCTTTTTTAACGGACGGCTGCGCGGTCGTCCCGGTGCCCTAGCCCTCAGCGGCGACGCCTCTCTGGTGGGGCTACAGGCGGGCGATCTGGCCTTTGCCTCTCCCCTCAGCGGCCCTGTCACCTACAACCAGGGCGGTGCGCTGGCGGTGGATTTGACGGGCGGCGGCGATCGCGTCTACGTAGCCACCGCCGGGGGCGACCGCGATCTAACCTTTGAGATCCGCAGCGGCGAGGCTCTGGCCGAGGGCTACACCCGAGGCGACAACCTCTACGCCACCGTCGAAAATCTGCCTCTAAGCGACCTCCGCCTGCCTCAGGCTGGGGTGAACGGCATTGGCAGTGTCAGCGGTCTAATCAGCCGGGCCGAGATTGTCGCTAACCTGCGCCAGCCGACCCTGCGGGCTACATTCGACGTGCAAGACCCCAGCATTGGCTACCTCAGACTGCCCAACGAAACCACCACCGTCGCCATTGACCCCACTGCCCCCGAGCGCCCTGCCGACTTTACTCGCTACGGTCGGCTGCGGGGCAGCGTCACCTACGCCAACAACGTCATCGGTCTGGCCGGGGTCGTACTCGAGTCAGCCTCTGGGCTCAGCCGCTACCTGGCCAGCGGCACCTACACCCTAGGCGACCAGCCCCAGATCAACGGCGAACTCGTGGTTGACAATGGCCAAATTCAAGACCTGCTCCAAACCTTTCTGATTTTTGAACAAGCCGATTTTCGCTTTAACGTACTTCGCCCCCCCGAGTGGTTTCGCCCTATCACCGAGGCCGATTTAGCTTCGCTAGAGGAGGTGCAGCCCGTAGGCGATCGCAACGCCAGCCTACTCGACCAGCTCCGCCGCCTGGCCGAAGTGCAAGAGCTTAAAGACATGCTGGCTGCCCAGGGCGAAACCGCCACTCTGCCCCCCCTCGACGAATTTGTCGGCAGCTTTTCAGGCAAAGTGACCGCCAATGGTACCGTGCCCGACAGCCTCAACATCACCTTTGACCTAGCCGGAGCCGACTGGGTCTGGGGCAACGCCGACGGCAGCAATGGTGCCACCTACCGCATCGACGAAGTCATTGCCAAGGGCAGCTACCAAGACAGCGTCATTCGTCTTGAGCCGGTCAGCCTGCGTTCCAACTTCGCCGATTTTTCTGACACCACCCAGCAGGGCGTGGCTCTAGCTACCCTCAACGGCGACTTTAGCCTGCGCCCTGATGACCCCGTGGCCCACACCCTGCGTCTGGAGGTGAGCAATGTACCCATCAACGCGCTGCGTCAGCCGTTGCGCCTCCCCGATAACCTTGATGGTCTGGTCAATCTAGGGGCCACCCTCACCGGCAACCTAAACGATCCTCAGGTGCGCGGCCAGCTCGCAGTCAACGAAGCCACCATCAACCGCAACGCCATCGATTTGGCCACCGCCAACTTTCGCTACGAAGGCGCTCGCCTCAACTTGATCAGCCGCGTCGCTATTGACAAACAGGTTGACCCGCTGCGGCTGGTGGCGAGCGTGCCCCTACCGCTGCCCGGTCTGCGGCAACAGCCCGAAACCGACACGGTCGACGTTTCTCTCAGAGTGCGCGACGAGGGCTTTGCCTTGGTCAACCTGCTAACCCGCGCCATCACCTGGGAGTCAGGCCCAGCCAGCCTCGATCTAGCGGTTCAGGGTCGCTGGCCCGTCAACCAACCTATTCAAGAAGCCCTCACCACCCTCAATGTGAGCGGCAATGCCAATTTTGAAGGCGTCACCATTAGCTCCCGTAGTCTGCCCGAGCCCCTCACCAATATTCAGGGCCGCATTGAGGTGCTCGAAGGCCCTGACACCATCCGCGGCAACTCGGTCTATACCAACGGGCTAGTGCTCGCCGTCCAAAACCTAGAGGGTGACTTTAGCAACGGCAAGGTAACAGCTGAGGGCAACCTCAAGCTGCTGCCCTCAGTGCAAGACCTAGCCCCTGGGTTATTTGACAGTACAGCCTTAGAGAATAATGGCGCGCCGCCCGCAGGCGACAACCCCTTCCGCGTCACCCTCGACAACATTGCCCTTGACCTGCGTAATCCTTCCGGTACCTACCGGGGCCGCGTCGATGGCAACGTTGTAGTTGACGGCAGCGTCTTTTTGCTGCCGCCCCTGATCTACGGCGAAGTGAAGCTATCCGACGGGCTGCTTACCCTGCCCGATACCAGCATCGGAGGGGGCACCCCAACTGGCTTTGCATCGACCTCAGAGCCCAGCATCTTTGACCCCATTCCGCCAGTGCTGGAAGACTTTAAGCTGGTGCTGGCTGAGAATGTGCGGTTGGCGGTCCCCAGTATTGTCGATGTGAGGGCCGAAGGAACGCTAGATCTGGTGGGTACCGCACCCAATATCAGACCCGATGGCCGCATCAATCTGCCTTCAGGCCGCATCAACCTACTGACCACCGAGTTTCGTCTCACAGGCGATCAAAACTACGCCGAGTTTAGCGATCTCGACGAAACCATTGACCCCTACCTGGTGGCCAACCTATCAGCAGCCGTACCCGATAGTGCTGCCGCTGGCAATACTCTGGCGGTGGCCACCCCCTTCCCCCGCAATGAAATCAGCGTGTCTCGCATTGACCAGTTGGGTCTCACCCAGGCGGGGGTGCAGACCGTGCGCATTCGCGCCAACGTCAACGGCCGCGTTAGCCGCGTGGTGAATTTGCAGGGGGTAGAGTTATCCAGTACTCCACCCCGCTCCGAGGGTGAGATTGTGGCCCTGCTCAGCGGTGGGCTACTGGCAGCGCTGGAATCGACCTTGGGCAGCGTATCAGGCGGCGGCGATGGGTTCCAGGGGCTGCTGGCTTTTGCAGGGTCGGCCCTGCTCAACAACCTGCAAAATCTGCTGGGGTCGGGGCTAGATCGCACCGAGCTACGCCTGTTTTCTGCCTCGCCACCGGGGCAGCAGGCCGGTGCTCTCGACATTGGCGGCGAGATTGGCTTTAACTTTTCACCCAGTATCTCGGTGTCAGTGCAGAAAGTGTTTACGAATGTTACTCCTGCCGTATTTAGCGTGCGCTATCGCATCAACGACCAGATCACCATACGGGGTATCACCAGCTACGAGCAGTTCAATGAAAACACCGGCGCAGTTGTAGAATTCCGATTTCAGCCCTGAGTTCAGAGGCCATGTCCCTAGGCCTGTAAGGTGGAAGGGAAGATCGCTGCCCATATTTTGACAACGACAAGCCGATGGATCCTAAGCTACCGCAATCTGCCCCACCCAATCGCCCAGCTGAGGAAAAAGCATCACCAGCGAAGGTTTCAGCTTGGGCTCGCTGGCGATCGCTGTGGGCCGGGCAGTGGAGCAATATCCGAGTGCTGGCGATCGCCCTAGCGATCGCTCTGAGCGTGCGGGTGCTGGTCGCGGAACCTCGCTATATTCCTTCCAACTCCATGGATCCGACGCTGCACATCGGCGATCGCCTGCTGGTCGAAAAAATCAGCTACCGCTGGCAACCCCCTCACCGGGGCGACATCGTGGTGTTTGCACCACCGCCACAGCTAGCTCGCCTGGGATACGAAACCCGTCAGGCCTTTATCAAACGAGTGATTGGCGAACCCGGCCAAACCATTGCCGTTCGCCAAGGACAGGTGATCGTTGACGGCCAGCCCCTGCAAGAGGCCTATACCCTCGAAGCCCCCGCCTACACCCTAGAGCCTGTCACCGTACCCCTCGGTCAGGTGTTTGTCATGGGCGACAACCGCAACGACAGCAACGACTCCCACGTGTGGGGCGGGCTCCCCCAGCAAAATATTATTGGTCGGGCTCGGTTTCGGTTCTGGCCCCTCGATCGCCTGGGCCCCGTTGGCTAAAGGTTCTAGCTCGTCCCTTCGCGCCTTCCCTCTATGGATTCTGCCACCGTCCTGTTTCACCTGGCCTTTCCTGTGGCCGATATTCCTACCACAAAAGAATTTTACGTGGATGGTCTCGGCTGCGAACCAGGGCGAGAAACCCCCAACTCGCTCATTCTCAACCTGTACGGCCATCAGTTAGTGGCTCATACCACACCCGACCTGGTACCCCAAAAGGGCATCTACCCCCGCCACTTTGGCCTGGTCTTCATGGCTGAGCCCGACTGGGAAACCTTGCTACATCGCGCCAAAGATCATCAGCTCACGTTCTACCAGGACGAAAAGCACCGCTTTCCGGGCACAACGCTGGAGCATCGCACGTTCTTTTTGCAAGACCCCTTCTACAACCTGCTGGAGTTTAAGTATTACTGCCACCCCAGCGCCATCTTTGACGAGGTTGACCAGAAGCAGGTGGGAGATGCTGAGTAGATGGCTAAATGGGGCATAGCAATCGCACATTGCCTTCATGCTTCGATCGCCCCCAACACCTTAAGACTGGCTTTTTGCGCCTCAGAAATGCCCGTGACTCCGGCAATGTTCATGCCTTCGAAGGGGCGATCGCACGATAAACCCTGTTTCGTTTACCCTACTCGTAACCAGCCAAATACCTGCCCTACAGTCAGGGTTAGAGCTGGTGCCAGGCCCGTCATTGTCAGCTCATTTTCTGCCGCTTCGAGGGAGGTGGGTAGCTGGTTGGGCAGATAAACCTGCACCAAATTTTCATTGGGGTCGATCAGCCAGCCCCCCAGGCCACCGTGGTTGAGACAGTGCAGAATGTCGCTCACTACCCGCGTGGAAGACTGCTCGGGGCTAAGAATTTCGATTGTCCAATCAGGGGCAGCGCTAAACGTATTGGCAATGGTGCCATCGTCATTGGTGGGCAACCGCTGCCAGCGGAATACAGATACGTCTGGAATGATCGATCTACCGCCAAAGGTACAGCGCAGTTCGGGTAGGGCCAAAGCAACGCGATCGCCTTCAGTGACTGCGTTAATGGTATTGCTCAGCTTTTGCTGGATGCGGCTGTGTTGTCCCTGGGGCATTGGTTTTTGAATAATCTGGCCGTCGATGTATTCGCGCGCGGGCTTGGTCTCTGGCTGTTGCAAAAACTCGGCTAGGGTAAGGGTTTTGGCAGGGGTTGGTACCATTGGCCAGACAGGTTGAATTGTAGTCATTGTAGATCGCTGTCCCCTGCCCCCGTGCTAGGTTGAGGATCGGCGATTTTCTGGCGGGTTATGCACAAAATTCCAGTTACTATCATCACCGGCTTTCTCGGGGCGGGCAAAACCACCCTGATTCGCCAGCTGCTGCAAAACCCCGAGGGTCGGCGCATTGCCGTGCTAGTCAACGAGTTTGGCGAAGTCGGCATTGACGGCGACCTGCTGCGCAGCTGCCAGGTGTGTGACGAAGACGACGACCCTGCCACCAACATTCTCGAACTCACCAACGGCTGCCTCTGCTGCACCGTGCAGGAGGAGTTTTTGCCCACCATGCAGCAGCTCATGACCCGCCGCGATCAGATCGACTGCATTGTGATCGAAACCTCTGGCCTCGCCCTGCCCAAGCCCTTAGTGCAGGCATTTCGCTGGCCCGAAATTCGCACCGCCGCCACCGTTGACAGCGTCATTACCCTAGTCGATTGCGAAGCCCTGGCTGCCGGAGATTTGGTGGGCGACCTGCCCGCTTTAGAAGCCCAGCGCCAAGCCGACGACAGCCTCGACCACGAAACACCCCTCGAAGAACTGTTTGAAGACCAGCTCAACTGCGCCGACCTGGTGCTGCTCACTAAGGTAGACAAGGTGAGTGAAGGCGATCGCACCCGCATCGAAACCTGGCTCACCCAGCAGCTGCCCCATTCCGTCAAAGTACTGGGTCTGGCCGGGGGCGAGGGCAGTAGCCCCATCAGCCCCGACCTCCTGCTGGGATTTAACGCCGCCGTCGAAGACAACCTCGACAGCCGCCCCAGCCACCACGACCATGAGCATGATCACGATCATGACGACGACATTGTCGCCATCCCCATCGTGCTCGATCAAAGTTTTGACCCCAAGGCTTTGGTCAAGCGGTTAGAAATCCTGGCCGCCACCCACGAAATCTACCGCATCAAGGGCTTCGTTGATGTTCCCAACAAAGCCATGCGCCTGGTAGTCCACGGCGTTGGTCAGCGGTTTGACTCATTTTTTGACCGCCCCTGGCAACCCAGCGAGCCTCGCCAAACCCGACTAGTCGTGATTGGCAAGGCTCTGGATCAAGAGGTGATTCGGGCGGCGATCGCCGCCTAACTCTCTACCCATATAGCCCAGCCACATACTCCCCATAGCCGTTGTAGATTACCGTGGGCTGCTGCTCCCAGGAGAACATTGCCGTCGATTCTCCGATTAACCGCTCTTTAGACTGCGACCAGCGCGGGTGGGGCACATCGGGCTCGACATTGGCCTCAAACTTATACTCATTGGGGGCCAGCGTATTCCAGTAGGTAGCGGGCTGCTCGGCCACAAACTCAATTTTGACGATCGATTTAGCCCCCTTAAAGCCATACTTCCACGGCATCACCATGCGAATCGGGGCACCGTGCTGCTTAGGCAGGGTGCGCCCGTACACGCCCACCGCAAAAAAGGCCAGGTCGTTGGCCATTTCCTCCACGGTCAGCCCCTCGGTATAGGGCCAGGGCAGATTGCGGGCAAAGCCCAGGCTAGGGCCAGGGCACACCGCCGAGTCATAGAAAGAGGTAAACCGAACGTACTTAGCTGCTGAAGTCGGCTCCACCGCCGCCATCAGCTCTCGCATCGGGAAACCAATCCAGGGCACCACCATCGCCCAGGCCTCAACACAGCGAAACCGGTAGATGCGCTCCTCTAGGGCAAAGCGCCGGGTCAAGTCATCTAAGCTAAAGGTTTGAGGATTTTTGACCAACCCTGTCACCGCCAAGCTCCAGGGGTCAGTCGGCAGGGCCTGGGCACTCGCCCAAATATCTTTGCTGCCGCCAAATTCGTAGAAATTGTTGTAGCGGCTAGCGTATATTTGCGGCGTCGGCTCTCGTCCAGCATTGGCAAAGGCACCGTTGAGCCCCGCCCCGCTTAGGGGTTCTCCTAGAGTATTCGCCAGGTCTGCGTCCATCGTCTGCGATCGCTGACAGCCCCCCGCTGAAGCCGCCGCAAACCCTAATCCGGCCCCAATCAGCGACTTCATAAACCGTCGCCGCTGACAAAACACCCCCTCAGCAGTCACACGAGACTCTGGCAGCTGCCAGCCGGGGCGAGATTGAAATAAAACCATAGCGATAAGCCCTAGGATGACAAACTGGCGATCGCCAGCCCATAGCCCATTTTGGCATCGCCTCTCCGACCCTAACTGAATTTAGGGTGAGAAAGGTACCACTGCACCACCCCTAAACTAGGTATTGACTCCGAACTTATGTAACGGTTCTAAACTGACCCCAGGGAAAATACGGGTCTTTGTTCTAGTCACCTAAGCACAAGCTAAAGACTTAATTTCAATCAAGAGCCAGGCTTGCCTAACCGCCTCCGTAAGAATCAGCAGTCTTCGCCAAAAATTTACAGAGCCATAGAAATTATGTGAACAAGGCCAAACTGATTGGGGTGCAAGGCTTAGCGATTCACAAATTTTGAGAGTGATCCCCCAAATCAGCCCTCTCAGGCCTTGGCATGAAGGAGCTGAGTAGGAAGACTCTAGAACAGAATCGCCAGCTCTTATACTAATGAGGCGAGTCCATAGGTATCCGTAGTTACGCCATTGTGGTCGCTTCCGTCGGCCCTTAGGCTTAGATCACGAGCACACGATTCTGTGATGCACTGCCTTGTCGTTAACAGAGAGCAGCCGGGCGAGTGCAGCGAGGTTTTCTTTGCCGCCTATCTCCCAACTACACTTTGCTACCGTTTAGGATCCCACCGTCAGGCAGCATAGTTCTCGGTTTACCCGATTGGATTCACCACTTCCTGAGATCGCCATGGTCGCTACTTCCCGATTTCAAGCTAAAGGCAGCACCCTAGAACTGCTGCGGCTCTATCAAAGCAATCCCGATCTCAACTTGCGCAATCAGCTGGTGCAGCTCAATATTGGATTAGTCCGGCGTGAGGCCTACCGTTGGCTGCAACAATCTAACGAGACCTTTGACGACCTCATGCAGGTGGGTAGCCTGGGTCTGATTCGCGCCATCGAGCGCTTCGACATGGGCAAGGGCTATGCCTTCAGTTCCTTTGCGATTCCCTACATTCGCGGCGAAATTCAGCACTACCTGCGCGACAAAAGCACTTCCATGCGCATCCCACGGCGGTGGCAGGCGCTGCAAAGCCAGTCGGCCCGTGTCATTCACCAGCTGCAAGCCGACCTGGGCCGACTGCCCAACGATGCCGAAATTTCTGCGGCCCTCGATATCTCTACAGCCGAATGGCAAGAGGTCAAGCTAGCCACTCGCAACCGATCGCTGCTGAGCCTCGACGCCCCAGTGCAAGATGAAGAATCAGGCTGTCTAGGTGACCTGCTGCCCGACCTCAAATATAAAAGCTTTCAGCTGGCCCAGGAAGATCAGCTTCGCCTCCAGCAGGCCCTGCACCAGCTTGAGCATCGCACCCGCGAAGTACTGGAATTTGTCTTTCTCTACGACCTCACCCAAAAAGAAACAGCCGAGCGCATGGGGATTAGCGCCGTTACCGTATCGCGCCGAGTGAAGCAAGGGCTGAAGCATCTTCAGGTGCTAATGGTGTCTAACGAAGACGAAACCGCCTAAAACGCTCTGCATCCTCAGAATTGAGCTATCGTTTAGGAACATCGGCTCAGGAAGCAAGGAGGCTCAGCCATGGGGGCGATCGCGTTTTTAGTCTTAGTTATTCTCGGCGTTTTGCTGGCTTTTGCAGGCAGCATCATTGGCGTTGTAGACGCGTTTAAGGTCAGCGCCGTCTGGGGCTTGCTGTCGCTGTTTATCCCCTTTGCCCTCTTGGTCTATTGGATCAAGTTTCGAGGCCGTAAGTGGGCCCGCAACAGCTTCCTGATATCCCTAGGTGGGCTATTGTCAATGCTGGCGTCGGTTCCTTTCTTGGGTGGGTTTCTTGCCCAGCGAGCCCAGCAGGCCGGTGCCCCCGTCGAAGAGAGCATTCCTGCTGAAGAAATTCCGGTGGAATCGGTGCCCGTACCTGAAGAACAGGTGGCGACTGAAGAAGTCTTTGCCGAGCCTTTGGTGCCCATTGCGCCTCAGTTCTCGCCCATTGCCCGGGCCGATCTAATTCAGTCTACAGACCCCAACGAGCGGCTTCAGCAGATTAACAACAGCCGTACCGATCCCTTCGCTATCGTGCCTATACCGCCACCACCGCCCCGGGTAATTGCCCCACCACCGCCAGTAGGAGGCGCGGCTGGGGGCACAGCTACGGCTGGTACCACTGCGGGTGGTGGAACTGGTGCTACTGCGACGGGTGGCAGGGCAGGTACTGGTGCTGGTGGTGCCGCTGGGTCCGCTGTGGCTAGGGCTGGTGGTGCTGGTGGCGCGGCTGGTACTACGTCAGGCGGGTCAGGAGCCGCTGCGGGCAGTGGTGGTGCTGGACGCTCTGCAACCCCGCCGCCCTTGGCACCTCTGCCCCAACTCCCGAAGCCCGCCCTGGCGGAAGCCGTGCTGGTGACCGGCGTGATGACCATCGGCAACGAAAACTTTGCTGTGGTTCAAACCTCGGCTGGTAGTCAGTATGTCAGAGCAGGTCAGCGAGTTTCCAACGGTCAGGTGCTGGTCAAACGCATCGATATGCGCGGTAGCGATCCGGTGGTGGTGCTCGAAGAAAACGGTATTGAGGTATCGCGCCCAGTGGGTGCGCCTTCTACAGCCGAAGAGCCTGCGGCTTAGCTGTTTCTGTTTGATTAAATCCTGAGCAATAGCAAAGCCCGGAGGGCCGCCTCTGGGCTTTGCCATTGTTGTGAGACCTGCACCCCGCAGCAAGTCGTGTCAGAATGTGAATTGCTCGATGTGGTGTGGAATTTTATATGCCGCTTGAAACGGTTGTTTGGCAGGGCTTGTGGGGCGCGATCGCGCTCCTAATAGCAGAGGCGGTGCGCGATATTTATCATATGGTTAGCCACTATTGGCCGCCCCTCATGCGCCTCCACAACTGGCATCATCGGGCCTACAAGAAAGACTTTACCCCCGTTAGCCCCGAACTCTATCGCCAGGCCCAGCTCTATAACGACACCCCCGAAGCCATTGTCATGACTGGGGCGCTGGCGGGGCTAGCGATTTCTACCGGCATTGCTGGGCTGTGGCTGGGGTCAGTGTACGGGCTGGGATTTTTGCTGGCGGCGATCGCCCGCTCCCAGGGCTGGCTGCTGACCACCGACCTCACCCATGAACCCGGCGAACTCACTACCATTCCTGGCAACTGGCGAGTCAACCGCACTTACCACTGGCGACACCACTTCGACGACACCAACGCCTACTTTGCCGGATACTTTACCGGTCTGGACAAGCTGATGGGCACTGCTGTTTCTCTCAAGGGCAAAACCGTGGCGGTTACTGGCGCGTCGGGCACCCTGGGCCGCGCTCTGCTCAACGAACTCGTTCGTCAGAAAGCCCGGCCCATTGCCCTCACGACCTCTGCCGACGCCACCTTTGAGGAGAGCATTCCCTGCTGGCAGTGGCAATCTGGGGCTGAAGCTGACCTGCGCGAGGCGCTCAAGAAGGTGGATATTTTAATTCTGAATCACGGGCTGAATGTGCACGGCGATCGCACCCCCGAGGCCATTCAAACCTCCCTGGAGGCCAACGCCCTCTCTGGCTGGCGACTGATGGAGGTCTTCTTTAGCACGGTGGAGACTTCTCCCCAACGGGCTACCAAAGAGGTGTGGGTCAACACCTCCGAAGCCGAGGTCAACCCAGCCTTTAGCCCGCTGTACGAGCTGTCTAAGCGCCTGATGGGCGATTTGGTGAGTCTGCGGCGGCTCGACGCTCCCTGCGTAGTGCGTAAGGTGATTTTGGGGCCATTCAAGAGCAACCTCAACCCAGTTGGGGTGATGTCTGCCGATTGGGTAGCCTGGGCGGTGGTGGCGTTGGCCAAGCGCAACGTACGCAACATCATCGTCACTATCAACCCGCTGACCTATCTGTTGTTTCCGATCAAAGAACTGGGCCAGGGACTCTATTTCAAGCTATTTACTCGCTCCAGCAGAAGCTGATAGCCATAGAGGTTCACAACTCTTGCTGCTCAGTTTCACCCAACTAGCTGCGGTTAAAGAACTCGACCTGGGGTAGGCGGGGGTCGTTGACCATGCCCAAACCCTGAAAATCCCAGCGGTTGATCAAGGGTTTGAGGCTAGAGGCGGTGATGGTTTCGATCGCAAATTTGTCGCTCAGCTCGGGGGCATGGGCATTGAGATAGCTGAGGGCATCGTAGTCGGCGGTAAACACCAGCAGAAACCCCGTAGGAAGAGGCTGATCGGGATTATCAACACCGTGGGGGCGGGCTACCAGGTAGCTGCCGTCGGCGCGCGATCGCAGCAAATAGTAGAGTTGAGATACCATAATTTCTCACCGCCTCAGTTGATATCCGATAGGCGGATGCGAGGGTCGGCAAAGCTCAGCGCCAGATCGGCCAGCAGGTTGCCCACAATCAGCAGCACTGCCCCCATGATCAAGCTGGCCATCACCAGGTACAAATCCTGGGCCTGCACCGCTTCGAGGGTCAGTTTCCCTAGACCAGGCCAGTTGAAATAGGTTTCTGTGATGAATGCGCCGCCCAGTAGGCCAGCAAACTCAAAGCCCAGGAGCGTAATCAGCGGGTTCACTGCATTGCGCAGGGCGTGAACGTAGACCACCCGATTTTCTGACAACCCTTTGGCGCGGGCGGTTTGAATGTAGTTTTGGCGCAGCACATCGAGCAGCTGCCCCCGGGTAACCCGCTGGAGCCCCGCAAAACTGGTGATGCTCAGGGCCAGAGTCGGCAAGATTAGGTGCCAGCCCACATCGACGAGCTTGCCAAACCAGTTGAGGTCGTCGTGGATGATGCTGGTGCGCCCGCCAATGGGGAACAGCGGTGCCACACTTTGAGCAAAAAACAGCAGCAACAGGCCGGTCACAATACTGGGCATGCCCTGCCCCAGATAACTCAGCACCCGCAGCACGCGATCGGTAGGGCGGTTTTGGTTGACAGCGCTCACAATGCCCATGGGAATGGCGATTAGCCAGGTGACCAGAAAAGCCGCCAACGCGAGCAACAGGGTGTTGGGCACCCGCTCCCACAGTAGGTCAACCACCGGGCGCTGGTAGGCAAAGCTGAGGCCAAAGTTACCGTGGAAGATCACCTGGTAGAGCCAGTTGAGGTACTGCCGCCAGGCGGGCTGATCAAGGCCAAACTGGGCCTCTAGCTGCGCCAGGGTCTCGGGCGAAAATTGCGGACTCTGCCGATACTGATCGAGAAAATTGCCCGGCGCTAGCTGAATTACAAAAAAGCTAAGGGCCGAGGCCAACAGCAGCGTCAGGGCGGCCTGCAAGATGCGCTTCAGCACGTAGAGGGTAGTCTCGCTGTTGGCAAAGACCAACAGGCGTTCCCAAGGGCTGATCGAAGGGCGGCGATGAGTAGAAGACTGAGCCATTCCCAAATGCACAGAGATTAAAGGGCTATCTGTGGTGATTCTAAACCATCGCGCCCAGCCTATCGACGCTATCGGCGCTGGGGGCGATCGCACCTAACAAAACAGACACTTACCCGACTACTTTGCAACGTTAGATTGCTGAATTGAACCCACTAGGGTAGCCATCATCTTTGATGTTTATATTCCCCCTCAAAAGGCAACGCTCAACACCACGCCTTTGCCTGACTCAGATTGAACGTTGCTACCCCCCAAAATCCTTTGGCAGTATTGGCTCCTATTCAAACTATTTTTCCTCAGGATCTACCTATGACAGCCCTCAAAGCCCCCCCAACCAAAACCAACCGTCTGGTTTTAACGGCCCCGCTGTCGGGGCTGGTGGTGCCGATAGAAACCGTGCCTGACCCAGTATTTGCGCAAAAGATGGTAGGCGATGGCGTGTCCATCGACCCAACCAGCCAGGTGCTGCTGGCCCCCTGCGATGGGGATGTTGTGCAAATCCACAGCGCCAGCCATGCGGTCACGGTGAAGACCGTTGAGGGCATTGAAATTTTGATGCATATTGGTCTCGATACCGTAGCCCTCAAGAGTGAGGGGTTTACGGCCAGGGTCAAGGTGGGCGATCGCGTTAAATCCGGCGACATCTTGATTGAGTTTGACGCCGACTATGTGGCGCTCCACGCCCGCAGCCTGCTGACCCAGATTGTGGTAACCAACAGCGATCGCGTGGCTGAGTTTAGACCCGCCAGCGGCATGGTCAACGCCGCCCGCGATGCGGTGCTGGAGCTGGTGCTAGTTGGTGAAACAGCCGCGAGCGAGGCCGAGACCGGGCCAACGGTGACCTCCGATGCCATTGTGATTCCTAATCCGGTGGGGTTGCATGCTCGACCGGCGGCGGTGCTGGCCCAGCTGGCGAAAAAGTATCAGTCAGCTATCCGTCTGCATCGGGGCAGCGACAGCGCTAACGTGCGCAGCGTCGTCGCGCTGATGGGGCTGGAGGTTGGCCGAGGCGATACGGTAACGCTGGAGGCCACTGGGGTCGATGCCGAGGCGGCGATCGCCGACCTTTCCGCCGCCCTGCGCGATGGCCTGGGCGAAGCGGGTGCCGCCCCCGTAACCGCCGCTGCCAGTGTGGCCCAAGCCGACATTTCGGCCCCGGCCCCCCGCCCTAAAAGCGACGACCCCAATATCATTCTGGGCGTAGCCGCTTCGCCTGGGGTAGCGGTGGGCAACACCTACCGGCAGCAGCGGCAGGCCCTGCGCGTTGACGAAACCGCCGACAGCCCTAACGATGAGCACCGCAAGCTCGCCACAGCGATCGACCAGGCCGGGCTCGAAATCGAGAGCCTGCGCGCCAAGGTGCAGAGCCAGGGCGACCCCAGCCAAGCCGCCATCTTTGCCGCCCACCAAGAGCTGCTCGCCGACCCAGAGCTGATGGATAGCGCCACCAGTGCCATCGACCAGGGCAAGAGCGCCGCCTTTGCCTGGCAGCAGACCTACACCAGACAGGCCGATCAGCTAGCCCAGCTCAAGAGCGAGCTGCTGGCCCAGCGGGCCAACGATTTGCGCGATGTGGGCGATCGCGTACTCCGCATCCTCACTGGGGTCAAAGCAGAGGCCCTGGTTTTGCCAGCCAACAGCATTTTGCTGGCCGAAGACCTCACCCCGTCGGATATGGCCAACCTTGACCCGGCGCGGGTGGTGGGTTTTGCCACGGTAGCGGGCGGGGCCACTTCCCACGTGGCGATTTTGGCCAGGTCGATGGGCATACCGGCGATCGCGGGCATCGAACCCCGCATTCTGGACTTAGCGAACGGCACCCCGGTAATTCTCGATGGCACCAAGGGCCGGGTGAGGCTCAATGCCTCCGTAGATGAGCTAGAGCAAACCCAGAATCGCATCGCCCGCCAAAAAGCTAGACAGTCAAGGGATATGGAGCATGCCTTTGAGCCCGCCATCACCCAGGATGGGCAGCAGATTGAGGTGGTCGCCAACATCGGTAGCCAAAAAGATGCTGAAGCATCGCTCAAAGTCGGCGGCGAAGGGGTCGGTCTGCTCAGAACAGAGTTTGTCTTTATGGAGGCCAGCTCGGCCCCCACGGAGGACGAGCAGGAGGCGATCTATGCAGGCATTCTGCGGGTGCTGGGCGATCGCCCCATGATCATTCGCACCCTAGATGTGGGCGGCGACAAACCCCTGCCCTACCTGCCTATGGCCCACGAGGAAAATCCCTTCCTGGGTGAACGGGGCATTCGCCTGGGCTTCGATCGCCCCGAGCTGATGCGCACCCAGTTTCGCGCCATTCTCAAAGCCTCTACCGCAGGCAAGGCACGGGTGATGTTTCCCATGATTGCCCGCATGGAGGAGTTGGCGATGGCCAAAGCGGTGATGGAGGAGGAGCGTCAAAAACTCGGCGTGCCGCCCATTGAGATTGGCATCATGGTCGAAGTGCCCGCTGCCGCTGTGTCCGCTGAGCGGTTTGCCGAACAGGTGGACTTCTTTTCCATTGGCACCAATGACCTGACTCAATACACCCTGGCCATGGATCGCGGCCACCCTAAGCTGGCCCCCTATGTGGACGCCCTCAACCCCAGCGTGCTGCGCATGATCGATCTGACGGTGCGGGGGGCCAACAAGCACGGTAAATGGGTGGGAGTCTGCGGCGGCATGGCAGGCGACCCCCAAGCCATCCCCATTCTGCTCGGGCTAGGCGTGAAGGAACTGAGCGTCAGCGTACCAGTGATTCCAGCGGTGAAAGCTCAGGTGCGGGACTTGACCCTAGCTCAGTGCCAAGATCTAGCGCAGCAGGCGTTGAATTTGGATTCTGCCGCCCAAGTGCGCGATCTGGTGCTCTTAGAAGAGGCGTAGGGTGCCTTCGGCGGCAAGAGTTGCGCTCGGTGTCATTCCCCTTCGCCCTGCCAATGCACCATTTTCAAGACCTCAAAGCACCGTAGGGTGGGCACTGCCCACCACCGATCCACAGCAGTCAACCGATTCTTTGAAGTCCACGCTTAGAAAGACGGCGAACGCTTGGGAATAAAGTCCAAGCCTACCGCTGGGGCCAGCCCCCCTTCTCGAAAGGCGTTCCGCCGCCCTTCACCCCACGGAAAGGATCGGCTGATCATCGGTTTAAACCTCTGTTCTGCCAACGGATCGGCGAGAGACATAAACCCTCCTATGTCGCCCCCTTTGCTTCACTCCATCACCCATCCACCCCCTACTCCATTACCCATCCACCCCCTACCCTCCTACCCCCTACCCCCTTCACCCTCTATGAAAATCAAAGACACCTGGAACCACGCCTTCGGGCTGCTGCAAAAAATGGGGAAGTCGCTCATGCTTCCCGTGTCGGTGCTGCCGGTGGCAGGCCTGCTGCTGGGCCTGGGCAGCGCCCGTCTGATCGAGCTACAGCAGATTGAGCAGGGCGTTCTCACCGACCCGAAGTTTTGGTGGCTACCGGAGTGGCTAGCCGCGATTATGAAAAGCTCTGGAGACGCCATTTTTGCCAGTCTACCGCTGATTTTTGCGATCGCCGTGGCGATCGGCTACACCAACAACGATGGCGTCTCAGCCCTGGCCGCCACGGTTGGCTTCGTGGTCTTTCTCGCCACCCTGGGCACCGTCGCCCTCGGTATGGGCTTAGAAACCAAGACAGTGCTGGGCATCCCCACGCTGGATACAGGGGTGTTTGGTGGCCTGATTATGGGCTGCATCGCCGCCTATATGTTCAACAAATTCTTTCGCATTAGCCTGCCCCGCTACCTGGGGTTCTTTGCGGGCAAGCGGTTTGTGCCCATCATCACTGCTTTTGCCGCCATTCTGACCGGCTTGGTAATGAGCATAATTTGGCCGCCCGTTGGGGCTGGTATCAACAGCTTTGCCCAGGCGGCAGCGGAGGGCGGCAATGTCCCGCTGACTGTGGCCCTCTACGGCTTCATCGAGCGCTTGCTGATTCCCTTTGGTCTGCACCACGTCTGGAACGTGCCGTTCTTCTTTGAGATTGGCTCATTCCAAGACCCGATTACTGGGGAGACTGTGCGGGGCGACATTGCTCGCTTCTTTGCGGGCGACCCCACAGCGGGAATTTTGGGCGGGGCCTACTGGTTCAAGATGTTTGGGCTGCCGGCAGCGGCGATCGCTATCTGGCACAGCGCTAAACCCAAAAACCGCAAGCAGGTCGGCGGTCTGATGATTTCTGCCGCTCTGACCTCCTTCTTAACCGGCATTACTGAGCCGATTGAGTTCTCATTCTTGTTCGTCGCTCCCCAACTCTTCGCCATTCACGCCGTGCTGGCTGGGTTTGCCGACTGGCTATTTGTTACCCTGGGCGGACGCATGGGTTTCACCTTCTCCCACGGGCTGATCGACTTTGTGCTGTTCAACAGTTTGGGAACGCGGGTGTGGCTGATTCCGGCCCTGGCTCCGGTGTTTGTGGCCTTGTACTATTTCATCTTTCGCTTTGCCATTCGGCAGTTCAACCTCATGACCCCAGGGCGCGAAGACGATGTTGAAGCAGATGAATCGACTGCTGCCATCACCGGAGACAAAGCCGCAATGGCCAAGGCCCTGGTGCTAGCCTTTGGCGGTCGCAGCAACATCAAAAACCTGGATGCCTGTATTACCCGGCTGCGGATCAGCGTGGATGATATGGCGAAGGTGAACGTCCCGCGTCTCAAAGCTCTGGGAGCTTCTGGGGTGCTGCAAATGGGGCAAAATGCCCAGGCCATCTTTGGCCCCCAGTCTGACAACCTCAAGACCGACATGGCCGACTACCTCAAAACCGCTGGCCCTGAAGCCGATATTGTGGAGGTGCCGGCCACAGGCTTCGTGAATGAAACCACCCCCGATGTAGTCAAAATTCCCTCTGACCCCCAAGTGGCCCAAAAAGCCGAAGCCGCGATCGCAGCCCTGGGCGGGGCCAACAACATTCGCACCGTTGACTCCGTCGCTCTGACCCGCCTGCGGGTAGAAGTCACCGACCCCGCTGCCGTTGACGAAACTGCGCTTCAGGCCGCTGGGGTGCAAGGCATCATGCGGCTTCAGAATGACGTGCTGCACCTGGTGACCGGGCTCAACGCCGATCAGTACGCTGATGAAATCGCCCAACGACTCGCGGCCAAGGTATAGGTTGATTTGCTGAGCGCCCGGTTCCACTGATCTATTGGGGCGTAGGGGTTTGCGATCGCCCCTTCCGCCCTACAAAATTCATAGCAAATTAGCGTTTCATCAATTCAGTGTTGATGAAAGATTTTTTATGTCCCATACGCTACTCAAGACCGCTCTCGCTATCGGGTTTGGCATTCTTGGCCCCAGCTCAGTGGCGGCGGCTGGAGTTGGCCCCAGCGCCAGCATCCCCGCCGACAGTCCGGCACTGGCCCAGGTCGAGCCCAACCAAGATAACCTGCAAATGCAGTGCCCCGGCTCGATTCTGGTCAATGACATCAACTACACCGTGTTTTTTACCCGCGAAGCTGGGTTTTCGCGCATTGTGCTGCGGCGGCGCAGCACCGGACAGCAAATCGCCGAAGCCTTCCTCAGCTACGATCGCAACAATGCCAAGGGCCAAGCCATCTGGCGCGGTGCAGTCAATGACGCAGCCGATGTGACCTTGGTACACCTCTCTAGCCGCCCGGCCCAGGTGGGCGATCAGGTATCGGTGGGTTACGACGGGCAGTGGGGGCGTGGCACCTGTGCCCGTTCTACCACGCCGCTGTAGGGTCACCAGTACCTATAAGCAACTACAAAAAACCCCAGCCGTCCAAAGCTGGGGTTAGTAGGTTAAATGGCTGATTCAAGGATTGGGTTTAAGGTTTTGATTTAAAGGTTGAATTTATGAAAATGCGTTAGTGGCGCTTTTGCCCCAGTTACTAACTTTGTCTTTTGGGCCTAACCCGCCAACATCCATTAGTGAACTATGACATTGTCAACACTGCATAAACCTTATGTTAGCTCAACATTGCCCGCCGTTACACAGACTACGTTTAGGTAAATTTATAGGACAGATTAGCAGGCCTATCTAGCCTCCACCCAGCCCAGAAAACTAAGCCCAGCTTCATTTTGCCCTGGAGCTACGGGTAAAGATCTACTCATTTTCTATCAGTAAACTGCTACAGCTCAGAGTGAGTAAAACTCCTAACTAGTCTCGCGGGCGGCATTGTAAATTGCTTCGTTAGCCTGCACTGACTTGTGCAAATCGACCACTGGGCGCGGATAATCAACGCCAATAGTAACCCCAAAGCGCTTTTGCTCCACGGGCTGAAGTTTCCACGGCTCGTGCACCTTGGCCGGGGGGACATCCGTCAGTTCTGATAGCCAGTGCTTCACATAGAGCCCGTCGGGGTCGTAGTCCTTCGCCTGCTTGGGAATGTTGAAATAGCGAAAGCCCCGTGCGTCGTTGCCAACTCCGGCTGTGTAATTCCAGTTGCCATAGTTGCTGCACGGGTCGTGGTCAACCAACAGCGATTCAAACCACTCAGCCCCCATGCGCCAGTCAACACCCAGATTTTTAGTGAGAAAGCTGGCCACATTCTGCCGCCCCCGGTTCGACATAAACCCAGATTGGGCCAGCTCACGCATGTTGGCATCGACTAATGGAAAGCCGGTTTCGCCCTTGCGCCAGGCGTTAAAGCGAGGCCAGTCCTGCTTCCAGTCGATCAGCAGTCCCCGCAGACCAGACGGGTAAAACACTTTGTTGCCGTGCTTGGCACAGATCAAGCGAAAGTAGTCGCGCCACAGCAGCTCAAAGACCAGCCAGTAGGTAGAGTCGTTGCGAATGCGCTCCGCTTCGTAGTCTTGCACTGTCTCGTACACCCGCCGTGGTGAGAGACAACCCATCGCCAGCCAGGCCGACAGCTTTGAAGAATAGTCGGCCCCTACCATGCCGTTGCGGGTCTGCTTGTAGGTTTTGAGGCAATCGGCCTCCCACACATAGTGGTTGAGGCGGGCCAGGCCAGCCGTTTCACCCCCCGCAAAGGTGAGCACGGCGCGGCTGTCGGGATTCGGAGTTTCCAGACCCCAATCGGCTAAGGTTGGCAGGGTTCCAGGCGCAACCGTTGGTAGAGAGGGGAGCTTTGCTGGGGTGGGCAGAGTCATATCTACCGTGCTGTGCTGCTCCACCTGTTTGCGAAACTGGGTAAACACCTCTGGCAGGCGGCTGATGGCAAAGGGCAGGTTATCGGGATGGTAGAGGGTGGCTCCCCAGTACACTTCCGTTTTGCAGCCCATGGCCGCTAGCTTGGTTTCCACCGCCCGCTCCACCCGCAGTTCTTCAGCGGGGACTTCCTCGTGCCAGTAGACGGCCTCAACGTGGTGAGCCTTCACCAACTCTGGAATCACGTCTTCGGGCTGGCCCAGGCGCACGACGAGGTCGCTGCCCAGAGATTGGAGCGATCGCCGCAAATCGGCCACACTTTCTAGCAAAAACTGCGCTCGGTAGGCTCCCGTTTTAGGAAAACCAAAGGCGGTTTGGCCAAACTGACGCGGGTCAAAACAGTAGAGGGGAATAATCGGCTGACCGGTTCGCAGCGCCTCATCGAGAGGCTGATGGTCATGGAGGCGGAGGTCGTTGCGAAACCAGACGAGGGTAGTCATAGGAAGGTGGGGAGTGATGGGGGTGGGGAGTGATGGGGAAGATGGGGAAGGTAGGGGAGGGATAGGGGAAGGAGGCAGGCTACATGCGGCGGTCGAAAATTGGGCTAAAACCGCTGCATTTAGTTTCACCGATGCACCGTTGATGCGCTATTTGGCAGTTATTCGCTGCGCGAAGGATTCCTTTATTAAGTATTCTAAAGAGCTATCTACCCCCGCGCAGGAGATTTGCATCTATGGCCATCAAAGTAGGCGATACCGCTCCCGATTTCACGCTGCCCAACCAGGCGGGCGAGACCGTTACCTTGAGCGGCTTTCGGGGCCAGCGAGCAGTGGTGCTGTACTTTTACCCCAAAGATGACACCCCTGGCTGCACCGTAGAATCGTGCTCGTTTCGCGACAGCTATGAAAACTTTGTGGCGGCAGGGGCTGAGGTGATCGGCATCAGCAGCGACTCGACTGACTCGCACAAAGCCTTTGCTCAGAAGCACAATCTGCCCTTTACTCTGGTCAGCGATCGCGGCTCTGCGGTGCGCCAGGCCTACGGCGTACCCGCCACCCTGGGGCTACTGCCTGGTCGAGTCACCTACATCATCGACAAAGATGGCCAGGTACGGCATATTTTTAATTCCCAATTTAACCCCAAGGGCCACGTAGAGCAGGCCATGGGCATTCTCAAAACCCTACAAACCGCCTGATATGGAACTTCAACCCGAGCACTATGAACTGGCGATCGCCCTCTCGGCCATCGAAGGGGCAATGGCCGGCCTCTGGTATCCCAGCGAAAGCGATGCCCTGGTCTCGCTAGTGATCTACGCCGACCCCCTGCCCGACACTGAGGCCCTGGCTCAAAAGCTGGGAGCGGGGGAGGAGCACCTCGAAATTCGGCCCGCCGAAACGTTTTTTCGGCCCGTGCTCCACAATCCCTACTGGGCTAGCGAACAAGGCGGCCACCTGGCGCAAAAATTCGCCAATCTCCGCGATGTGCTAGAAACCCACCTGGAAGACCTCCAGAGCATTCGAGTGGGTGTGGGCAATGTGACGGTATACCTGCTGGGACGCCACTCTAGCGGCTGCTTTCTGGGGGCCTGCACTCACGTCGTCGAGACATAGCCACTCTGGTCAGATGACGATAGCCTAACGGTAGCAATCGAGGCAAGGCATCTATGGCTTTTCAAACCCCAGACTGGGTGAAGCACGCGGTCTTCTACCAGATTTTTCCCGACCGGTTTGCCCGCACCCAGCGGCATCTAGATGACCCGGCGATGGCCGTGACCCTAGAACCGTGGGAGTCGCCGCCGACGCCCTTTGGCTACAAGGGCGGCGACCTCTGGGGGGTAGCCGAAAAACTCGACTATTTGGCAGATTTAGGGGTTACCGCCATCTATATGACGCCGATTTTTCAGTCGGCCTGCAACCACCGCTACCACACCCACGACTATTACCAGGTTGATCCACTGCTGGGGGGCAATTCGGCTTTTTTTGAGCTGCTAGAAGCCGCCCATGCCAAGGACATCAAGGTGGTGTTGGATGGGGTCTTTAACCACTGTAGCCGGGGCTTTTTCTTCTTTAACGACATTCTCGAAAACGGCCCCAACTCTCCCTGGCTGGAGTGGTTTGAGGTGGGGGGCTGGCCCCTGTCGGCCTACGACGGGTCACAGCCCGCCAACTACCGCAGCTGGGTCGATAACCGAGCCCTGCCCGCCTTTAAGCACGACCACCCGGCGGTGCGCGAATACTTGATGCGGGTGGGGGAGTACTGGGTGCGCCAGGGCATCGATGGCTGGCGGCTGGATGTGCCTTTTGAGATCAAAACTGAGGGCTTTTGGCAAGAATTTCGCGATCGCATCAAAGCCATCAACCCCGAAGCCTACATAGTTGGTGAGGTGTGGACCGACGCCAGCCAGTGGCTCGACGGCACCCAGTTTGACGGGGTGATGAATTACCTGTTTACGGGGCCAACGATGGCCTTTACGGCGGGCGATCGCATCCGCATGGATTTAGTCAAAGGACCCGATTATTACCCCTATCCGGCCCTGGATGCGGCGGGCTATGCCGAAAAAATGCAGCTGCTGCTGGCGCTTTACCCGTGGGAGATTCAGCTAACCCAGCTCAACCTGCTCTCTAGCCACGATGTCGCCCGCATCTACTCGGTGGTGAATGGAGATGACGCCAGCATGGTGCTCTCGACGCTGCTGTTGTTTGCCTTTCCGGGTGCCCCAAGTATTTACTACGGCGATGAGGTGGGTCTGCCGGGCGAGCTAGACCCCGACTGCCGCCGAACTTTTCCCGCTGAACCAGATTGGCACCTCGATCTGATGACCATTCACCGGGAGCTGATTGCGCTGCGCCACCGGCACGCCGCCCTGCGCATCGGCACCTACGACGTGCTGCACGCCGCAGGCCAGGTCTATGGGTTTAGCCGCACGCTGGGGAGCGATCGCCTCATCGTCGTCCTCAACGCTGGCGAAGGAAGCGCGCCCCCGATCGCGACCGATACCTTAATCTCCGAGGGGCAGACCGTCCACGAAGTCTTTACCTATCACGGGGCCACATGGACAGAGAACCTAACGCTGCCCTCGCGATCGGCGGTGGTGGTGACGGTAGAGTAAGGCAAAAGGAATCCCTTCATCTGAACCATTTCACCAGGCCACCGACCCAAGCCTCTACCCACCCCGACGCTGACGAATTTTGGCGATAAAAAACTCTTCTAGCGTTGGGCGAGTCTGTTGCAGAGCAATCAGGTGCCCACCCATTAGGGGAATCTGCTGGGCAAACTCATAGGGGTCACCTTTGACATGGCCTTGCCAAAGATCGCCCTGCACGGTCATCGGGTCGAGCCAGGGCTCTAGCTCGCTGGTGCGACCGCCACGCCCTTTAGCCACGTATTGGTCGGCGATGCCTAGCAGCTGGTCTAGGCTGCCGCTAGCAATCAGCTCACCCTGATCGAGAATGGCGATGCGATCGCAAATCACCTCCACATCCGACAAAATGTGGCTGTTGAAAAAAATCGTCTTGCCCTCTCGCTTTAGGGCCAAAATAATTTCTCGCACCTGAAAGCGCCCGGTGGGGTCAAGCCCCGACATCGGCTCGTCGAGAAACACCACATCGGGGTCGTTCATCAACGCCTGGGCCATGCCCACCCGCTGGAGCATGCCTTTCGAGTACTGGCGCAGCTGCTTTTTTTTGGCCGCTTCCTGAGATAGGCCCACCAGATCGAGCAGCTCCACAATGCGGCGCTGCTGAGCCGCCCGCGACAGGCCAAATAGACCAGCGGTATACTGCAAAAACTCCCAGCCGGTCAAAAAGTCGTAGAAGTAAGCATTTTCAGGCAGGTAGCCAATGCGCTGCTTCACCGCACTGTCGCCCAAGGCGTGCCCCAACAGGGTCGCTGTACCCGCCGTGGGACGAATGATGCCCAACAGGGTTTTGAGCAGGGTGGTTTTGCCGGCCCCATTGGGTCCCAGCAAGCCAAAGGTTTCTCCCTGATAGACGGTGAGAGAGCAATCTTGCAGAGAGGTCACTCTCTGATTGAGCCAAAACCCAGTGCGATAGGCCTTGGTTAACCCCTGGGTCTGCACCACAGCGGAGCGATTGTCTGGCAGACGATGGTCTAACTGGGTAGGATCAATCGGTAACAATGGGGCGCTCATAGAAACCGTGCGAAGACCAAATAGACGACAATTATTAAAGGACTCATCCTTAGAATACCCTTCGAAAACCTCTCCCTTGCCAGGGGCCGATTCCGCTGCCGTTGTGCGAGGCTGAACAGGTGAGGCCCGTGCCCTACGGCCTGTAACGTTAAGCCAGGTCTCGCCGGGGATACGCTGAGCTGAGGTCCTACTCACTCCTCAAATTGATAAATTGCTCTTAAGTTGCTCTATGGATCGCTTTAGGATAGATCGTTCAAAACTGGTAGCGGTGATCACCGGGGTAATCTCCCTGCTGCTAGCGGTTGGTTATCTTGTGCTAGTTCAAATTCTGGACTTTCGCGGCGACATGGTGCCCGCCCCCCTGTCTACCCTAATAGGGTTACTGGATCCAGCTTTAGAACTTATTACCTAGGGCTTTGAAGTTATAGCCATGGTTAAGCGATCGGTCGGCCCTAGAACTGCGAGCGGCAGGGCAGCCATTGCTGGGTTAAGCCTAGGTAATCGGATACCTCTCTTGGTATTCTATAGGGCGCCTAGGCAGTCCTCGTCTATCGCTGGCAGGGGTACTCCTCCTTTAAGTTTCTCAGGGCTGTGGATATGTTGAAACGCACACTGAACCAGACGTCGCTACAGCCCCTGACAACGATCGCAACCTTTGTGGAGCTATTGGCCTGGCGGGCTGAGCAGACTCCCCAGGGCACAGCCTATCGTTTTTTGGCGGAGGGCACCCCCGAGACCGCCCAGACAATTACCTACAGCGCTTTGCAGCAGCGGGCCCAGGCTATTGCGGTACTGCTTCAAGGGCTCAACTGCCAAAACCAGCCGGTGTTGCTGCTCTATCCAGCCGGTCTAGACTACATTGCCGCATTTTTTGGCTGCCTCTACGCCGGGGCGATCGCCGTTCCGGCTTACCCCCCCCGCCCTAACCGCTCTTTAGATCGCATCCAGGCCATGGTACAGGATGCCGGGGCCACCGTAGCCCTGACCGATAACGCCACCCTGCAAAAGCTGGAGCGGCGACTGGCCGAGACCCCCCAGCTGCGATCGCTCTACTGCCTCAGCACCGATGGCCTGCAAGCCGACCTGGCCCAGCAGTGGCGGCCTCCGACCATCGGGGCCGACACCCTGGCCCTGTTGCAGTACACCTCGGGGTCAACGGCCTTGCCCAAGGGGGTCATGATCAGCCATGACAACCTGCTGCACAACTCTGAGCTGATTAGCCACTGCTTTGGCAATACCGCCGCCAGTCGGGGGGTATCCTGGCTGCCGCCCTATCACGACATGGGGCTGGTGGGGGGTGTTTTGCAGCCGCTGTACGTGGGGGCCGAAATGACCCTAATGGCCCCTGTTTCATTTTTACAGCGGCCAGTGCGCTGGCTAGAGGCAATTTCCCACTACCGGGCCACGACCAGTGGTGGGCCAAACTTTGCCTACGACCTGTGCCTGCGCAAAACCACTCCCGAGCAGCGGCGTGCCCTTGACCTCAGCCCTTGGCAGCTGGCCTTTAGCGGGGCTGAGCCGGTACATCAGGCTACCCTGGCCCAATTTGCGGCGGCCTTTGCCCCCAGCGGCTTTCGTCCCCAGGCCTTTTATCCCTGCTACGGTATGGCCGAAACCACCCTGTTGGTGACTGGCGAGGCGGTGCAGGCCGAGCCTAAGCATCTAATTCTCAAGGCTGCCGACCTGCAACAAAATCAGGTCAGGTTGGTCTCTGCCACCGATGCCGATGCCGCTCGCCCCATTGTCAGCTGTGGCCCCCCGGCCATCCCTGACCAGGTGAGTATTGTTGACCCCGACAGCTACCGCCCCTGCCCCCCCAATACCATCGGCGAGATCTGGGTGCGCTGGTCGCGCAGTATCGCCCAGGGCTACTGGCGGCGAGAGGTCGCTACCCGAGAAGCCTTCCACGCCACCCTGGCCGATGGGGCTGAGGGGCCATTTTTGCGCACGGGCGACCTGGGGTTTCTCTACGGCGATGACCTCTACGTCACCGGTCGATTAAAAGATCTGATCATCATTCGGGGCCGTAACCACTATCCCCAGGATATTGAGGCCACAGCAGAGCAGGCCCATCGAGCCCTGCGCCAGGGCAGCGGTGCCGCTTTTTCAGTCATGGAGCATGACACCGAACAGTTGGTAATCGTCCATGAACTGGAGCGCAGTGCCCTGCGCACCGCTGACCCCGAGGCGATTTTTGCCGCCCTGCGCCGTCGGGTGGCCGAAGACCACGACTTGCAGGTGGGGGCGATCGCCCTGCTCAAGCCCAACGCCCTGCCCAAAACCTCCAGCGGCAAGGTGCAGCGCCATCTCTGCCGGTCAATGTTTTTAGACGATCAGTTTGACGTAGTCTACGGCTGGCCTACGGCAGAGACCAGTCAGGCTTTGGCGGCCGCTGAAGCCTCGGTCGATGGCGATGACGAGGCGATCGCTGCGGAAAACCTGAGTCAGCCTGAGGTAGACGCCCAGTCGCTCGCTGTAGCCAGCCCAGCCAGCCCGACCTCACAGCCTCTAAACAGCCCCGATGCGATCGCCGACTGGATGCTGAGCTGGCTGGCCAACACCCTAAACGTGCCCAAGCACACCCTCAATATGCGCCAACCCCTGGCCGAGCACGGGCTTGATTCCCTGGCGGCGGTGGAGTTGGCCGCAGCCCTAGAATCGACCCTGGGAGTGCCCCTATCACCGACCCTGGCCTATGAGTACCCAACCATAGAGGCGCTGTCGATTTATCTGGCCTCGGCCCAGGACCGTGCTACTGTAGCCACTCCATTGGTAGAGGCCATCGACTACAGGGAATTAGAGCAAATCGTAAGAGAATTAGAATTGTTGTCTGATGCAGAAGTGCACATCCTGCTGGGCAGACAGAGTCATTAATTTAGTGGAGCGTGGGAGTTAGCCTGTGGAGGATCTCGCAAGGCGAATTAGCAGCCTTTCCCCAGAGAAACGGCTGCTGTTGGAGCTACAGTTGCAGCGCAAACGAGGGCTGCCAGAACCCATTGCGATTGTGGGGATGGCCTGTCGGTTGCCGGCGGCGTCCAATCTCCAGGCCTATTGGCGGCTGTTGACCGAGGGGCAAGACGCCATCCGGGAGGTGCCTGCCGAGCGCTGGGATGTCGATGCGTTCTATGATGCCGATCCCCAGGCCCCAGGTAAAACCTACTGTCGCTGGGGTGGTTTTTTAGACGGCGTCGACCAGTTCGACCCAGCGTTTTTTGGCATTACCCCTCGCGAAGCCCCCTACATTGACCCCCAGCAGCGGCTGTTTTTAGAAAGCGTCTGGGAGGCTTTAGAAGATGCCGGGATTGTGCCCCAAACTCTGAGTGGGCGGCCAGTGGGCGTGTTTGCTGCCGCCTCGACCTTGGACTATGGCCAGATGCTGTTGCAGGGGCCAGAGGTAGTGGGCACCTATACTGCCACGGGGCTAGCCTCGACGATGATGGCCAATCGGGTATCTTACCTGCTCAACCTCCAAGGCCCGAGCCTGACCGTTGATACGGCCTGCTCATCGTCGCTGGTGGCGGTGCATCTGGCCTGCCAGAGTCTATGGAATGGGGAAAGTAGCTTGGCCCTAGCCGGGGGCGTTAACCTAATGCTGACCCCCACCGTTACTGTAGGCTTCAGCAAATTGACGGCGCTGTCTCCCGAGGGGCGGTGCAAAGCCTTTGATGCAGCGGCCAATGGTTTTGTGCGCTCAGAAGGGGTGGGCACCGTGGTGCTCAAACGCCTCAGCCAGGCCTTGGCCGAGGGCGATCGCATTTACGCTCTGATCCGCGGCAGCGCCACCAATCAGGATGGCCGCACCAACGGTCTCACAGCACCCAACCCCGCCGCCCAGGAGGCGGTGGTCAAGGCCGCCTACGAGCGGGCGGGCATCCCCCTCAACCAAGTGGACTACATTGAGGCCCACGGCACTGGCACTCTGCTGGGTGACCCCATTGAAGCTAAGGCCCTAGGGAACGTGTTTAGTCCCTTTCGGCAATTGGATCAGCCGGTGCGGCTCGGCTCAGTAAAAAGCAATATTGGCCATACCGAGGCGGCGGCGGGCATCGCCAGTTTAATTAAGGTCGCCCTGTGCCTGAGGCACCGCACCCTGGTGCCCAGCCTCCATTTCCACACCCCCAACCCCTACATTCCCTTTGACCAACTGCCCCTGCGGGTGCAGCAACAGCGCGAGCCCTGGGTCGAGGCCGAAAACATGGCGATCGCCGGAGTGAGCTCCTTTGGCTTTGGCGGCACCAACGCCCATGTGGCCCTCCAGGCCGCCCCTATTTTCACCAGCGACCCCACGGTTGATAGGCCTCTGCATTTGTTTTGCCTGTCGGCGCGATCGCAGCCAGCTCTGCAAACCTACGCCCAAACCATGGCCACGGCCCTCGCCCAGATGCCCCAGGCCAACCTAGGCGACCTCTGCCACACCGTTAATGCTGGCCGCACCGCCTTCGACCATCGCCTCGCCCTCCTCGCCCAAGATCTCCCCTCCCTAGTCGCTGCTCTCCAGCAATACGTTCCCCCGATCTCCCCCCATCCCGATCCGCCTACCTCTCCAGGCGTCGTCTTCCTCTTCACCGGCCAAGGCTCCCAATATGTCGGCATGGGTCGGCAGCTCTACGACACCCAGCCCGTGTTTAAGGCCGCCATTGACCTCTGCGACGAACTGCTGCAACCCTACCTAGATCGGTCACTTCAGAGTCTTTTATTTGGGCCAGACCACCTCAGCTCCGATGACCTTAGGGAAGACTCACCTACAGCCCCTCTGCACCAAACCGGCTATACTCAGCCCGCCCTGTTCGCCCTAGAGTATGCCCTGGCCCAGCTCTGGCTATCGTGGGGCATTCGCCCAGCGGCGGTAATGGGGCACAGCGTTGGAGAATATGTGGCTGCCTGCGTGGCCGGAGTCTTTAGCTTAGAAGACGGCCTGCGGTTGATGGCCCTGCGGGGGCGGCTGATGCAGACCCTACCCGCCAACGGCGGTATGGTGGCCGTGTTTGCCGATGCCGACACGGTAGCGGCAGCTCTTACCTCCACTGTTTCTTTAGCCACGCTCAATGGACCAGACAACACCGTTATTGCCGGATCTCAGAGTGATCTAGAGGCCGTGGTAGAGGACCTCCATGCCCAGGGCATTCGCACCAAACCCCTCCAGGTGTCCCACGCCTTTCATTCGGCGCTGATGGATCCGATTCTCAATGTATTTGAGCAGAGCGCCCAGGGTATTAGCTTCCACGCCCCGACAATTCCCCTGGTCTCTAACCTGACTGGGGAATTTGTCGGCCCCGATCTGCCTCTAGATGCCCGCTACTGGCGACGCCATGCCCGGCAGCCCGTGCGGTTTGCCGATGCGATCGCCACCCTGCACCAGGCGGGCTATACCCGGTTCTTAGAAGTTGGCCCCCATCCGGTGCTCAGCGCCATGGGCAAACGCTGTGTGGCCCATAGCCATCACACCTGGCTGACCTCCCTGCGCCGGGGACAATCAGACTGGCGCACCCTGCTCACCACCCTGGGCCACCTTTACCAGATGGGATTCGCCATCGACTGGGCCAATTTCGATCGCCCTTACCAGCGCCAGTGGCTGTCCTTGCCCACCTATCCCTTCCAGCGCCAGCGCTACTGGATTGATCTGGCGTTGCCCAACCGTACCGCCGCCGCATCGGTAATCGATGACGCTCCCGAGCCCTTGTCCAGTGACGCCTACAGCCTGACCTGGCAGCCCCAGGCGATTGCTACCGCCCCTCGTGCCGATGGAGACCACTGGCTCATCTGGGGAGCCAGCGAGGCCTTTTGGCCTAACCTCAGCCAGACCCTACAGAAGCGAGGAATTACGCCAATTCGGGTCTCGGCGGGCGATCGCTTTGCCACCCTTCAGCCCGACCATTACCAGGTCTTGCTGGCATCAGACCAACCCTTCCACGCCCTCCTAGAGACGTTAAAACCCCAGGCCATTACCACCCTGCTGGTGCTGGCCCCAGCCGACAGTGAAGGTGATCTAGACCCTGAGGCCATGACTGGGCCAGTGCTGCACTGGGTAAAAGCGCTGAACCAGTCTGGCCCCGCTCAGCCCAAGCTCTGGTTAGTGACCCAAGGAGCCCAGACGGTGAATACCACCGATGTCGTTACCTCTCCTCACCAGGCCTTGCTGTGGGGGCTGGGCCGCGCCTTGCGCTTGGAGCATCCAGAATTTTGGGGCGGTCTGGTGGATTTGCCCGGCAAGGCTGCCGCGTCAGAGCAGGATATGGCCCCCTGCCTAGACCGCCTAGTAGCCCATGTGACCGTCCCCCAGGGGGAAGATGAGGTGGCCCTACGCCAGCAGCAGAGCTGGGTGCCCCGGTTACAGACGCTAGAGGTGGCCTCTGATGGGGTCATAGAATCTGGGTCACCGTCTATCCAGGCGGAGTCGACCTATTTAATTACCGGCGGTACCGGCGCTCTGGGCCAGCAATTGGCTGGCTGGCTGGTGGAGCAGGGTGCCCGCCATCTGGTGCTCACCAGCCGCCGGGGCAGCGATCTAGACTTGGAGAAAACCCTGGCTCCTCTGCGCCAAGCTGGAGCTACGGTGTGGGTAGAGGCAGTGGATGGGGGCGATCGCGCCGCCCTGAGTACCTTGCTCGACCGTATTCAGCAACAGTTGCCCCCGCTGCGAGGGGTGTTTCACGCGGCGGGGGTCTTGGCGGATGGTTTTGTGGCCAATCAGTCCACCGAGCAGTTCTACCAGGTGATGCCCGGCAAACTTCAGGCAGCCTGGCACCTGCACCAGCTCACCCAAACCCTTGCCCTAGACTGGTTTGTGCTGTTTTCTTCGATTACGTCGGTGTTGGGGTCCCCCGGCCAGGGCAACTACGGAGCCGCCAACGCTGGGCTAGATGCGCTGGCTCAGTACCGCCGCCAGCGCGAGCTCCCGGCTCTCAGCATTAACTGGGGCCCCTGGCAGGGGGCCGGGATGGCCACCCACCAGAGTGCCACCTTGGCCCAGCGGGGTATGCCCCCCCTGACGGCGTCCGAGGGATTGCAGTGGTTGGGGCGACTGTTAGAGGTCAAGACACCTGCAACGGTGGCGATCGCCCACCTAGACTGGCCCCGCCTGCTCCGCTATCTGCCCATTGATCGCCCCCCGGCAATCGTCTCAGCCTTTGCGACCGAGGAAATGACTGCCCCAGCCCGGTCGGGTGAGGCGGCTGAGCTAGTTCCCAAAGCTAGGGCAATTGTGCCGTCTCTGAAGCAGATTTTGGCCCAGCCTCAGGCTCAGCAGATCGCCATCGTGCAAGCCTACTTGCAGGTTCAGGTGGCAACAGTGATGGGGTTATCCGAAGAAGTACCTGTGGATGCACCCCTGATGGAGCTAGGCATCGACTCGCTGATGACCGTAGAACTGCTGGCCCTGTGCAAGCAAGACCTGGATTTGGTGCTGTACCCCCGCGAGGTGCTGGCCCATCCTACGGTAGCGGCGCTGTCGGCCTACATCGCTCGGGAACTGGTGCGGGTGCATCGTCCTGCTGCCAGCGTCGAGTCTAGCCCAGTTCTAGCGCCAGCAGAGTTTCCAGAAGAGGCGGTCACAGAATTGCCCAAAAGCCCCTGGCAGGCTCCGGCCCCACTAGAGCCGCTGCCGGCGCGCCGCAACCCGCCTATGGTCTTTTTGCTATCGGCTCCCCGGTCGGGGTCTACCCTGCTGCGTGTGATGCTGGCGGGCCATCCCAGGCTGTTTTGCCCTCCCGAACTACACCTGCTGCCGTTCAACACCTTAGAGGCCCAGGGTGCGGCCCTGGGCTATAGCTACCTACAAGAGGGCCTGCAACGGGCCGTGATGGAGCTGTTACAGGTGAATGCTCAGCAGGCCGAGACCCTGCTGAGCGAATGGCGACAGCATCACACCACTGTGCCAGCGGTGTATGACAAGCTTCAGCAAATGGCCGAGGGGCGGCTGTTAGTCGATAAATCGCCCACCTATAGCCTCAGCCTAGAAACCCTGAAGCGGGCCGAGCAGATGTTTGAGGGGGCCAAGTACATTCACCTGGTGCGCCATCCCTATGCGGTCATCAGTTCATTTGTGCACAACCGCATGTACAAGATCTTTGATCTAGAGCCCGATGAGCCCTATCGGCTGGCGGAGCAGGTGTGGCAGGCCTGCAACCAAAACATTCGCACCTTTGCCAGCACCCTTGATGCAGAGCGTCACTACACCCTGCGATACGAAGACCTGGTGGTCGATCCAGAACCGACCATGCGGGGGCTCTGCGCTTTTCTAGATCTGCCCTTTGACCCGGCGGTGCTCACCCCCTACGAGGGGCGACGTATGACTGACGGAGTCACGGCCCAGTCCATGGCCGTTGATGACCCAAATTTTCGTCAGCGCAACCAGATTGAGGCCCACCTGGCCAAGATCTGGCAGGGCATTCAACTGCCCCACCGCCTGAGCACCACCAGCCAGACCCTGGCGGCGCAGTTTGACTATCCTCTACCCCAGGAACAGGCGGTAGCCACAGCCTCTGCTCCATTACTGGCAAAGCCAGTTCCCCTGGCGAGCAACTATGTGCCCCTGGGGGCAATGCGAGAGGAAGAGATTTTGCTCAGAGGTCGCCAGGGCTGCCTATGCCATTGGGGGCCAGAGGATGGGCCTTTGGTGCTCTGCCTCCACGGTATTTTGGAGCATGGAGCGGCCTGGGATGGGGTAGCGACTGCCCTGGCTGACCAGGGGTACCATGTCATCGCTCCCGACCTGCGGGGCCACGGTCGCTCAGACCATGCTGGCCACAATGGTGGCTATCAACTGCTCGATTTTCTCGGCGATCTCGACGGTTTGACCACAACGCTAGATACCCGACCCTTGGTGCTGGTAGGGCATTCTATGGGGGCAGTGCTGGGGGCCATTTTGACCAGTCTGCGGCCCGAGCGAGTGCAGCGGCTGGTGCTGATAGAGCCAGTGGTGCCCGCCCCTGGCCCATCGCTCGAACCCGCCACCCAGTTGGTGGCCCATCTCGATGCCCTAGCGAACTCTCCTCAACCGACCGTGATGGCTTCGGTGGCTGCCGCTACCCAGCGATTGCTAGCCCTAAAACCCTATCTGTCGCAGCCGATGGCCGAGGCCATGGCTCAGCGTCTGACTCAAGCGGTGGAAGGGGGAGTGATTTGGTGCAGCGATCCTCGACTGCAAACTCGCACGACTTTGAGTCTGAGCGGTGGTCTGCTCGATCGCCAGGGCTACGGCCAAATTTTGCATGGAATTCAGCGGCCCACTACGGTAATATTTGGCCAGAGCAGCCAGTTCAACCGCCCTGAGGATCTGGCGTTTCTGCAAGAGAATCTGCCCCAGGCCGAGCAGGTATCCCTGGTCGGAGGGCATGATCTGCCCCTAGAAACCCCTGGGGGGTTAGCCCGTATCATCCACGCCACCCTTGCCTCTGAGAACCAGGTGTCGGTCACCCTATCTGAGCCCTCTCCATGACCCTAATTCGCCAGATGGCTGCACTGTGGGAAATTCCTCTAGGGCTACTGTCCTATGGCTTTTCGCGAGTGGTAAAGGCGACCCTGACATTGATCAGCCGCTACTACAATCCCACCGATACGAAGGTTGAGGCCGACTGGCAGGTGGTGTCGGCAGACTTTTTAAAGTCGCCCCTCAAGCTGCTGTGGACCATGAGTCGGGCTCGCTGGAACCTGCACGCGCTGATTGCGATCGCAGGCCCCTTCACCGTGAAGTCTGAGATCACGCTGGATGTGCGATCGCTCTGGCAGTCGGCCCCGACCTGGACGGCGGTGGTCTACACCCTCAAGGGCTACAAAACCCTGACCAGCATTAGCTCTCTCACCCTGCTGCCCGACCAGGATAGCGCCACTATTGCGCTGCCACCGGGTCGCTACCTGGTGGGGTTGCGCCACTACGACTGGCGAAACCCGGTACAGCTGCCCGCCATTACCGTAGACGGCACCCTAGCTCTGGCCTCGGAGTCGCGATCGGCCCCGCCCGACTTTAACCAGTTTTACCGGGGGTTAGCCGCCCGCCGAGGCTTGCTGTTCAGCGCGTTGAATTTCTACGTATACCCCCTGCTGCGCTGGATGCAGTGGTTGCCCCGCTCCTTTGTAAAACCCACCTTTTTGCCGATCCCTAATCCAGAAACCCACTTTTTCTACGGGGCCCTTGACCGAGGCGAGCAGCTCACCCTTGACCTACCCGCCGGTTTGCTGGACACTCACCGTCTCTACTTCAGCCTCTACAGCCGCGACTGCTTTCCCTACGACTGGTACCCCATCACCCAAGCCCATCACACTACCGCCCCCATGACCGAGCAGGGAGTCTACATTTTGCGGGTACATCCCAAAATGCCAGAAATGCTGGGAATGGCCGCCCCTTTAGTCAAGTTCCTGCGCTCCAGCCATTAGCCAACGTAGTATAAGTCTCTTTTAAAACTCTCCTTAGTGGCATCAGGTTCCTCTGCCCCAAACCACTGGGCCAATTGCTCCGCTAACCCGACCGGGCTCTTCCAGCATCAGCCAGTGACCACCCTCAGGCCACTGAGAATTTTTCGTGGGGGCGCAACCAAATCACCCGTGAGAAAATGGTTTGATCGGCCAGGCATCGCGGCGGCATGGGTTTCGCCCCTTGCTCGACCTCAACACATCTCTCTTGGTCACTAAGCCCTCCTAAGCGGCTAGGTTTTACAACCCTGAGCAGAGGGGCTTCGGCTTGGTATTCTAGATAGCAGACGGGCAAGAATTTTCTGGGCGACCAGGGCGTTCCTAGCCCACTCTGGCCTGTTTCAATAATTTGTTTCTCCCCTGGCTATGGCCCCACCTGAGCGCAAGTCGATTTTGTTGTCCTTTGAAAAGCCCCTAGTCGAACTAGAGGCCCGTATCGCCCAGATTCGAGAACTGGCGGAAGAAAACGATGTGGATGTGTCGGCTCAGCTGCGACAGCTGGAGGCCCGCGCCACCCACCTTCGCCAGGAGATTTTTTCTAACTTAACCCCAGCCCAGCGACTCCAGGTGGCCCGCCATCCCCGCCGCCCCAGCACCCTCGACTACATTCAGGCGATTACTGACGATTGGCTGGAGCTGCACGGCGATCGCGGCTCGGGCAAAGACGACCCTGCCCTAGTGGGGGGGGTGGCTCGGCTTGAGGGCCGGCCTGTGGTGATCTTGGGTCATCAGAAGGGGCGCGACACCAAAGACAACGTGGTGCGCAACTTTGGCATGGCCTCTCCCGGCGGCTACCGCAAGGCCATGCGGCTGATGCGCCACGCCGATCGCTTTTCTATGCCGATCATTACGTTTATTGATACTCCGGGTGCCTATCCCGGCTATGAGGCCGAGGAAATGGGGCAGGGCGAGGCGATCGCCTACAACCTGCGAGAAATGTTTGGCCTCACAGTGCCCATTGTCTGCACCATCATTGGGGAAGGGGGATCTGGCGGTGCCCTAGGGATTGGTGTGGGCGATCGCCTGATGATGTTTGAGCACTCGGTCTATACCGTAGCTAGCCCCGAAGCCTGCGCCGCCATTCTGTGGAAAGACGCGGGTCGATCGGGCGAGGCCGCTGAAGCCCTCAAAATCACCTCCTGGGATCTCAAGCAGCTGGGCATATTAGACGAGCTGCTGCCCGAGCCCGTGGGGGGTGCTCACGCCAACCCCATTCAGGCAGCAGACATTCTCAAGCAGGCGCTAGTACAGCAAATCACCGCGCTGTCTCAGCTAGCGCCTGCGACTCTGCAGCAGTTGCGCTATCAGAAATATCGCCAGATTGGGGTCTTTGCCGAAGCCGCCTAGGGCGCTTTGTCCAGGACACCCAACGGTTGCTCGCCCTGCTTCACCAAATCGGTGCGCTAGGTTTCAAGCCCATTTCCCTAGGAAGGAGTTAATACCCTGTTCATTTTTGCGGCTGAGGTCAGCGCTAGGGTAGGCCAAGATTGAGTCGCTTACCGATGATGCCTGCACTCATAAACCGTTTACATTTGTTAACATAGGAAAAGTGCCTAGCCCACGAGCCATTTCTAGGGTCGGTCTGCCCTAGCTCTCTAGCGATCCTGGGGCGTTAGCTGTCCTGAGTTCTTTGTTGATTGGTAACTACCATTGCAGAATCCTGTATCTTCTGACCTGCCGCGCCGCGCCCTGGTAACAGGGGCTAGTCGTGGCATCGGCAAAGCGATCGCCCAAGCCCTAGCCTTAGCTGGGTATGACGTCGCCCTGCTCGGTCGCTCTCTAGAGACCTTGCAGCCGGTGCAGGAGGAATTAAGCACCCACGGCGTTTTGGCTAAAGCCTATGCCGTTGACTTGTTCGACATAGAAGGTTTGCAGCCCCGGCTAGCAGCGGTGCTAGACGACTTTGGCCCCCTCAGCGTAGTGGTCAACAACGCTGGCATGGGCTACACCGGGCCGTTAGCCACCATGCCCTTGGCTGATTGGCAGCAGGTGATGGATTTGAACGTCACCAGCGTCTTTCAGTGCATTCAGGCGGTGCTGCCTGTGCTGCGGCAGAGCGGTGGCGGCACCATCGTCAACATCGCCTCGATTGCGGCCCGATCGGCTTTCCCCGATTGGGGAGCCTACACTGTGAGCAAAGCCGCCATTGTGGCTCTATCACGGGTGCTAGCTGCAGAAGAGCGCGCCCACGGCATTCGGGTAGTAACGGTGTCACCAGGGGCGGTCAACACCCCGATTTGGGATACCGATACGGTGCAGGCCGATTTTGATCGGTCGTCTATGCTAACGCCAGAAATCGTGGCTCAGACCGTTCTGCACACCATTCTCTTGCCCCCTGAGGCGGTGATCGAAGACCTCACCCTAATGCCCGCAGGCGGTGCCCTGTAACTAGTTTTCTCCCTGTTGCGCCCTGGCCAACTCAGCGAGTGGCCTCAATTTTGTTGAACCTCTGGAGTATTTAGAAACCCTATGACTATCGCATCCTCAAACAGCCTCAACGACAAAACCAATGGTGCTGGCCTCAAGGGCAAGACCCCTGAAATTCGGCCCGATCGCACCCACAGCTATCGGGAAGAGATCGACCAGTACCCCATCCCCGAGACCAGCCAGGAAGACATGAGTGACGCCGTGCACACCATGCTGCTGTCGGTGGGCGAAGATCCGGAGCGCGAGGGGCTGCTCAAAACTCCCAAGCGCGTCGCTGAGGCCATGCGATTTCTCACCAGCGGCTATCAGCAGTCGCTAGAGGAACTAGTCAACGGGGCCATCTTTGACGAAGGCCACAACGAAATGGTGCTGGTGCGCGACATCAACCTGTTTAGTCTGTGTGAGCACCACATGCTGCCATTTATGGGTCGTGCCCATGTGGCCTATATCCCCAACCAGCGGGTGGTGGGGCTGAGCAAGCTGGCCCGCATTGTGGAAATGTATTCGCGCCGCCTCCAGGTGCAGGAGCGCCTCAATCGTCAGATTGCCGAAGCGGTGCAGGAAATTCTGGACCCCAAGGGCGTAGCCGTAGTAGTGGAAGCTAGCCACATGTGCATGGTCATGCGCGGTGTGCAAAAGCCCGGATCTTGGACGGTGACCAGCGCCATGCTGGGGTCTTTCCAAGAAGATTCTAAGACGCGCGAAGAGTTCCTCAGTCTGATTCGCCACCAGCCCTCTTTCTTCTAGGCTGGAGGCTTCTGGCCTACGGATCGAGCCGAGGCGATAGTTCCAAAAAACCGGGTTTCTGTAGGCTAACTCCAACGCTTGGATGTCGTACAGAAACCCGGTTTTTTAGACGCCTATGAGGTTGAGCGCCCCGTCAGATAGCCCCAGGCGTAGGCTGCATCACCCATACTCTGCATGATCGTGAACTCGTTGATGTTGGGCACGTAGTAGATGTCGAAATAGGTCTCGACCGAAGGCCACTGCCGAGCCGGGGGGACCGCTACTGATTCCAGCACGTCAAAAAACCATTCAGAGCCGTAAAAGTCGTTGTCGATAGGGCCGTAGAGGGTGATGCCCGGCAGCAAGTCGCCGGTAATGCGCTGATCGACGATGAGCGGATTTTGGGGCGACTTGTGGCCCAGGCCGGTGGTGTAGGTCATGTTGTCGGGGTTAGCCCCAGCGGAAAACTGGCAGGCTAGCAGCGCGGCGTTGAGGTAGCGATCGCTACCGGTCAGCGCATGGGCCCGCAGCAGGATTCGTGCCTTGGGAGCCCCAAGCCCATCGCCCCAGCCGACCGGGGTTGACGGATGCACCTTAGTCCAACCAAAGGCGGTGGTTTGGCCAGTTTCTACGGCGGCATCAGCCTCGGCCAGCAGCTCAGCCCGCAGTTCGGCCTGGAGTTCGGCGTCGACCTGGTCAGCGGGCAGGCGGCTGTAGAGAAAATTGATTTCGCGCTGGGGAGCGGCAATGCGGTAGTCGCTGCGGGCCTCGGCGGGAATAGCCGATCGCGCCGCGACAAAGCGGTCGTGCCAGGAGCGATCGCCCGTGAGGTTGTAAAGCTCTAGGGCCGCCAGGGCGCGATCGGCCTCAATGCGATGGCGGGGCCACTCCTGGGCCTGAATGCCCGCCTGATGACGGGCCTCGGCCCAGGTCATAGCCGCTAGGGCGCTGTCGCGATAGCCGCCAGCCTGATCGGGGGCATAGGTCTCCAGCAGCCGGGCCGTGCGGGCCGCTACCCCAGCGTAGACGTAGCTGCTCCAGGGGTCAGGGGCATAGGCCATCACCGGCAGCGACTCTTGCCAACTGGTTTCGCCCCGCTTGGGGTGCTCTGCCGACTCAATGCCACCGCGCACGCCACCCTCGGGGGTTTGCAGACGACGAAAGAAATCGACGCCCCACAGCGCCTCATCGAGCAGATCGGGGCGATCGCTGACAGATTCGGGAATATTGAGCGCCAGGTCTGCCATCGGTTTGGGAAACAGCTCGATCAGTTCGAGCAGCCAGCGGGCCACATCTAGGTGCTGAATGCGGCGGTCCCAGTCGCCTGCATCAAAGTAGCCGCCCCAGGCATTGGCCACCAGTTCATCGGTCTTACCCTTGACCAGATTGGCAAAGTTGCCCTCGTCCGTGCCCTGGGCGTTAAGGCCGTTGCCCGTATCCATTAGTCCAGTGGTGGATTGATAGACTTTGACCCCATCATCAGGGTGGAAGGGGCGAGGACGAACAACATCGGTGTAGGGCTGCCCTAGGGCAATGCCGCTGCGCTGGTGATAGAACCCGCGGGCTGCCACATAAAAAGCCTGCTGCCAGCTATTCTCGGCCACCGCGAAAGAGTTAGAGCAGCCCACGGTGTCTACACAGAGCCGATACTGCCCAGGCTGGTTGAGGGCGCTAAAGTCGAGCTGGTCAACGTCGGTGAGGGTGTAGGTGCGATCGCGGGCATCCTCCGCGTCGTCACGGCGATAGCGGCGGCTAGCCTGTCCCCTCAAGGCGACCTGGTCGGTCGCCTCGTCGATCACCTGAAATGAGAGACCTTCGGGATAGCTCAGTCCACCGCCCGTACCCATCCAGGTCGACAAAAACCCTACTTTGAGGGCGTCATCGGGGCGAAACCCTAAGGCCGACACATGCACAGCCTCACTGATCTGGCGATCGGGCTGGTAGACCAGAGTCAGGGGTGGTAGATCTTGCCCCGCGAGTTGAACTTGGTAGGTCTGCCCTGGGGTGAGGGACGTGGGCAGCCGCAGATAAAACCGATGCTCCATTGCCCAGCGGCGATCGCTTCGGCTGACCTGGGCCGTGTCTATAGGCTTGCTTTTGCGATACACCTCCGTCGGGGTTGTGGGCTGCTGGTAGCTAGGGTCATCCTCAGACTGAATGCGATAGCCGCGCGGCTGGCTGGCGCGATTGGCATTAAACGGCTCCTCACTATAGCGGTCGAAGCCGTAGAGCACAGATTGATCGGGGCTGACCAAGGTTCCTAGAGCCTGCCCTTGCCGCAGCACCCAGGTGTCGTTGCCCGAAGTTTCTAGCTTGTCTTGGGGCTGGGGGCGGTAGGGCTCCTGGCGAGCGTGGGTTATGGTTCCCTGGCGCAGGGAGACCACGATGATCTCCGGGCTAACCACCGCTACCGTGACCGCAGGCTGCGCCGATTCGGCGTTGGGCAGCCGCATGGTACCGGCTGTGCAGGCCATCAAAAAGGTCAGTAGCCCAAGCAAAAACGCAGCCCGGCGGGGCCGGCGACGTGCAATAGCGAACAACATTATCAGCAATTCTCCTGGGCAATTGACCAAAGGCAGCAGGGCAGGCATCGTGAGCACCCACCCCCAGCCTTGGGGCTATAGTACAAACTGCGCCGGTGGGTGTGGAGCCCTGTTCCCATGCTGTACCAAAGTTTTACCCCAGCGAAACAATTGGGCTATTGCTTCATTAAAAGTGAGCTAATATCTAAGCCGATTCAGCCTTTTCTTTCTGAACGGTCGCTGCTCGCAGGCTAGGGTGTACAGCTCAGCAAGCGGGTTGCGATCGCCCAGAAACGCGGCTGAATTCTGTGGTGTGTGGGGAGATCAGCCCGATTGCGGCTAAGGCAGCTTTTTACGGGGGTAGTTGGGGTGGCTGGGGTATGCCTGTTTGGCAGCCTACCGGCCAAAGCCAGCGCACGGCTTCAAGCCTGGGAATTTGATACTGGTCAAAACCGTCTGGTGTTTTCCACCGAAAGCGGGGTAGAGCCTCAGGTCAGCTGGCTCAGCAATCCGCAGCGGTTGGTGATCGATCTGCCAGGCATTTTGACCGAAGAAGCCCTAGGCGATCAGTTTGTTGGCGGAGCGGTGGCGGCGGTACGGGTCACCCAGGCCGATGCCCAAACCACCCGCATGGTGCTAGAGATCAATCCCAACTACAGCCTCGACCCCAAGCAGGTGAAGGTGTGGGGTCTGACTAGCCAGCAGTGGGTGGTGCAGCTACCGGGTTCGACGCCAATAGCCCCCGATGGCGGCCTGGCCATGCCAGATTTTTCCAAAGCAGCCAGACCACGCCCGCTGACAGCGGCTGGGGCCGAGCCGCTGCCGCCGCTAATCAGCCGCAACCAAGTCAACACCGTCGCCGTCAGGGCAACGGCCACTGTACTGCGCGGTGTTCAAACCACCGCTGAGGGCTTCTTCATTCCCACTGCTGGAGCCACCCCTCAAGTGCACGTATACCGAACCCGCGATGCGAATCAGGCGCGGCAGATTGTGATTGACCTGCTAGACGCAGCCATTGCCCCTGGACTCACCCCCGAAGCACTGCCCCAGGGACGCTACGGCATCCATCACTGGAACATCAGTCAGTTCGCCACGGCCCCACCCGCCGTTCGCCTCACCATTACCCTTGACGGGTTTAGCCCCGACTGGCGAATCACTCCCCTAGCCAGCGGTGGCATTTGGGTTACCCCCATCGGCGTCGCCCCCAGCCAAATTGCGGCCCCACCCACTACAGTTGTGCTGCCTGTGCTCAACCCGGTGGCAACGCCGCCGCCGATCGCCCAATCTCGCCCGCCCGCAGCGGCAGTTCCAGCCCCGGTCACCGCTCCAACGCCTGCCCCCCGCCCCGCCCAAGGTCAGGTGCTGGTCATGCTCGACCCGGGCCACGGCGGCGTTGACCCCGGAGCAGTGGGCATTGGCGGCCTGCAAGAAAAAGGGGTAGTGCTAGCGGTGGCCCAGCACACAGCAGCCGTGCTGCGGGCCCAGGGTATTGCCGTGCAGATGACTCGCCAGAGCGATCAGACCGTCGATTTACAGCCCCGGGCCGATATGGCCACAACGGCTCGGGCTACGGTGTTTGTCAGCATTCATGCCAACGCGGTAAACATGCAGCGCCCAGAGGTGAATGGGCTCGAAACCTACTACTACTCCGATGCTGGGCAAGTGCTGGCAGCCGCTCTCCAGCGCCAGGTGCTGAGCACCATAGCAATGAACGATCGCGGCGTCCGTCAGGCACGGTTTTTAGTGCTGCGCCGCACCGCGATGCCTGCGGCCCTGATCGAAATTGGCTTTGTGACGGGTGCCATCGATGCCCCCAAACTTAGCGATCCACGCTGGCAGGCGCAGATGGGGCAGTCCATTGCCCAGGGGATTCTTAACTACTTGGGTAGCCCACCTTAAGGGCTAGGTCAAGTCATGGTCTGTCGGGTACTTGAGGCGGCTCGGCGGTGTCACCCCCCAAGCAATCTGCTAAACTGCGAGCTGTTTTGGGCACCCCAGCATGTCAGCAATAGCCAAATGCTTGGCTGTCTACCCCAACCTCCCCCAAAATCAGCTAACTGAAGCTTCAGTCAGTTCGGCCTCGTTAGCATCGGCAGAGACAGCTTCCAGCAGAGCGAGTAACTCGCGCTCAAAGGCCACCTGGGCACGGTTCGTTCTGCCACCCACATACACTGTGCCCTCCTGCGCCAGCGCCCACACCTGAGAGTGCGACACGTAGCTCATCATTACCCCCAGCATTAGCAGGCCAAACCCCCCGTAAACCAGAGGAATGCCTGGGTCGGCCTTAATTTGCAGGCCCGTGCTACCCACCACATCCACCAGCGAGAGCCTAACGCCATTTACTTCCGCCGCCATGCCTTTACGAACCGTAGAAATTAGCTGTCCGGCGTTGTCGTAAATCAGCACAGAACCTTGGAGATCGCTGGCCAGCAGGGTCACGCCTTCGCTCATATCGGGTTTTGTCGGTAGCCAGGTACCCCAAAAGCGAGGGCCGTCGTTCTCAAGCTGCTGCATCGGCAGTTGCAGCACCGGGCTATTGTTAAGCTTCACTTGAACCGCCGCTACGCCCCAGTCGGCTTGGTAGAGAGTCACGCCCTGGTGACGCAGGGGCTGGTTTACAAAGATAGTTTTGCGATCGATCTCATCCCCCGTCCGATCTAGCACCGATAGATCGGAATAGAACTGATCGATATTGCCTTCAGGACTGTAGTCAATCCAAAATCGGTTCACCCGCACCGACCAGTCTTTAGGAATTTGGGCCTCGGCCCAGGGGCCAGCATCAAAAATATTGCGAATTTGAAAGGTCTCACCGCTGGGCACGATCTCCTGGGCAAAAAAGCCCGTCATGGCCCCTAAAATAGCCCCCGCCAAAATCAGCAGCATGCTGGCGTGCACCACAATGGGGCCAATGCGGCCCACCAGACCCTTGCGTCCGTAGAGCTGATTGCCATCCTGAAACACCCGGTAGCGCTTTTGGGTCAATCTGTTTACCAGGGAGGCGAGGTCGGTTTCAGCTAGCTCAGCGCTCAGCGCTAGCTTTTGAAACTGACGGGGCTGAGTATAGTACTTCCACTTTTGCGCGGCCCCCAGAGCCGGAAACTGGCGGGTAAAGGTGCAGGCGGTCAGGCTAGCGCCAAACACCATCAGCAGCGCCAAAAACCACCAGGTGCGGTAGACGTGATCTAATCCCAGGGTGAGAATGACCTTCCAGTTCAAGAACCCAAACAGAGCCGGATCTTGGGGATAGTTGGTCTGGTAAAATTCCAGGGTTTGGCCCTGCTCAATGACCGTACCGCTGATGCTAAAAGCCGCGATCGCCAGCAGCAGCACAATTGCCAACCGCAGATCAGCCAGCAGCGGCAGCAGATCTTGTCTAAAGTAGTCGCGCACCCCGTCCCAGACGGTCGGTTGGGGAGCTTCAGACGGGGCCATAGTATCCCTCAGCGGATGACGTAGTTTCCATACAATTACACTAGGCTGGTCGGCAGCAGCCGAGACAGCAGCGAAAACACCCCAAACCCCAGTAGCAGAGCACCGCTTGCCGGTGTTACCCAGCTCGACCACTGACGCAAATCCAGCAGTCGCTTCAGAGAAGCGGTGAAAGTGCCCGCCAGCACCAGCGGTGTTACATAGCCCACGGCGTAGGCCAGCAGCAGGGCACTGCCCAGCACCGGATCTTTCGTCGTTGAGATCCAGGCTAGGAGGGTAGCCAGCACTGGGGTGCTACAGGGCGACGCCACAATGCCAAAGGTCAGCCCCAAAGCATAGGCCCGCAGCCAGGGCGGTAAGTTTAAGTTTTCAAAGGTAGGGCCAACCCCAGCGGGCAAAGCCAAGGGAATGACTCCCAACAGGTTTAGCCCCATCACGATCGCCACCAGGCTCACTACAATCGGTAGCCCCCAAGCCACCTGACCATAGACATAGCCAAAGAGCCCAGCGATCAGACCCAACAGAGCCAGGGTGGTGGCTAGGCCCAGGGCAAAAGAGAGCGATCGCGCGATCGCACCACCCCGATTACCTTCTTCGTAACCGCCCATATAGCCCACCATAATTGGCAGCATCGACAGCAGACAAGGAGAGAGGCTTGTTAAAAGCCCCGCTAGCCCTACCACTGATATGCTCACCCAAGACACCTGAGTAAGTTGATCACTCACCAGTTGATTGGCCCACTGGGCAATCTCGTATAAATAAATTTGCAGGCTCTCAAACATCAGCGAGGTAGCGAGACGCAAAGGCACTCACTATTGTAACAATCCTGCAACCCGCTCTCAGATTTTTGGGTCAAGTAAAAGCATACTGCCGCCATCAAACACTCACAGGGGCAGAGGCTCCTGACGGCCCGCCTTAGACCATCGTCGCCGCAAAGGTACCGGCGCATCCAAATTGATCTCCCGCGCCGCCCGCACCAGCAGTGCCGCCGTTGCCAAGCTAGCCACCATCGAGCTACCGCCGTAGCTCAGCAGCGGAAAGGGCAATCCTGTCGTCGGCAAGATCCCTGTAGCCACGCCCATATTCAGCAGCGCTTGCCCCACTAGCAGCACCATCGCCCCCACCGCAACCAGACGGTGCAGGGGTTGCTTGAGACGGAGCGCTACCAACAGAGCTAAAGAAGCGTAAACGCCTAAAACCGTCAGCAACACTAAGCAACCCACAAAACCAAACTCCTCAGCAAATACCGAAAAAATAAAGTCAGTGTATTGAATAGGTAACGAGTACAGCTTTTGCTGAGACAGCCCAAAACCCTGGCCCCAAAACCCACCAGAGCCGACAGCTAATAGGCTCTGCACTAGCTGATACCCCTGATTGCCCGGATCAGCCCAGGGATCCAAAAACGAGACTATTCGCTGGCGCTGATAAGTCTTGAGGCTGACACTTACCGTCGCAGTTAGCAGCCCCCCTCCCGCCGTCAGCAGCAGATACAGGTAGGGCAGCCCCGCCGCGAGAGCAATCAGCCAAAGCGTTAAGCCGCAAATAGCCGCTGTGCTCAAGTTAGGCTGCAACAAAATCAGCCCTAAAATAGCGACAAAAATACCCAACCAGGTCAATCGTGTTTGCCAAGTGAGCTGTGGCCACCGCCCAAACAGCCGCGCCCCCTGTAGCACCAGGCAAGGCTTGAGCAACTCCGAAGGCTGAATCATAAACGGCCCCAGAGGCAGCCAGCGAGTAGCCCCATTTACCGTTACCCCCAAGGAAGGCACCAGCGTTAGGCCCACCAACCCGACCAGCACCAGCAGCACAATACCCGACCCCTGAATGAGCCGATCCAACGAGGTGTGAACAATGCGGTTAAAAATCACCAAACCAATTGCAACCCACAGCAGCTGCACCATCACGTAATGCAACCCATAGCCATGCTCAGCCACAGACACTGCATAGGAAGCCGAAAACAATACCAGCAGACCGCCGCCCAGCCAGACAAAGGTCAACCAGCGCAACCAGCGCGCTTCCGCTGACCACTGGCTCACCGTGGGGTCAATCCATGGAACCAATCGAGCAATGTTCACCCTAATTACCCCACGCGCCTAAGGGCCAAATCTTTCAAGGGCTTAGTATAGCTGAGGGGGTCGAAAGCCGCTCAAGATTCTGAGTATATTTTCACGCCTATAGAGCATATTCCAAAAATGTGGACATTATCCCTAAAAACACAACGGCAGGGCTGACCTTAGGCCGACCCTGCACGTATCGCAGCATGAAAAAAAGCAGTAAAATTTTTTATCAGACGCTTTGCTGAAGTAGGCGCGTTAAAGCAAACCGGTATTAGCACCCTGTCGACCTGTAGCCAGCTCAACCTTAACGATTTTGCCGCCCATTTTTTGAATCCGCTGCTGCTCTTTAAACCAGTTCTCGTAGGGCACCAGCTTGGTAAAGAACGTATTTTGCAGCTCCCGCTGGGTACGAATCCTGGTTTGACTAGGAACGCAAGCGGTGATCTTAAACATGCGCATGGCCGAAAACTCTCCTGCTAATCACTGGACAGATGTAAACCAAAGCCAAGTCCAAAAATGAAGTTTTACCGTCAGGAAAACACAGATCTCAAACTGGACTTGGTATGAACACTGAAAAGCCAGAGTCGAAAGCCAATGCTATGGACAGCAGGAAGACAATACAGCACAACCTAGTGTCCTCAACACTCGCCCCTGACTCTGGCCTAGGTTCGCTCTGGCCTGCGGCCAAAGCGCAATGGATGAGCCTGGACTAGCTCAAGCCAGAGGAGATGTAGTCGAAGTAAACGCCCATTTCCTTGCCAGCATCAGCACCCACTAGGCTAGCGGTCACTTCTTTCATGGCTTGGATGGAGTTGACGGTAGCGCCGATGGGTACACCCAGGGAGTTGTAGGTCTCCTTGAGGCCATTGAGCACACGCTCATCCAGGATGGAAGGATCCCCAGCCAGCATGGCGTAGGTGGCGTAGCGCAGGTAGTAGTCAAGGTCGCGGATGCAGGCTGCATAGCGACGGGTGGTGTACATGTTGCCGCCGGGACGGGTGATATCGGAGTACAGCAGAGACTTGGCCACGGCTTCTTTCACGATTTCAGCAGCGTTGGCGCTGATGGTGCTGGCGGCACGAACGCGCAGCTCACCGGTTTGGAAGTAAGCTTTTAGCTTGTCGAGGGCGGAACCGTCCAGGTACTTGCCCTGCACGTCGGAGGAATTGATAACAGAGGTAATTGCGTCTTGCATTGGTGAAGCTTCCTTAGAACTGACGTAATCTCAACAACGAATCGACGGAGTAGCGCAGCTGCGACTACTGCATAGCGCCGACAACATAGTCGAAGTAGGATGCGGCTTCAGCAGCATCTTCGCTGGATAGCAGCCCGGTTGCGACGCCCTTCATGGAGCGCACAGACTCAGCCACAGCGGGGATAGGGGTGCCTAGGGAGTTGTACATTTCACGCACGCCCACCAGACCGATTTCTTCGATGGGGGTAACGTCACCAGCGACCACGCCGTAGGTGATGAGACGCAGGTAGTAGTCCATGTCGCGTAGGCAGGTAGCGGTCATCTCTTCGCCGTAGGCATTGCCACCGGGAGAAACAATGTCAGGGCGCTTTTGGAACAGCTGATTGCCAGCCTCCTTAACGATGCGCTCGCGGGACTCAGTTAGCACCTGAGCAATCCGCAGGCGACGCTCACCAGAGGTGACAAAGCCCTTGATGCGATCCAGCTCACCGGGGCTGAGGTAACGAGCCTCAGCATCGGCATTCACGATTGACTTCGTGACAATACTCATTGATGGATTCCTCCGAAAAGTATGACCAGATGTATGAAACTGGCATTTAAGGGTGCGGAGCCAGAGCTAACTCTATTAAAGAACCTCAGTCCTGGCGGCCTTCCCGATTAATTGTCCGGTATTGCGTAAGCCTTCTTCAAAGCGGCGAAATATTTTGTAACAGTTTCCCTCAGTTTCTTCAAAACCAGACGGTCAAGCCACTGTAGAGGCTTAGGAAAAACCCTAAATCCCCAAAAAACTATGAACCGGGTGCAATTTAGCAGCCGGTTTTAATATTTCGCAACAGAGTTAATCAGGGTTACTGGCAAGACAATGTCTTTGCCAAAAGAATTGGTAGTTATCACGTTGTTGGGTCGACAGACGGGGGTGATTTAGACCACCCCCATCTGTCGATCGCGGTCTAAACGCGACGGTAGGGTACACCCTGCTCGCCAAAGTAGCGCAGGTACTCAGCCGAGCCGAGCATAGCTTCGGCGACAGCCATAGCGCCCTGTTGGGCTGCAATAGCACCGTACTCGCCGACATCCTCTAAGTTCCGCCCCAGCAACTGGCGGCCCATAATGGCTACGAGCTTGGGTGCTGGGTATACAGCGACGAACCGGGATTGATAGGCAGGAGTCTGAATTAGCTGGCGAATGAACTCTCGCAGGGTAATGCGATCGCCCTGCACCAACGCCTCAGCCTCAGCCAATCGCCAATCAGCTGGGATCTCTCCCTCAGGTAGCACCATCACCTGACGGTAAACAGCGGTGAGCACCTGGTCGACCTGCTCAGAGCTAGCCCCCGGCTGTAGACGATAGAGCCGCGTCGTCGGGGCGATGGCAACTACGTCAGCCTCTACGGAGGAACGACCTACCGTTGCGGCCAGTTCCGCCGCCGCCGCCGCCTGAGAAGCTACCGCATCAGCCATCAAAGGCATATCGGCCACATTGACAGTGCTTTTGGCACTGACAAAGCTAGGCACGATCAGATCGCGATTTTGCTTAGTGAGTCGGTTGTACAGCTTCTCCGTATTGGGGAAGTTGGCCGCAGGCAAAGTGGGATAGCGGCGATAGGGCACGGTATCTTCCCCAAAGCTTTCGGCATACTCAGGGGTGTTAAGCATCGAGCGAATAAACCCACGAATGCCCTCGCTAGCCAACACCTGGTTGTACTTGCGAATTTCTGCCTGATCCTGCGGAGCACGACCCAAGAAGTGTTTGGTACCAAACTCAATCACTTGGGTATTAGGGTAGGGCGCGTAAAACTCTTTGACGTATAGAGTTGAGGTGCCTAACCCCTCAATGAACTCCTTCATATTGATCTCGCCGTTGCCCAGCTTGCTCTCTAGGGCGGTGAACTCGCTCTTAACAATGTAAGGAGCAATGTCTCGCTCAAAGATCTGCCGGTAGGCAGCGGCGGTAACCAGCTTGAGGTTGGGCTTGTCGGCCAGAGAGGTGAGTTTGAACACCTTGGTCTGCTGACGCTGGCGGTTCACACCCTGGTTTAGACGGCGCTGCACCTCAGGGATAGCACGATCCTCGGTGACGGTACCCAGTTCCACAAAGCGGGGAATGCTGGTATCGGCCACGGGCACCATGCCTTTCTCAGCCAGAGATCCAGCCCGCATGCTGCGCAGAGCCAAACCCTTGGGCGTCAGGTAGCGCTCGTAGGGCACAGTATCTTCGCCAAAAGCTTCGGCGTATTCTTGGCTTTCGATAATCGAGTCAACCAGAGCATAGAAGCCCTTCTTGGCACAGATGTCGAAGTAGGCGTTGGTTTCCTTACGGCCATAGGTGGGGCGACCCAGCAAGCGACGGTGAATGTACTCCACCGCCTTCATCACGTACAGCGATGACCAATAGGTCTTGCGGAAAGCCTCAGACTTGGCGATCGCCCGAATGAACTCCTTCATTGTAATCTCGCCGTTTTCCAGCTTGATTTCGGCTACGTTGGAGCGCTGCCCTGAGTACACTTCGCGACCAAACACCTGACGGTAAGCGGCGCTAATCACCGTTTGGGTCGAACTCTCGGAATAACGAACGCTAGCCTGGGTGTTCCCGGTTCTGGGGATTTGATCCAGCTTGAATACCTTGGCCCCGAGAGAACCAGGGTTTTCAGGCCGAGCCGCAGGATTGCTCAACTGATTGTTGATACCTGGGCCACGGTGGATCAAAATGCGGCGGGTGTCTTTGTTAAAGAACGCCGGAGTCGCGCTAACGTTGCGGGTCTCTTTCGGGAAGATCGCCCCAAACTGAATCTCCAGCGGATCATTGCCAGAACCGTAGGGGTGCTGATCGGGCAAGGGCTGCTCGTAGGCCGCAAACAGCGTAATGAACTGCGGCTTCTTGCGGAAGGGAGCGCTGTAGTTAAACAGCTCAAACTGAGGCCCCCAGTTGCGGCATTCCTGAGCTTCTTGGCCCAAACCGCGCAGGTAGGGGACGGTTTCCTCACCAAAGTAGTCGGAGTACTCTTTAGAGTCCACCAGGGCGTCAATTAGAGCTGCCAGACCACCGCTAGACACAATGGAGAAGTAGTCGCGTACCTCTTCGCGAGAGCTGGGTGCCCGACCGAGAATGTGGCGGAAAGCCAGTTCCAGAGCACGGCTGTTGATGTAAGGGGTAAAGAAGTTCTTACGGTACAGCGGAGACTTGGCCAGGCGACGCACGAACTCCTTCATGGAGATTTCGCCGTTCTTTACCTTCGACTCCAGATCAGAGACCGACAGCGAGTAAGCACGGGTGATATCGCGTTCAAAAACCTGACGGTAGGCGGCCTTCACCACATCATTTTTCTCGACCGCCGACAGGCCCGGCTTCATCGCGTACTTAGGCCGACGCTCAGCAGCATTGAAATAAATCTGAGGGAGCTGCAGGCCTTGCAGATCGTTAGAAGGACGCTGTCGCACCTTATTTGACGGGGTAGGTGCCCTAAACTCGCTCAGCAGCACCCCAAAGTACTGATCGACAATGGCTTGAGCTTCAGGATCGCCATTCAAGTATCGCAGAGACCCGGCCTTCATCGTTTGAATGGCGACAATTGTTGCCGCCGAAGAACAGGCATTCTCAATAATTTCGCGGAGACCGCGTACGTTGACCGCGATGATGTTGGGATCGCCCGCCACAATGGCATAGGTTACGTAGCGCAGGAACCAGCTCATGTCGCGCAGAGACTTCTGCATGTTGCTGGGGCCATAGCGAGACACGCTGATGGGGCGAAACCCAGCGGGCACAGGCCCAGTGGGGGTAGAACTAAACAGGTTTTGGAACAGCCCACCGCCGCTGCTCTCGATAAAGGTTGAGGTGCCCAGCCGGGAAGCCTCTGTTTCGTCTAAAACGGTGCCAGCCCGAGTTTTTTCAACGGGCGATTCGCTATCAACTCGCTCCAGGTAGGCCAGAGGAGACCCTCCGGTAAAGATGCGGTTGGCCGCCTGGGAGACAATCAATTCGGAGTAACGGGTCAAGGTTTCGGCAATCTGAACCCGCTTGAGACCCGAACTAAAAAAGCCCGATAGCTCATCTAGCTCTCCCCGGCCCATATAGCGGTCTTGCTGCTCGGCCTGGGAAATCGTGGCCACCGGCAGAGTTTGGTAGAGCTGGGGCCGCGCTGGTGCACTTCCACCACTTGCTTTAACACTCATGCGTTTTCAAAGGCTCCCTATGCGGACAATGACGGCATCAAAAAAATCTATCAATCGGGTTGGAGGGCGTAGGACTCGGCAACGCTCAGGAACGCTCCCTGAACCAGCGCAAAATCACTGAACCCATTCGAAGGTAAAGCGTTGTTAACCTCACCTGCCACGCATTCAAGCAGGGCACCGAATGCGGTATCTATGGAGGGCGGGCTATTCGCTGAACCTGGAATCAGATTAAACCGTTTCAGTACAGCAACACAGATTATTAAAAAGTGTGTAACATCCAACCGGGCAAATGCCTTTGGCCATCATAGAGGATGGCCACTACACCCCTGAGAAGGCGGATAAGTTTTGTAACGTTTCGTGATAAAGCTGAGGCGGCTGAGGCTCTAAAGTCGCTTCTGAAGAGGACTTGCTTTGCTGACCGACTGTAACGATCGCCCGCGATTCTGCCCTAGACCCTATCGCAGGGCAGCGATTTTCTAACGTTTGACCAAACTACGTGAATTGAACTGACAGATTAGCTATGGACGACTCGACAAAAAGCCAGGCGGTCAGCGATGCAGTGGCCAGCCTATACAACACCTACCCTTTTCCTCCAGAGCCGATTTTGGATGAAGCCCCACCGGGGTACAACTGGCGCTGGTACTGGCCAACCGTGCATAGCTTTTGCACGGGGGCAGCCCCAAACAGCAATCAGGTGCGGGTACTGGATGCAGGGTGCGGTACTGGGGTGAGTACTGAATATATTAGCCACCTGAACCCGGAAGCTGAGGTGCTGGGCATTGATCTGAGTGAGCGGGCGATCGCCACAGCCACCCAGCGGTGCCAATCCTCAGGCGCTACCAACGTCCAATTCCGTCAACTCAGCATCTACGACGTCGACCAAATCGAAGGCGAGTTCGACTGGATCAACTGCGTTGGCGTCATCCACCACATGCCCGACCCCTTAAAAGGCCTCCAGGCGCTCGCCACCAAGCTGGCTCCCGGTGGCTTTATTCATCTATTTGTATACGCCGCCATTGGTCGCTGGGAAATCTCGCTGATGCAGCGGGCGATCGCCCTTGTCCAGGACAGCCAGCGCGGTGACTATCGCGACGGTGTACAGGTGGGGCGGCAGATTTTCGCTAGCCTGCCCGAGGGCAATCGGCTCAAGCAACGAGAGCGCGATCGCTGGGCCATGGAAAACCACCGAGACGAATGCTTCGCCGACATGTATGTCCACCCGCAGGAAGTTGACTACACCTTAGACACCCTATTTGAGCTAATCGACGCCTCAGGACTAGAATTTATCGGCTTTTCCAACCCTCAGGTGTGGCAGCTCGATCGCCTCCTGGCCTCCGATCCAGCGCTGCTCGATCGCGCCAGGCAGCTCCCCGAGAAAGACCAGTATCGCCTAGTAGAACTACTGGATCCTGAGATCACCCACTTCGAATGGTTCCTGGCCCGTCCCCCCTATCCCCTATTTAGCTGGGATCAAGATACCGTGCTGTTGTCCGCCATTCCCACCCGCAACCCCTGCATGGAGGGTTGGCCTAGCCAGAGCATCTTTGACCACAACTATCAGATCATCTCCTTAGATCAGACAGAATTTGAGTTTTTACAGGCCTGCGATCGCCACAATGGCCCTGCTGCCGCTCAGCCCCAGGCCAGCGTCGCCGATCTTCTCTCCCAAAACGGGGGAAGCCTTGAGACGGTGCGGCAAATGCAGCAGCGGCAGCTCATTTTGCTAGAACCACCCCGGCGGGATTGATCAAGATAGGCCGAGGAAAGTGGATTTACTTTTGAGAAGCATCTATTAAGTATTATTGCCGTGATATGATCATCTACGGCCTGTACAAACAGGCGAAACCCTTTAACGGCTAAGGATTAGGCGCTTTCGTGGCCCCATTGCCCTCCGAACCCACTGACTCTGTCGATCAGCTTGAGACAGAGGTAGACCCCGGTCATGCCGAAGGTCAAACCCTCCCTCCGGCCTCGACGACGGCCATGGAAGAGTACTACCAGCTACAGCAAAATCTGCTGTTGACCACGCTAGCATTCACTGGTGTAATCTTTTTCAGCGTCTGGTTAGCCTACTCTCTGCCAATTGCTCTGAATTATTTAATAGGAGCGTGCGGCGGTGTGGTTTACTTGAGGATGTTGGCAAAAAGCGTGGCCAACATTGGGCGCGGAAGCTCAAGGCTAGGCAGCGGCCGACTGGCCCTAGTGGTTGGTTTGGTCTTAGTGGCTACTGAGTGGCAGCAGCTTCAGGTCGTACCCGTTTTTCTAGGGTTTTTGACCTACAAGGGGGCGTTAATCGCTTACACCCTCTGGACTGCGGTGCTGCCAAAATCACCATCGGGGTCTTCCCAGGCATCTGGCTAACCTAGATCGGTGGTTCCCAAGCATAGCATGCTTTTTCCTGGCAGGTCTTAAGGAGAAATCGATTTAAGAGATGGCGCTCAATATGCTAATGATTCATCCCTTAGTCCTGGCAAAGCTAGAGGTTGGCCAGCATTTGTACTGGCAGCTCGGTGGCCTAAAACTCCACGGCCAGGTCTTTTTGACCTCCTGGTTTGTGATTGGCACTCTGCTGTTGGTTTCATTTTTGGCCACCCGCAACATTCAGCGGGTACCTTCTGGCCTCCAGAACTTCATGGAGTACGCCCTAGAGTTTATCCGCGACCTAGCCAAAAACCAGATTGGCGAAAAAGAGTACCGGCCCTGGGTTCCTTTTGTAGGCACTCTGTTCCTGTTTATCTTTGTCTCCAACTGGTCCGGGGCGCTGATTCCCTGGAAGCTGATTCATCTGCCGTCGGGTGAGTTGGCCGCTCCAACTAACGACATCAACACCACCGTAGCCCTGGCGCTGTTGACGTCTTTAGCTTATTTTTATGCCGGGTTTAGCAATCGTGGGCTGGGGTACTTTGCTAAGTACATCGAACCCACTCCTATTCTGCTGCCCATCAACATTTTGGAAGATTTCACCAAGCCCCTCTCCCTAAGTTTCCGTCTGTTTGGAAACATCTTGGCTGACGAGCTGGTGGTCGCTGTGCTGGTCTTGCTGGTGCCTCTCTTCGTGCCACTACCAGTAATGGTCTTGGGTTTGTTCACCAGTGCCATTCAGGCGCTGATCTTTGCAACCCTAGCAGCGGCCTACATCGGCGAGGCGATCGAGGGGCATGGTGGTGAAGAGCATGGATGACCCCCGGTGATTTCCTCTTGGGGGCATTCAGTTTGATACTGGCTGGTAGGGCAGGTGCTGCCAGCCGACGTGGTCCTAGGGCCGCAATTTAAGAAACGCCAATCGCGCGTTGTCTACGCCTGATTAACTTGTTATTGATGTCCAAATCGAGGTAATGACATGGATCCTATTATCGCTGCCGCTTCCGTAATTGCAGCTGCTCTAGCCGTTGGTTTGGCAGCTATCGGCCCTGGTATTGGTCAAGGTAATGCAGCCGGTCAAGCGGTAGAAGGTATTGCTCGCCAACCCGAGGCTGAAGGCAAAATTCGCGGCACTCTGCTGCTGAGCTTGGCTTTCATGGAAGCACTGACCATCTACGGTCTGGTGGTAGCTCTGGTGCTGCTGTTCGCCAACCCCTTCGCGTAGATCAAAATCGCTTGGCTAGGGAGAGGTTCAGTCCCTTTCCCTAGCTGTCGAACTCACATTCGCGATGTCACCTTGTAGTGCTGGCCCTGGGCCGAGTGAAAGGGCATACCCCCAATGATGAATTTTGTTTGGTTACTGGCGGTTGAAACCGCTGAGGCAGTTGAAGAAGGCGGCGGTCTTTTTGACCTAGATGCCACCCTGCCGCTGATGGCCATGCAGTTTGTGCTGCTGGCAGTGGCGCTCAACGTGTTGTTTTATAAACCCTTGGGCAAAGTCTTAGACGAGCGCGACGGTTACATTAGTTCCAACCAGGTTGATGCGGCAGAGCGTTTGGCCAAGGCCGAGCAAATTGCCAAACAGTATCAGCAAGAGCTGGCCGAAACCCGCCGTCAGGCCCAAACGGTAATTGCCGAAGCTCAGGAAGAAGCGCAAAAGATTGCCGCTCAGACCGTTGCTGCTGCTCAGCAGGAAGCCCAAGCCCAGCGCGAGCAGGTGCAGCAGGAGCTAGATGAGCAAAAGAATCAGGCGTTTGCCACCCTGGAGCAGCAGGTAGATGGTCTGAGCCAACAGATTTTGGACAAGCTGCTGGGGTCTTTAGCGGCCTAGGCTATTGGTGATGACGGGGTGATTTGGCCCCTAGAGTTGCCCGCGTCGTTGACGGAAAGTAGGGATATGACTATTGGTTGGTTGCTAGCGGCGGAAGAAGGTGGGTTTGGTGTGGATTTCAACATCCTAGAAACCAACCTGATTAATCTGGTCATTATTATTGGTGTGCTGTATTACTTTGGCGGCAAGTTTTTAGGGAAGACCCTATCGACTCGCCAATCGGCCATTCAAACGGCGATCGCAGAGGCCGAGCAGCGCAAGAAAGAGGCTGCTGCCGCTCTGGCCGAGCAGCAGCAAAAGTTGGCTCAGGCTCAGGCAGAAGCCAAGAAAATTTTGATCGATGCTCAAACCACGGCAGAGCGAACTCGCGAGGCCATTTTGGCTCAGTCTCAGACTGATGTAGAACGGATGCGAGCCAGCGCCGCTCAGGATCTAACCTCCCAAGAGGCGCGGGTGATGCGAGAGCTACAGCAGCGGATTGCCGCTTTGGCCATTGAGCGCAGTGAAGCCGCTCTACCCGGTCGGTTAAATGACGACTTGCAGCGGCGTCTGGTTGAATCCAGCATTGCCCTGCTCCAAGGAGAATAGCTATGAACGACACAACGCTAAATTCTGAAATTGCGGCCCCCTATGCCAAGGCACTGATGTCGGTCGCCGCCGACAACAACGCTGTTGACCAGGTGGGTGTCGAGGTGGCTGACCTACTAGAGGTGCTGGACAGTTCCAAAGAGCTAACCGGCTTTTTAATGAGCCCATTGATGTCTGCCGACGCTAAAAAGGGCGTACTGCGCCAGATTTCGGAAGGCAAAGTGAGCGGTTTTTTGCTGAGTTTTTTGCTGCTGCTGGTTGACCGCAGCCGAGTAGCGTTCTTAAAGCCCATTCTTCAGCAGTACCAAACCCTGCTGCGGGAGCTAAACAACACGGTTTTGGCCGATGTTACGGCGGCGGTCGAGCTATCTGACGATCAGCAGAATGCCATTCGCGATCGCGTCAAGGCCATGACCGATGCCAACAGTGTGGAGCTATCGATTACCGTTGATCCCTCTCTGATTGGCGGATTGATCATTAAGGTCGGCTCTCAGGTGATTGACGCTAGCCTGCGGGGCCAGCTACGCCGCATTGGCATGCAGCTAGCGACAACCGCCTAGCAACAGCCTGCCCCCTTGATTGGGCAGTTTCTCTGACGTCTCGTGTTTATGTAGGTTTATCCAGAGCAAGTCCTATGGTTAGTATCAGACCTGACGAAATTAGCAGCATTATTAAGCAGCAGATCGAGCAGTACAACCAGGAGGTCAAAATCTCCAATGTGGGTACAGTGCTGCAGGTAGGCGACGGTATCGCCCGCATCTACGGCCTCGAAAGCGCCATGTCTGGCGAGCTGCTGGAGTTTGAAGACGGCACCGTAGGTATCGCCCTCAACCTAGAAGAAGACAACGTGGGTGCGGTGCTGATGGGCGATGGCATCAATATCCGCGAGGGTAGTGCTGTTACCGCAACTGGCAAAATTGCGTCGGTTCCCGTCGGTGATGCCATGCTGGGCCGCGTGGTTGATGCTTTGGGTCGCCCCATCGACGGCAAGGGCGATGTCCAGACCACTGAAACCCGCTTGATTGAGTCTCCAGCCCCCGGTATCATTGCCCGGAAGTCGGTGTACGAGCCGATGCAAACCGGCATTACCGCCATCGACGCCATGATTCCCATCGGTCGGGGTCAGCGTGAGCTGATCATCGGTGACCGTCAGACCGGCAAGACTGCGATCGCCATTGACACCATCCTCAACCAGAAGTCTGAGGACGTGGTCTGCGTTTACGTGGCGATCGGTCAGAAAGCCTCTTCTGTGGCTCAGATTGTGGATGTGCTGCGCGATCGCGGTGCCCTTGACTACACCATTGTGGTCACCGCCAGCGCCAACGACCCCGCCCCGCTTCAGTATCTGGCTCCCTACACGGGCGCTAGTCTAGCTGAGTACTTCATGTACAAGGGCAAAGCGACTCTGATCATCTACGACGACCTCACCAAGCAGGCCCAGGCCTACCGCCAAATGTCGCTGCTGCTGCGTCGTCCGCCCGGTCGTGAAGCTTACCCTGGCGACGTGTTCTACCTGCACTCTCGCCTGCTAGAGCGGGCTGCTAAGCTTAGCCCCGAGCTAGGCGAGGGCAGCATGACCGCCCTACCCGTGATTGAGACCCAGGCGGGCGACGTGTCGGCCTACATTCCCACCAACGTGATTTCGATCACCGATGGTCAAATCTTCCTGTCCTCTGACCTGTTCAACTCGGGTCTACGCCCCGCCATCAACGCCGGCATTTCGGTGTCTCGAGTCGGGTCTGCGGCCCAAATTAAGGCGATGAAGCAGGTGGCCGGTAAGGTGAAGCTGGAGCTAGCGCAGTTCGACGAACTCCAGGCCTTCTCTCAGTTTGCCTCTGACCTAGATGCCGCCACCCAGAAGCAGCTGGCACGCGGTCAGCGACTGCGGGAACTGTTGAAGCAGCCCCAGTACTCTCCTCTGCCGGTGGAAGAGCAAGTGGCCATCATCTATGCCGGTATTAACGGCTTCATGGATGAGGTGCCCGTGGATCAGATAGTGGCTTTCTCGAAGGCGTTGCGCGACTACATCCGCAACAACAAGCCCAGGTTTGCGGAGCTGATTCGCAGCGAGAAGAAGCTCGGCGATGAAAGCGAAACCCTGCTAAAAGAAGCGATCGCTGAAACCAAGCAGGCCTTCTTGGCGGCAGTCTAACCTCCTGTTCTAGCCGGGGTATTGCATAAGCCAATGCCCCGGTTTTCGACGACCCCTTAGGGATCCACTATGCCTAACTTAAAAGCGATTCGAGACCGCATTAAGTCTGTAAAAAATACCCGTAAGATTACCGAGGCCATGCGCCTAGTGGCGGCGGCTAAGGTGCGCCGTGCCCAAGAGCAGGTGATTGCTACCCGCCCCTTCGCCGATCGCCTGGCTCAGGTGCTCTACGGCCTGCAAAGCCGCCTCAGATTCGAAGAGACCGACCTGCCGCTGCTCAAGCAGCGTGAGGTAAAGACTGTGGCGTTGCTGGTGATCTCCGGCGATCGCGGCCTCTGCGGCGGCTACAACACCAACGTTATTCGCAAGGCTGAGATTCGAGCCCAAGAACTGGCCGCTGAGGGCTTGAACTACCGCTTTATTTTGGTGGGGCGCAAGGCCAGCCAGTACTTTAAGCGCCGCGACCAGCCTATTGAAGCTAGCTTCACTGGGCTAGAGCAAATTCCTATCGCGTCTGAAGCCGCGACCATCGCCGACGAGCTGCTGGCGCTGTTCCTCTCCGATGAAGTCGATCGCGTTGAGCTGGTCTACACCCGCTTTGTGTCGCTGGTTAGCTCTCGCCCGGTGATTCAAACCTTGCTACCCCTAGACCCCCAGGGTCTGGAGGTGCCTGACGACGAAATCTTCCGGCTCACCACCAAAGGCGGCGCCCTCCAGGTAGAGCGGGAGAAGATGGCGGGGCCAGCTCCAGCAGAGTTTCCCCAGGACATGATCTTCGAGCAAGATCCGGTGCAAATTTTAGATGCACTGCTGCCGCTGTACTTGAACAACCAGATTCTGCGAGCGCTGCAAGAGTCTGCCGCTAGCGAACTGGCGGCCCGTATGACCGCTATGAACAACGCCAGCGACAACGCCAAGGAGTTGGCTAAGACTCTCAACCTGACCTATAACAAGGCCCGTCAGGCCGCCATTACCCAGGAAATTCTGGAAGTAGTTGCTGGGGCTAACTCCCTCAACTAAGTCGGTAAAACCTACATTCACGATTCTAGGCCCCTCACAATGTGAGGGGCTTTTTTGTGCGTCTGGTAGCTTTCGCCTCTGGCGGCCACCGGGGCAGAAATTCCTTAGCCGTGGCGTTTTTGGTGCCAGGCCCAAGCATGGGTAAGGATTGTGTCGATATCGGCGTACTGGGGGTTCCAGCCTAGGATAGTGCGGGCGCGATCGCTACTGCCCACCAGCGCCGGTGGATCGCCCGGGCGACGTTCCACCTCCACCACCGGGATGGATTTACTGGTGATCCGCTCTGCAGCGTTGATCACCTCTCGCACTGAGAAACCGCTGCCGTTACCGAGGTTAAAGACGGCGCTTTCACCACCCTTCAGCAGATACTCCAACCCCAGGATGTGGGCATCGGCCAGATCACAGACGTGGATATAATCACGCACGCAAGTGCCATCGGGAGTAGGGTAGTCGGTGCCGAAAATGCTGATTGACGGTCGCTTGCCCAAGGCTGTTTGCAGCACTAGGGGAATCAGGTGGGTTTCAGGATTGTGGTCTTCGCCCAGCAGGCCGTTGGGGTGGGCACCGGCAGCATTGAAGTAGCGAAACCGCACTGACTTGAAATCGTAGGCCTTGTCGTAGTCGGTCAAGATCCGCTCCACCATCAGCTTAGTCATGCCGTAGGGATTGATGGGATTCTGAGGGTGAGTCTCGGTGATGGGCATCTCCTGGGGGACACCGTAGGTAGCACAGGTGGACGAGAATACAAATGTTTTGATGCCCGCCGCCACCATGGCATCGAGCAGCGATAGGGTGCCTACTACATTGTTTTCGTAGTATTTGCTGGGGTCACTAACCGACTCGCCGACATAGGCATAGGCCGAGAAATGCATAACTGCACTGATGTCATAGCGGTTAAAGACATCCTTGAGCAGCGCCTTGTCTAGAGTGCTCCCAACAATCAGCTCGGCCTTTAAAGCTGTCTCCACGAGGTCGCGATGGCCATAGACCAAGTTGTCTAAAATCAGCACTCTGTAGCCAGCCTGCTGCAGCGCCATGACGGCATGGCTGCCAATATAGCCAGCCCCCCCCGTAACCAAAATTGTTTTTAGATCAGTTGTCATAGGAAATTTCTCTAGAGTGTTGGGTGCCGCTAGGGCATTAGCGTGACCGGGTATCCCGGTTAAAGCCCATTCTAAAGCGTGGTCTGATACCTGGCTTTAGCCTTAGACCCGAGTCATTAACTTTTCATCTCCAGGGGCGGCTTCCTCATGGAAATTCAGGTCAGGCCGATTGCTGAACCTGCCAATTAAGCAATTTTTAATCAAAGCTTAGCGGCCAGTTAGCCCCGCCATTAAGTGCTGCCGTGAGTAATGGCCGAAGATGACTCCGTAGCAATGGCTACATGCCGTAATCCCCCGAGTGTTATCCATGGCTGACTTCAAGCTCCAACTCCTTCACGCTGCTGACCAAGAGGCTGCCATTCCCGCCCTTGATGATGCTCCTCGCTTTTCAGCGGTATTGAATGCCCTAAAAAATCAAGATATTGACGGTGATGGGGTGGCTGGCTTTGCCAATACTCTAATTTTGTCCTCTGGGGATGCCTACATTCCTGGCGTATTTTTGGATGCTTCGATCGAAGCTTATGGTGGTGCTGGACGCGCAGACATTCTTATTCAAAACGAGCTAGGTTTTCAAGCTATTGCCTTTGGAAACCACGAATTTGATAAAACAACTTCCTTAATTAAGGTTCTTGTCGGAGGTGGTGTCGACAACCCCGCCACTCCGCTGAATGAATCTTTCCTGGGCGCTCAGTTCCCTTACTTAAGCGGCAACCTGGATTTCAGCACCGACTCCAACCTGGCTGGACTGGTCGTGCCAGATGCTCAAGCGCCTCAAGCCAACAGTATTGCTGGCAGTACTGTCATCGAAATCAATGGTGAAAAGATTGGGGTTGTGGGTGCTACCACCCCAACCATCGTTAATATTTCTAGCCCTGGCACGGTAACTGTTAATCCTCAACCCTTTGCTGGTGACCCCACTCCAGAGCAGTTGGATGCCCTAGCAGCTGAAATCCAAGCGGATGTGGATGCGCTGCTAACGGCTAATCCCGATGTCAATAAAGTGGTTTTGCTGGCTCACATGCAGCAAATTGCTATTGAGCAAGCTCTGGCAGAACGGCTTAGCAATGTAGACATCATCATGGCCGGGGGGTCTAACACTCGTCTGGTAGACAGCAACGATCGCCTGCGTCCTGGCGACACCAACCAGGGCACCTATCCCATCATTAAGACCGATGCTGATGGCAAGCCCGTTGCTGTGGTTAACACCGATGGCAACTATAAGTATGTCGGTCGGCTAGTAATTGACTTTAACGCTGACGGCAACATCATCCCGGGAAGCTACGACCCAACCGTCAGCGGGGCCTATGCCACGGATGCGCAAGGGGTTGCTGACCTGGGTGCGGAAGGACTCATTGATCCCGAAATTCAGGCGATTGTCAATACCCTGCGAACGGCTATTAATAACAAAGAGAGTAATGTTTTCGGCATCAGCAACGTCTTTTTAGATGGCGATCGCAACAGCGTGCGTCGTCAAGAGACAAACTTAGGGAATTTAACTGCTGATGCTAACCTTGCGATCGCCCGCGAAATCTTGAGCGATGACAGCATCCTGGTTTCTATCAAGAACGGTGGCGGCATCCGAAATGTTATTGGTCAGCGTACTATTCCTGCTGGTGGGACAGGTGCGCCCGTAGAGAGTCCTACGGAAGAAATTCCTGGCGTAAAGCCTGCTGGCGGTGTTTCACAAAACGATATCGCTAATGCCCTCAGCTTCAACAATGATTTGACCGTTGTAGATATCACCCGCGCGGGTTTGGTTGCTGTTCTCGAACATGGCGTTAGCGCCAGCTTATCCGATGATTCCAATACGCCAGGGCAATTTCCTCAGGTAAGTGGTGTCGAGTTTAGTTTTGACTTGACCCAGCCCGCAGGCAATCGTATCCAATCTGCGGCTATTAAAGACGAAGCGGGCAATATTCTCGACATCTTAGTTCAAGGTGGAGAATTTGTCGGTCAAGCAGACACAACCGTTCGTGTTGTTACCTTAGGCTTCCTAGCCAGAGAAGCCGCAGCAACTCCTGGCATAGGCGGTGACGGCTATCCCTTCCCTGCCTTCAGCACCAACTACCAAAACCTGCTAGACCCGGCTGCTGCTTCCACCGGAGATGCCACCTTTGCTGCTGATGGATCTGAACAGGATGCGCTAGCAGAATACTTGTTTGACAATTTTCTGACGACGCCCTTTGACCAATTGGACACTGAGCGTGATCTGGATACCCGCATTCAAAACCTAGCCTTCCGCGACGACACTGTGATTGGCACGGCTGGCCCTGTTGATCCCACCCCTGTTGACCCAACCCCTGTGGCTCCGTCGCTGCTGGTTCCCCTGGGCACCTACGAGACTGGGGTCTTTGACGAAGCCGCTGCTGAAATCGTGGCCTACGACCCTGGTACCCGGCGGCTGTTTGTGGTCAATGCCCAGGTTCCTACCGTGGAAGTGCTGGATATTAGCGACCCCAGCAACCCTGCTAAGTTGTTTGACATCGACCCATCAGCCTACGGGGCTGGGGCCAACAGCGTCGCGATCGCCAACGGCATTGTCGCGATCGCCATTGAGAGCAAAGTCAGAACTGACCCCGGCAGCGTGGTGTTCTTTGACACCAACGGCAACTTCATCCGTGCCGTTACCGTGGGGGCCCTGCCCGACATGCTGACCTTTACCCCCGATGGCACCAAGGTGCTGGTGGCCAACGAAGGCGAGCCCAATGCCGATTACAGCGTTGACCCCGAAGGCTCGGTCAGCATCATTGACCTGTCTGGAGGTGTAGAAAACCTTACCCAGGACGATGTCACCACCGCTGATTTCACCGCCTTTAATGCTCAGCGCAATGAGTTGATCGCCTCTGGCGTCCGCATCGTTGGCCCCAACGCCACCGTCGCCCAAGATGTTGAGCCTGAGTACATTGCCGTTACTGGCGACTCCAGCACGGCCTACGTGGCGCTGCAAGAAAGCAACGCCCTAGCCATCGTGGATATCGCCTCTGGCGCAGTCACCGACATTCTGCCCCTAGGGTTTAAGGATCACTCGGTGGTGCCCCTCGACGCCAGCGATCGCGACGACGCCATCAACATCACCACCTACCCCAACCTGTTTGGTATGTACATGCCCGACGCCATCTCCCTCTACGAAGTGGGCGGCGAAACCTACATCGTCACCGCTAATGAGGGCGATGCTCGCATCCGCCCCGATGGTGACCTAGAAGATGAAGCAGGCAACGTCATTGCTGAAGAGGGTGTCTTCTTTAACGAAGAAGCCCGGGTGAGTGATTTAGTGCTTGACCCGAGCGCGTTCCCCAACGCGGCAGAACTTCAGGCCGATGAAGCGCTGGGCCGCCTCACGGTGACCACCACCATGGGCGACACCGACGGGGACGGGGACTACGACGAGCTCTACACCTTTGGTGGTCGGTCATTCTCGATTTTTGATACCCAGGGCAACTTGGTCTACGACAGTGGTGCAGACTTTGAACAAATCACGGCTAATCTCTTCCCCAACGATTTCAACGCCAACAACGACGAAAACGGCACCTTCGACAACCGCAGCGACAACAAAGGGCCTGAGCCTGAGGGTATTGCGATCGGCGAAATCGATGGGCGCACCTATGCCTTTATCGGCCTAGAGCGCGTGGGTGGCATCATGACCTACGACATTACTGACCCCCTAGCCCCGTCCTTTGTTGACTACGTCAACAACCGCGACTTTGCGGGTGATGCGGAGGCTGGTACTGCTGGGGATCTAGGTCCTGAGGGGTTAGCCTTTATTCCTGCTGCTGTCAGCCCCACCGGCAGTCCTCTGCTGGCGGTGGGCAATGAGGTGAGCGGCACAACTACCGTGTTTGATGTCAGCAGGTTAGTTACTGCTGCACCAGAAGAGCCTACCCCTGAGGGCTCGGGGCTACTTCTTGACCTGCGCGACCTGACTGGAGATGTGACCACATCCTTTACCGTGAATCGTGAGGCGGCCTTTGACAACTTCGTGGGCTTCTACCAAATCACCGATATCAACGGCGGCATCGATATTAACGGTGACGGCATTGCTGATGTAAATCCTGGTGAGGCGGGCTACACCACTGCGGCCTTAGACGCTCGGGCTGAGGAGGTCGCACTGACCACCCCCAACCGCACCCAGTCGGTATTTGAGTCGAGTGTAGCGGGCGGTAGCCTCTACGCGCCCTTCCTGATTGCCAACGGCAATCTAGATAGCTCGAATCCGCGCGAAGTCTACTTTGCCTTTGGGGCAGCTAATGCCGATGGCGTTGAGCACATTCGATTTAACAACGGTACCCTTGAGTTTGAAGACCTGTTTGGCGGCGGCGACAGTGATTTTAACGACGTGGTCGTGAAGTTTGCGGTAGTCGCCTAAAGGTCAGCAGTAAACCAGTCTCAGCCAAGAGCTAACCGCTCATTAGCTCTTGGCTGAGTAAACCTTGTATAGAAGCAGGCTCAATTTTTGAGCCTGCTTTTTTGTTGCCAGCGCAACAGAATCTTCAATGGGTGCATCCCACTTTTGCAAGGCCAACGATACAGGCTACGGTGTCAAAGCTGAAGATGCATTGCCCCCGATTCTGAGGTGGTGGTAGCCTACGCCGAAGCCCCTATCGAACAACAAGTAAAAATTGGGGCCTACGTAGGCGTACCCCTTTTGAAGGAAGATGGCACCCTATTTGGCATCAAGACAGTCAACAACAGCCAAGGCTAAGCTGCCGGAGACTACCTTTTGCAGCGCATTGGGAACCTGCTGAGGCAACTAGCCCACAAACAGGATACCGTCGCCCGCACTGGTGACGATGAATTTGCCATACTCTGTGTGGAGTGCCCTCTAGTCGAAGAAGAGTTGATTAAACACCAACTTGAGAAAGCCCTAGGTGAAAGCCAGTTCCACGCCTCGGTGGGAATTGCGGGCCGCCACCTTAGCCAAGGACTGCGGTGGGCCTGGGCCAATGCCGATCGCGCCATGTATAGCCACAATCATGCTAGCCCACAAAAAAACCATTAACCACGTGATTAAAAGTGGTCACAGGCAGTTATAGTAATATTCAGCTGGTCACCACCGTTGACCACAACAACACAAACCAGTTTGACAAGGGTAAGCCTGTTATTTATACTGGGGATTGTTGAAAAATAGGCCCCCATCGTCTAGAGGCCTAGGACACCTCCCTTTCACGGAGGCGACGGGGATTCGAATTCCCCTGGGGGTATAGCTTTTAATAGCGCTGAGGTCTCGTAACAAATGTTATGAGACCTTGTTTTTTAGACGACAGACCTAACTTAGGTCGGGTGACAAGCTCAATCACTTCCAGTATTGTAATGATCACCCAACGGTTCAACCTTTTGCGAAGGGGAATCTATGACCTTTATTGCGCTATTGGCAACCGCAGTCGGTATTGTCTCGGCGATCGCGCTAGTGGTCGTGGGATTAGTAGAGGCTCCTTGGCAGCTGCTGCTGTTTG
>JANPIO010000321.1:0-4583 GCA_031425055.1 Phormidium sp. VAR_61_metabat_6
CGAATCACATCGGGGCGATCTGGCTGTTCATCCATGACTACAACCGCCATATCCGGCAGAAGTTGGCCGAGCAAGGCGACCCCGTCTTTTCCTATAGCCTGCACTAAAATGCACTACCAAAAATAACTGGCGATGCTGAGCAAAGTCCTCCTCACAGGTGCGCAGCGAAACCAGCGTATAAAACTGAGCCCTGCGACCATCCGACTTGGGTCACAGTATTCGCCCTAGCCGCTGGGCTTCTTCCTGGCGAGAACCATATTTACCCGAGACCTGAATTAAGACATCGGCATCGGGCAGGTCTAGGGCAAAGTTGCCGACTCGCGAGAGGATGAGGCCGGAAATCTCGCCACTCCGAAAACTGGCATAGAGGCGATCGCGCTCTGTCTGACTGGTCTTGCCGGTAATGATGGGGAAGTCCACTCGCTGGGCAATGGCTTTCAGCTGATCCAGGTATTCACCAATAATCAGGATCCGGTGGCCAGCTTCTTGCTCTAGCAGAGCTTGCACGACATCCAGCTTGAGGAGATTTTCGGCGGCGATGCGAAACTGGTACCGTCGTCCCGCAGTAGCATAGTCCATCTGCCGTTCCTCGGTTTGAGGAATGCGAATCTCGGTACAGTCGGCGGCGGCAATAAAGCCCTGCCCTTCCAAGTCGCGCCAGGGCACGTCGTAGCGTTTGGGGCCAATGAGGGTGAACACATCCCCTTCTCGGCCATCTTCACGAATTAGGGTGGCGGTCAACCCAAGCCGACGACGGGCCTGGAGTTGGGCGGTGATCCGAAAGACCGGCGCGGGTAGGAGGTGAACTTCGTCGTAGATAATTAACCCCCAAGATTGCTGATCAAACAACCCCAGATGCAGAAAGTCGTCGTCCTGGCTGGCCCGGTAGGTGAGGATTTGATAGGTGGCCAGGGTAACTGGCCCGGTGGCTTTTTGTTGACCGCTATACTCGGCAATTTGGTCGGCGGTGAGGGTGGTTTTATCCAACAGTTCCCGGTGCCACTGGTGGACGGAGGTGAGGCTGCTGGTGAGAATCAGGGTTTTCTGCTGGATCACCGCCATCGCCGCCATGCCCACCATGGTTTTACCGGCACCGCAGGGGAGCACGATCACTCCGCTGCCGCCCCTGGCCTGCCCGGCCTGGTAGAAAAGATCAGCCGCTGTTTTCTGGTAGGGCCGCAGATGAAAGGGTTCGCCGCTGTCGGTGGTCGAAAGGAGGTCGAGGGGCAACTCATCCCCAGCTAGGTAACCGGCCAGATCCTCCGCTGGATAGCCCGCCGTCAGCAGCGCCTGCTTGAGCACGCCGCGATCGCCCAATGCGATTGCAAAGGTGGTGGGCGACAACCGCTCTCCCAGCAGTGGCCCTACCTGCTCATGGCGCTGCAATAGTTCTGCCAGGGGTTGATCGGCCACCTGTAATAGCAAATCTCCACCCGTGCCTGCTTTTAGGGTGGTCAGGCCATACCGTTGACCGAGGGCTTCCAGCTCCTGGGCCACCGACTCGGGCATGGGGTATTTGGCGTGGTCTTGCAGCGCTGCCACCATATCGGCAACGGGCATTCCGGCGGCGCGGGCATTCCAAATGCTGAGCGGACTGAGGCGGTAGGTGTGGATGTGTTCGGGACTTTTGACCAGCTCTGCAAAGGGAGCGATCGCCGCCTGGGCCGCTTCGGCGTTAGGGGCATGGACGTCGAGCAGAACAGTGCGATCGCTCTGGATGATCAGCGCATTGTCGGGGGAATAGGTCATCAGACGTATCTTTACCAACGCAGTGTTGGACGGCTGGTTGAATGGACGCCGCTATTTTGCTCTTGGATGCAACTCGAAGGCAAGGTCGGCACGGTAGAAACACACATCAAATTCTGCAAAAAAGTTCATGTGCCCCAAGTTACCGCTTAACTGGATAGGTACTGTTTGATCTTCCCAGTCTGCTCCTAACTGCAAGCCAACTTCATAGGGCAGTACATTGACGCTTGCACCAGTGTCGAGCAAAGCCATCATCTCTAAAGAGCGATCTCGGTAGCTCAGTGTTATTGGCAAGTAAGGCATTACACTGGATAGCCCTGCGCTGTTAGTGCGCTCAATGAAAGGAAATCGCTGACCGTTAAGCATTGCCCTCGGGAGCATCCCACTTTCGAAAAAATACTCAATGAGTGCCTTCGAGTTGAGTTGCCCTCACCCTAAATCCCTCTCCCAAGGGGAGAGGGACTTTGAACTCCGGCTCCCCTTCTCCCCATGGGAGAAGGGGTTGGGGGATGAGCGGCATAAACTAACGAAAGTGGGATGCTCCCTTGCCCTCTTGCCTTGCTGCCACTAGAGGTTCTGAGAGAGTTTGAGCGGCTCCATGAGCATCATAGGGCGACCATACAACTGCCTCAGTAGCTTCTAGCTGTTTCAGCAATACGTTTTCTTGAGCCTGAGTCTCAGTTGTTTGTAGTTCATAGCCTTCCTCTTTGGCAACTGCGAGTAAGAGGAAATGAATAAGGCGTAGCTTATCCTGATGCGAAAGCTGACTGACTACAGGGAATAATTCAGTAAGAGGAGCAATAGTCCGGACATTTTTCTGAGCAAGCGCTGAAACCCTTGCTTCCTCGTTGGCCAATCTATTACGGAAAAGGCTTGAAACCCGCATTCTACCGTTGGAATTTAAAAACTGTCCGGAGTGTTGTAAGAGGCATGGCTGTTAGAATAGTGCTGGTTTAATAAGGCTGCTAAGATTCACCCTCTCAAGCTTAACTTAAAATTTTCGTCACTCAACAAGCTCAACATTTTCGCCGCTACGAATTCCGTTGAGACAGAAACCGAGCACGGATAGAACTCAAATCGGGCTGAATATCAGCTAAACGTTGCTGCACAGATTCAGCCAACTGCGCTCTCTGACTTAAATACGCTTCTACAGCATCTTGGTGCCGAAGGTAGTAGCCGATTGTGTTATAGACATCCGACAAGGATAGGGTTGAATACCGATTTACAATAGATCTTAGTGGTGCAGAAAACTCATGGCCGTCTCAGCATGAGAATGTAACGACTCTAGCGAACTCAATGCGGCAGTCTAAGGCGTCTCGTTTGCACTGAGAGGCGCAGGCGGGTGGTGGATTACACCTAGGTAGCGCTTGGAGGATGGGCAAGGGCAGTCGTTTATAGCAGAGGTGGGCCAGTTCCCGCAGGCCCAGTTGCAGAAAACTCAAGCCCCGGTCGCCATGCCAATATAGACGAGTCCGTTGGCCCGCCTTAACCAGCATCATGCCCAGCACCAGGGCAATCAGGTAGGCGCAATCCAGCAGCATAAATAGGCGAGTCAAGCCGTCGGCATCGCGTAGACCCGAGTCAAGAACATCCAAGGCGGCTGACTTGTAATCTTTGAAGTGGTGCTCTATCCCTCCAAAGCGCTGGCCGTAGAGCGCAAAGGTTTGCAGAGACACCGTTTGGCTGGACAAAACCGCCCAGGTGTCTTGCGCACCCGGCACATTAGCCGTTGCCAGGTGGGCATCAATATCACCTAACACCCGCACCGGCCCCACCAGATAGGCTTGTTCTGGGGGCGGGAAGAGGCTCTCTACCGATTGAGTTCGACCGTCGGTGGTGGTAACCAACAGGTCTGACTTCACCCGAATCGCCCAATCCCACTTCTGTTTGTTCAACCAGCGCATCAAGCCCCCGTGTTCAAACCCCCGGTCAGCCAGTAAGGTCACCTGTACGCCTGGGGGCAGCACCCGTTGAGCACGCTCCAAGACAGGGCGATACTGCTCAACACCCACCATGGCACTGCCATGATCCAAGACCACCTGAGCCAGAGTAAAGGAGCGGCCACCCCAGGCCAAGCACACCGCTATTAGACAAAATTGATCCCACAGCATGCTGGTGTCCAGCGTCAGGAGAATCGCTTCTCCGGCAAAGGTCGACAGCAGGTGACCCAGTATCGGCTCGTAGTAGCGTTCCGCTGTGATCTGAGGATTATGGAGAAAGTAGCTCAGCCGTCCCATATGGGCTCTCGCACCGCAGTTGCGATGCGAGAGGTAAGGTATCCATCGCCCGAGACAGGCCTCGCCGGACTGCAACACGGCTGCCACAATTTCAGCAAACCCTTGCAGATGCCGTTGGTCTTTGGGCTGTACCCATTGACTCAGTTGGTCTTGCAGTTGACGATACAAGAGGGGTGTTTCCATGAGGCTGGCCTTGAGTTGGGGAATTCAAGCCTCTCATGAAATGCCCCGCTCCATCCATCCCGTCTCATTTGAGACTCCTCACACAGCAACCCTTTCAGGACTTTTCTGCACCACTAAGTACAATAGACTCAGGGGACGCACCATCTTGAAACGCCCGAATTACAGTCTCCAGCAAAACTCTTGAATTTCCAACTCGTACAGATCCAGTTTCATCCTCACGGAGGGGTGGCGTTTCACGCTCTAAAACAAGATTCATAAGTTTTAAGTACTCTTCTAAGCTCGACTTTATCCATTTGATCCAAAAAGGAAAGCAGCAAGCAGAATTCAGATGAGGGTCTGAGGAGCTTGCTGCAATGGAATTTATGTCGATGATGATAGCGTTTGCGCCCTTGTTTTCACAGCGGGTGTGGCCTCAAG
>JANPIO010000322.1:0-10565 GCA_031425055.1 Phormidium sp. VAR_61_metabat_6
GAGGGTCATGGGCATCATCGCGACCTTGCCTGCTACGGCAACGATATCACCACCGAACACGGGGCTGACGCTGGCCATGGCGTTAGGAGCGGTGGCCCCTGCCGCCGCCGAGTGAAAGCCTTGTACCCACTGGGCAAAGACCGGCTGCAGATTAATAGCGGTGTCAGAGAACATGTCCTGGGGGCGACCCAAGGCCCGCATGGTGTCGTTGTGAACGTATAGACCAAAGCTGTGGAAGCCGAGGAAAATACACACCCAGTTGAGGTGGGAGATGATCGCATCGCGCGATCGCAGCATGCGATCCAGGGCATTGTTTTGGTTCACTGCTGGGTCATAGTCACGCACCATAAAGATAGACGCGTGGGCCCCAGCCCCCACAATCAAGAAGCCGCCAATCCACATGTGGTGGGTAAACAGCGACAGCTGAGTGGCGTAGTCGGTGGCCAAGTAAGGATAGGGCGGCATGGCGTACATGTGGTGCGCCACGATGATCGTGATGGAACCAAGGATAGCCAGGTTGACCGCCAGCTGGGCGTGCCAAGAGGTGGTCAAGTCTTCAAATAGACCCTGGTGACCCCGCCCGCCAAACAGCAGTGGGTCGCCCTGGTGGTTGTCTAAAATCTCCTTCATGCTGTGGCCGATACCCCAGTTGGTGCGGTACATGTGGCCCGCAACAATGAAGAGCACGGCTAGCGCCAGGTGGTGGTGAGCCGTATCCGACAGCCAGAGGCCGCCAGTCACGGGGTTTAGACCGCCCTTAAAGGTGAGAAAGTCAGAATACACACCCCAGTTGAGGGTGAAGAACGGCTTGATGCCCTCGACAAAGCTGGGGTACAGGTCAGCCATCAGGGCCTTATTAAGGATCCACTCGTGGGGCAAGGGAATGGCCCCAATTGAGTCGATTACCCGACCACCAATGGTTAGCGGTCGCCCCGCATCGATCGCATCCATGCAGGCGTTGATAGGCAACGACACGTGGATCTGCTGACCGGCATAGCCCAAACAGCCCAGACCCAATAGCCCGGCTAGGTGGTGGTTCATCATCGATTCCACGTTTTGGAACCACTCCAGCTTGGGCGCTCGCTTGTGGTAGTGGAACCAGCCAGCAAACAGCATCAGAGCCGCCATCACCAGCGCACCAATAGCGGTGACGTAGAGCTGGAAGCTGTTAGTAATGCCGTTGGCCCGCCACCATTGGAACAAGCCAGAGGTGATCTGAATACCGTGGAAGCCGCCGCCCACATCGGCATTGAGAATCTCTTGGCCAAAAATGGGCCAAACCACCTGGGCACTGGGCTTGATGCCGGTGGGATTAGTTAGCCAAGCCTCGTAGTTAGAGAATTTGGCACCGTGGAAATACATGCCGCTGAGCCAGATAAAAATGACGGCTAAGTGGCCAAAGTGAGCGCTGAAGATCTTTCGGGAAATATCTTCTAGGTCACTGGTGTGAGTGTCAAAGTCGTGGGCGTCGGCGTGCAGGTTCCAAATCCAGGTGGTGGTTTTGGGCCCCTTGGCCAACGTGCGGTCAAAGTGGCCGGGCTTGCCCCATCGCTCAAATGAGACGGGCACCGGATCTTTGTCAACCACTACCCTGACTTTTTGTCCCGGTTCAGGGGGACTTATGGTCATGGGACTCTCCTCTCTTCTACTCAAAAATACAGAGCGGATAAAGGCGCTTCCTACTCAATAGACGGATATAACCTGAGTCTATAGAAAGCTTAAATAAGCCATTTCAGGCCTTAAAGCTACCTGAGACCCAAACGCTTTCCGCTGGACAGCCAAGGGAGACGCCTAAGCATCAGGTTTACAGCGCTTAACAGCCTAGTCCCTAGAAAGTTTTAAGCCAGTCTGAGAACTACCCCATAAGGCTTTAAATTTTCAGGGCTACGATAGGTTAAGTAACAAACTACAGAATCATCGCCGCTCTTGGTAAGGGAAATTTTCACAAGTTAATAACTCTGAGAAAATTAAATTCAAATGGCTTTTCAGCCTGAAGAAAAGGGTAGTGTATGAACTTCTTATTTATGGCGAGCAGAGGATTTCTGGGAGCGATCGAAGCCCGTTAATTTCTTCCACTACTTAATAAATAGGACTCAAAACCAAGCAGCACTTAGACAAAAGGCCCAAGTTTGGCCATGGGCCTTTTGTCTAGGTGCTGGATTTGCCATCATCTATAACGAGACACCTTAACCAGTGGCGACCACCAGGCGATCGCGCTACGGGTAATTCAAACTAGCCTTTGGGTGTGGGCCAAGCAGCGCCCCGAGCGATTCAGCTCCAAACGGCCAACCTAGGGATTAGCTGCCATTGGGGCCTGTTGGGACAGTGACTCGGGCGATCGCTATGCCTCCAAGAGGTCAGTTTTGGTTTAGATCGAGAGATTTCTCGATCTGCGATCGCCCCATGTGGTGTACATTATGAGAAAATTGTGACAAGTGTTTAAGTAAAACTAGTTTAGGAGGGCATGCCCGATGGATTGGCGAGTCGTTGTTGTTTTACTGCCGATTGCTGTAGCCGCAAGCTGGGCTGTGTTTAACATTGGTCGGGCTGCTCTGGGGCAACTGCAAGATTTCCTCAATCGAGAAGCTTAGGATTTGCCTACGAGGCTAGTACGCGATGGTTCAAGACCCGCCCATGGGGGCAATCGCACACCAGTTCCCAATCAGCCCTAGGATGACCCAGCCCCGGTTAGGTCACCCTAGGGTTAACTGCTTTAAATGGGGCATCAGTTGGCTAAAGGCAATGCCCCGATGGCTGTTGGCGTCCTTTTGCTCGGGCGACATTTCGGCAAAGCTTTTGCCCAGCTCAGGCACATAGAAGATAGGGTCATAGCCAAACCCGCCGGTGCCGCGTGGCTCCAGCAAAATCTCACCATGGCAGATACCCTCGGTTTCGAGCACGATGTCGCCCTGGGGGTTGGCCAAGGCCAGGGCACAGATGAATTGGGCGCTGCGATCGCGATCGCCAGATGCCGCTAGCTCTTGCAGCAGGCGATCGATTCTGGCTGCGTCGCTGTTGGCGTAGCGGGCCGAGTAGATGCCGGGGGCACCGCCGAGGGCATGCACCGCTAGGCCGGAGTCATCGGCGATCGCCCATTGGCCTAGGGCCTGGGCTACCCCCGCCGCCTTGAGTCGCGCATTCTCTAAAAACGTGGTGCCGGTTTCTTCTATATCAATCGCATCGGGCTTGAGCTGTAGCTCCCAGCCCAGCTCACCTAGATACACCTGCATCTCTTTCAGCTTGCCGGGGTTTCCGGTGGCAACAATAACCGTGGGCATCGGCAACACATTCCTCAAACGTAGGCTTGGGTCGATTGTAGTGCCTTGTCCTGCCCAGCAGATGGTGGCATCTTGCCCCGCTAGGGAAATGGGCATAGACCCCAAATGCCGATCTGGCTTGAGACTATTCCAGCTCATCCTCGTTGAGAATTTCAGTTGGCGGACGTAACAGGCCTAGGCCTAGCTTTTTAGCCAAATCCCTAGACGCGGTCTTACCTGGAACACTCTAAACCTGGTAGCGTGGTGAACAGTATGCCATTGCAAAGGTTTTGCCCTTGAATCCCGAGCGCCCCTCCCAAAGCTCCAACTACTGGACGCTTGCCCCCTACGTACGGCGTGAGTGGCGCACCATCGCACAGGCGCTGTGTGGCACCATTATTTTCGTCTCCTTCTGGCCCATACTGGCCTGGCTATCGGGGAATATTCTGGAGCAGTTGGCGGCAGGCAATGTGCCTGTGGTGTTACGCTTTATTGCCATCACCATGGCCGGGTTTGCGCTGCAAAAAATCGGGCAATACATTCAAGACTCACTGATGGCCAAGGCCGCTCTGGAGGTGGCCTTTAATCTGCGCAGAGATGTGTACACCCACATTCACCGCTTGAGCCTCACCTACTTTGAGCGCAGCCAAACGGGAGATCTATCTTATCGGCTGACAGAGGACATTGACCGCATCGGCGAGGTAGTGCAAAAGCTATTCCACGATTTTTTGCCCTCGGTGCTGCAACTGGTGGTGGTGCTGGGCTACATGGTCTACCTCAACTGGCAGCTAACCCTAACGGCGGTGCTCTTAGTTCCCATTCTGGCGGTGCTAGCTGGGTGGTTTGGGGAGCAAATGCTGACGTTTTCACGACGCAGCCAAAACCTGGTCTCTGATCTATCGTCACTGGTGACCGAAGTGTTTAGCGGCATTCGCCTAGTGCGAGCCTTTGCCGCCGAAGATTACGAGGTCGAGCGCTTTACCCAAGAGGCCGAGAAAAACCGTCAGGCCAAATACAAGGCCGCCTGGCTCCAGGCGGTGCAGTACCCGGTGGTGGGTTTTACCTACGCCGTGGTGGTGATGCTGATTTTGCTGGTGGGCACTTGGCAAATTTCCCAGGAAAACCTCACTGGGGCCTCCTTTGGCAGCTACGTGGTCGCCGCGCTGATGCTGATTGACCCGGTGAACCACGTCATCATTAACTATGGCGAGTTTAAGCAGGGTGAGGCCTCGGTTGACCGCGTGATTGAGCTGCTTGAGATTGAGCCAGCGGTGCGCGAGCTGCCCACGGCCACCGACCTGCCTAAGGTCACCGGGCGGGTCGAGTACCGCAACGTCACCTTTGGCTACGAGGCCGACGAGCCCGTGCTGCGCAACCTCGATCTGCTAGCTCTCCCCGGCGAAAAAATTGCCCTGGTGGGGTCTTCCGGGGCAGGGAAATCGACCCTGGTCAACCTGCTGCCCCGCTTCTACGACCCCCAGGCGGGCCAAATTTTTATCGATGATGTGGATGTGGCCACCGTTACCCTGCGCAGCCTGCGGCGACAGATTGGCATTGTGCCCCAGGAAACCACGCTGTTCTCCGGCACGATCGCCCAAAACATTGCCTTTGGTCAAAAAGACTTTGACATCGAAGCAGTGGAAGCAGCGGCCCGCATTGCCAATGCCCACAACTTCATCAGTCAGTTTTCCCAGGGCTACTACACCTGGATGGGGGAACGAGGTGTAAATCTCTCGGGGGGCCAGCGGCAGCGGGTGGCGATCGCCCGAGCAGTCCTCCTCAACCCCCGCATTCTGATTTTAGACGAGGCCACTTCTGCCCTAGATGCCGAGTCTGAGGCGCTAGTTCAGGAGGCGCTGGAGCGGTTGATGGGCGATCGCACCGTCTTTATCATTGCCCACCGACTGGCCACCGTGCGCGATGCCGATCGCATTTTGGTGATGGAAAAGGGCCAGGTGATCGAAGCGGGCACCCACAGCGAACTGTTGGCCAACCAGAGTCGCTACGCCCAATTCTACGCCCAGCAATTTGCTGGCAGTAGCCAGGGGTAGAGATTTCGTCCTCTCCTGTCACCTCGCCCGCTCAAGTATTAATCTGGAGTAAGTAATTATTCCTGGTTTGCTATGGCAGCGCCCCCGGCCACGGGCCTTGGCCCCACCTCAGAAAAAGCGGTCTATCAGGATGGATGGGGCGATCGCCTGTTCATTTGGCTATTTAGCCGCAAGATGGCTAAGGCCGTGGGCAAAGACACCTCCCTCAGCGGCTACGACGGCTTTGTGGATTTATCCACGCAAATCATGCAGGGCCGCAACGCCCAGCAGCAGCAGGCTCTCGTAGCGGTGGTACTGAAGTCCCTAGTGCCGAGCCAAGTCCTATGGCTGATTCGTACCCTGTTTTCGCCTACCCGGTTGGTGTGCGAACTCAACGCTCGGTTCGCCACGCTGCTGTTCGAATGGCTGGTCGGCCCCTGCGAGGTCAAAACCGTAGAGTTTACCGACGCCCAGGGGCGAATCCGACAGCAGCGCAGCGGTGTCCACATTAAAAAGTGCCGTTATCTGGACGAAAGCCGTTGCGTTGGCATGTGCGTCAACATGTGCAAGCTGCCCACCCAGCGATTTTTCACTGAAGACTTCGGCATTCCTTTCACCATGGTGCCGAACTTCGAAGATTTTAGCTGCGAAATGATCTTTGGTCAGCCGCCGCCGGCCTTGGAAACCGAGGAGGCGTACAACCAACCCTGCCTCGTCGATTACTGTTCTCTGGCGACCCGCGATCCCCAACCTTGCCCCAAGGTCAGGAACTGAGAGCTTCGTCCAAGGTCTGCTCATACTCCTCCAGCGCCGCCAACACAGATTCCAGCAGATTCCAGCTCTTGTCGGTTCGCCTCGCTGAGGTCTAGTTGATATCGGATTTGGGCTTTGCGGTAGCGTACTTCCTGTCGATCTCGTCGAGCTTCGCGTTCTGCTCTCTCAGCCTCGCGTTCTCCTGCTTCAGCCTCGCGGTTTCCTTCTCGTTCGCGAAGCGTGCCCCGGGCAATTTCGACGGTTCCACTCAACGCCGAAATTAGCCAGTGCAGCCAAAAGGGCTGCCACAGTGAGTCGGTTGCTCCAGGTTTGGGGCTGGGCGACGATGCTGAGGAATCGGAAGTCTTGTTCGTCATACTTACAAAATAATCGCTACTGTAATCAGCAGTACAATATCCACTGGTTTGCTGGCGGTTCTACACCCATGATCGAAGTTGAGCACCTGAGTAAGACCTACGGGTCTACCACGGCCATTCAAGACATCACCTTTGGGGCGCAGCCTGGGGAGATTCTCGGATTTTTGGGGCCGAATGGGGCGGGTAAAACCACCACCATGCGCATTTTGGCGGGGTATCTGCCAGCGTCTGAAGGCACGGCTCGAGTGGCAGGCTACGATGTGCACACCGACTCGATGGCGGTGCGGCAGCGCATCGGCTACCTGCCCGAGTCGCCGCCGCTGTATCCTGACATGACGGTGCAGGGCTTTCTCAACTTTGTGGCCAAGATTAAGGGTGTCCCTGCCGATCTGCGCCCAAAGCGGGCCGATATTGCGATGGATCACTGCGGTCTGCTCGACAAGCGCAAGGTGCTGATTCGCAAGCTGTCAAAGGGTTATCGGCAGCGGGTGGGCATTGCCCAGGCCATCATCCACGACCCGCCAGTAATTATTTTGGACGAGCCGACGGTAGGGTTGGATCCGCGCCAGATTAATGAGGTGCGGCAGCTAATCAAAGGGCTGGCGGGCAGTCACACCATCATTCTCTCCACCCACATTTTGCCGGAGGTGAGCATGACCTGCGATCGCGTCACCATCATCAACCGGGGTCAGGTCGTCGCCACCGACACCCCCGACAACCTCACCACTCGCCTCTCCGGCGAATCGGCATACGAGTTGGAGATCAAAGGCGATGTGGACAGAGCCCAGCGCCTGTTGAGTGAGCTTTCCCCCGTGCGTCAAGTTACCCTGCTGGGGCCAGAGCACCTGCCGGAGTATCACCACCGGCTGCGGGTGAGTGCCGACGCCGATCGCACCTTGGGAGCCATTATGTCCGCCGCCCTCGTCAACGCCGGCCTCGAGCTCCATGAGCTGCGCCGCCAGCAGGCCACCCTCGAAGACGTCTTCCTCAACCTCACCACCACCGAACCCGCTACAGGGCCAACAACCCTGCCCGAAGCACCCGCCGCCGAATTCCCTACAGCCGAACCAACGCCACAAGAATCCGAGGCTTAGCCCTTTTGAGCTTTGGATTTCCCCCTCGTCCTCCCCACATCCCTCATCTCCTCACCCCCTACCCATCCACCCTCCCCGCCCATGACCCTCCTCTTCAAAAACATCCTCGCCATCTACCAGCGCGAGCTGCAAAGCTACTTCGCCTCGCCCCTGCCCTACATCATCGCCGCCGTGTTCTGGCTGCTGGGGGGTTTCTTCTTAGTGGCGATTTTGCTGGGGCCCCAGGGCATTTTGGCTCAGGCGGCGATGGCTGACCAGGCGGTGCAAATGGGCATGCCCCCGTCGCCCCCCTTTGATGTGGCCTACGAGTTCAACAAGGCCTACGTGGGGCTGCTGGGATCGCTGTCGATGTTTGTGCTGCCCATGCTCTCGATGGGGCTCTACGCCGACGAGCGCAAACAGGGCACGCTGGAATTGTTGGCGACTTCACCGGTAACCAACTGGGCGGTGGCCTTGGGCAAGCTGCTGGCGGTGGTGAGCTTCTACATCGCGATGGTGCTGCCGCTGATGGTGTGCCAGTCGATCGCATTGGGAGCCGCTGAGCCCCCCACAGGGTCGGGAGTGTTCTTGCTGTCTCACCTAGGTCTAGTGCTGATGGCGGCCAGCGTCTTGGCCCTCGGTATGTTCATCTCATCGCTGACGGAGAGCACGGTGCTGGCGGCGATTATGACCTTTGCGCTGATTTTGCTGCTGTGGCTGGTGGATGCGGTGGCCCAGGGGCTGCCGGGGGTGGTGGGCAGCGCGATCGCCCACCTATCTCTGCTCAAGCACTTCACCGACTTTACCGAAGGCATTTTCGACACCGGTGGCCTAGTGCTGTTTCTCTCCTTTATTGGGCTGGGGCTTTACCTCACGGCTCAGTCCATCGAAACCCTCCGGTTCCAGCGATCCTAGGGCCCAATCAGTCCACTCAACGTCAGCAGGTTAGTAGTAGCGGGTAATGGCGATGAAATCGTTTGCGGCCTACCAAAAATATTTGAAATACTTGGCGCTACCAGGGTTGGCCCTAGTGACAGCGGGTTTAATTGCAGGTATTGTCGCCGGGTGGACTCTGCTGCCTGCGGGCCTACTGGTGGGGGGTATTGGTCTGCTCTTGCTCGGGCTAGTGCTGGGCAACCAAGGGCAGGGACGGTTTTGGGCTCAGCGCTCTACCGAGGCAGGGGCAAACGCCCTGGTTTCTACCCTGGCGGTGCTGGCCATTTTGGGCCTAGTGAATTTCTTGGCGGTGCGCTACGCGAGTCGCGTAGACCTCACCGAGAATCAAATCTTTACCCTGGCCCCTCAGTCGCAGCAGGTAGTACAGACTTTAGAAAACCCCACCCGCATCGTCGTATTTGACCCGCTGCCCAACCCGCAAGATCGTCAACTGCTCGAAAGCTACCGCCAGGCCGGGCCGCAGTTTACCTTTGACTACGTCAACCCCTACAACGACCCGCGCCAAGCCCAGGATTTTGGCGCTACCCAGACGGGCATGGTGTTTGTGGAGAGTGGTGAGACTCGCCGCTTTTTACAGAATGTCAGTCCTACGGAACGCCTGTCGGAGCGCACCTTGACCAACGCGCTCGATCAGGTGGTGAGCGATCGCGCCCTCACCGTTTACTTCACCCAGGGCCACCAGGAGTTCACCATCGACGGCAGCGACACCGGCTTTTTGCAGGCCGCTACCGCGTTAGAAGATAAGAGCGCCGTAGTGCAGCCCCTCGACCTTTCCCAAACCAGCACTGTGCCCGACGATGCCAGCGTGGTGGTGGTAGCTGGCCCCGCCGCCGAATTCTTTGAGCCCGAAGTTAACGCGCTGCAAACCTACCTCAACGGCGGGGGTAGCCTCATGCTGCTGATCGACCCGCGCACCAGCCCCGGCCTCGACGCCCTACTCGACCCGTGGGGCATCACCCTCGACGATCGCATTGTGCTCGATACCTCCGGCAGCGGCCAGCTCGTCGGCCTTGGCCCCGCCGCTCCGCTAGTCACCGACTTCGGCGACCACCCCATCACCCGCGACTTTACCGGCGGGCGATCGTTCTTTCCCTTAGTGCGCCCCGTCAATGTCGAAGAAGTGCCAGGGGTAACGGCAACACCCATTCTCCAAAGCAACCCTCAGAGTCGAGCCGAAGCTCTCTCCACCGAGGGCGAGCTGCAATACGACGAAAATGCGCCGCCCTCTGGCCCTTACACCCTCGGAGTTGCCCTCAGTCGCCCGGTCGAAGGAGCCGCCCCTACCGAAGGTGAACCGCCGCCGGAGTCGCGCCTGGTCGTGATTGGCAATGCCACCTTTGCTACCGACGGCCTATTTGAGCAGCAGCTCAATGGCGATGTCTTTCTCAACGCCGTCAGCTGGCTGGGTCAGCAGACCGACGCCACCCTCTCCATTCGCCCCCGCGAAGTCACCAACCGCCGCATTACCCTAACGGTGCAGCAGCAGATTGGGCTTGGGGTGTTTGCCCTGCTGGTGCTGCCGGCAATCGGGCTTGGTCTAGCCGTGCTGATGTGGCTGCGGCGGCGATAGACCACCTGCCCAGGGCTGCTGAGGGCAAACGTAGAGATGGCCTTAGGACTGTTTCAGCGTTTGCGCTTGGGGAGGTAAAACCTGCTGGGCAAAACAGGCCATTGCATAAAGAATGATGGTTTCACCGAGGAGTTCTGCCAGTTCCTCTAGGGTGATGCGGAGGTGTTCGATTAAAAAGACAGTTCTCGCTGAAGACTCGGGGGATAGCGCTGCCGCGATCGCACCCTTGGCCATCTCGGCCCCAAACCCGCCCAGCAAAAAAATCCCCAGCCCCGCCAGCACCCACAGCACCGTATGCCGGTAGGTACCCCATAGCCAGACTAAATCTCGAAAGCTCAGAACTACAATCGCCATCAAGAGACTGAGATAAATCAATTTCCAGTCCACCTGCCCGAGGGTGAGGTGAAACTTGAGCAATTCATCCACCGCGCCGAAGAAACAGAGCAGCGCCAAAGTGCTGGGCAGCACCCAGGATATCGGCCTAGCCATGTGATGCCGATACCGCAGCAAACCCACACAGAGAAGCCCGATAGTGCCCAGCAGGATGG
>JANPIO010000323.1:0-6765 GCA_031425055.1 Phormidium sp. VAR_61_metabat_6
CACCCTGGAGATACGGGGCGAGAGTTTTTTATGGCGGTCTTAGCATTTGATGTTCCTCGATAGATGGAAGCAAGTCGAGATGGCTTAGATGTTTGGTTCACGTAGAAAAATGACTATGCAAATTACACTTGATCTTCCCGATAGCTTAGAAATAACCGAAGCCGACTTGCGTACTGAATTGGCTGTTGCCCTGTTCCAGCAGGAACGCATTACTCTTGGTACCGCTAGTCAACTATCTGGGCTCCATCAAATTGAGTTTCAGCGCCTTGTCGCGGCCCGTGGCATCGGTGTTCACTATGGCGTTGAGGACTTAGAGCAAGACCTAGAGAGCCTTCGCCAGGATGGTTGGTAATGCGAGTTGTCAGCAATACGTCTCCACTGAGCAACTTAGCTGTCATCGGTGAGCTTGAGCTTCTGCAAAAGATTTATCCAAAAATACTCATTCCACCGACTGTCCATGATGAATTAATACGTTTTCAAGAAATTCGGTCGGTTATCTCAAATGTTATAGAAGCTGGATGGTTAGAAGTACAGGCACCTCAAAATACTCAGCTTATCCAAACACTAAACCAATTTCTTGACCCTGGTGAGGCAGCTGCCATTGCCCTGGCAATTGATATCAGTGCTGATCGTCTCCTTATCGACGAGCGCATTGGCCGAAGCATTGCCTCACAATACAACATCAAAATTCGAGGAATTTTGGGCATTTTAGTCAATGCAAAAAGTCAAGGATTGATCCCTACGGTAAAACCGCTTTTAGAACGCTTGATGGGTGAGGCGGGCTTTCGTGTTGGCCAAACTCTGTACGATCGCATACTCCAAGAGTCAGGAGAGAGCTAACTGTTCATTTAAAAAATGCTGAGGCCCGATCGCATCACCCCAACTACCCGGTGCTTAATCTGAGGAACCTACAATGGCCTGTAGTGTTTATGCCACCTAACGATGGACTTTCTCTGCCAGGCGATCATCTTTGATGTCGATGGGGTGCTGATTGACTCCGATCCGGTGGCAGAGCGCCATTGGCGAGCCTGGGCCGATCGCCACGGGGTTGACTATGACGCGATCGCCCGTATTCACCACGGTCGCCCGACGGTAGAGACCATTCGCCAAGTTGCGCCCCATGTGGATGCCGCCCAAGAGGCCCACATCAAAGAAACCGCTGAGGCCGATGACACCGAGGGGTTAAGGCTTTATCCGGGCGTGAAAGAGCTGTTGGCTGGGCTGCCGCGCGATCGCTGGGGGGTGGCCACCAGCGGCACCCGCCGCACTGTCTCCCTGCGCTTTCCCTATCTATGCTTGCCCGAGCCCTCGGTGATGGTGACCGCCGACGATGTGCAGCGAGGGAAGCCAGCGCCCGACCCTTACCTGCTGGCGGCTGAGCGCATAGGAGTCGCCCCGGCTGACTGCCTGGTGATCGAAGATGCCCCTGCTGGGGTCGCGTCAGCCAAAGCTGCCGGGGCAAAGGTCATTGCGGTGACGACAACGAACAGGGCTGATGATTTAGGGTTGGCCGATGCGATCGCCCCCGCCCTAGCCGCACTGCAAGTCAGCGTTAGCCCAGACGGTCTGCGGGTTCAGGTGAACAGTGCAGTATGAAATTTGACTACAGATGCAGTTTCAGTTTTTGTAACCATCCTGAGCTGGCCACCTCTGGCGCGTAGGTTAGGGGCATAGCTTTGCGAGGGCCTGAGGATGGAACACCGCTGGAATGTCTGGTTAGTGGGCGCAATGGCTGCGGGAGCCCTGCCCCTAGCCCTCGCGGCTCCAACCCAGGCCTGGGATCCGATCGCGCCTAACCCCAACGCCAACACTACAGAAAGCTCCCCCATGCCACCGATCGTGCAGCGCCAGGACTTTGACCGCTACCGGCAGGTGATCGAGCGCACCCAGGCGATGGTGCACGACCCCATCGCCCGTCAGCTAGCCGAATCCTTTGATTTGAATGTGCTCAACGTCACCTGGGAGGATACCGGGCGCTTCTACGGCTCCTCCGTTGGCCCCAACATCAGCGATATGACCATCCAGGTACAGCAGCAGGATCCGGTGACCAAGCAGTACCAGCTGCACCTCATGCCGGTAATTCGCCACCCCAACTTTGAAGACATCAGCGCCGATATTCCCCTGGACAGCTTTTTTCTCCAGATGGGCAACGAGAATGGCGAAGACCTGCGCCGCGTGGCGCTGAGTGAGGTGCTGGGCGATCTGCGGAGCTACCTCAGCACCCCAGATTCTTGGAGCGGGCGGGGAAGATCGCTGCTTGCCCCCGAGCGCGACAGCCACGTACTGGTCAGCGCCCAAGCCTGCTTTTTGCCGATTCCCCAGGAGGGGATGGCCACGTTTAACCCGGTGCTGTTTAACTACCAGTCGCGGCCCGGCGACCCGGCGGTGCTGACCATTCTTGCCACCCGCGAGGGCACCAGCGTCACGGTGATCGACAACCAGCGCGATGGCTTTGAGGCCGGGCAGACCTGGGGCCAGCGCCTGTTCTTTAACAAAAATGGCGAACGGGCCAGCTTTACGGGTCAGCGCCTCAGCGATTTTCAGGCGGCGGAGAATCCTGGGCGACCTGGAGAAGTCGCTGAGGACGACACCGAGGGGCTGAATATGGTGCTGCTGATTCAGGTGCCCCTCAAGCAGCGGGCACCGATGGGACAGTCCTCCTTTGACGGCAGCATTGCTCCCCTCGCCGCCGCCCCTGCCATGGAAGCAACCCGTGGCCCCAGCGATGTAGAAGCCGCCGTCATCGGCCACGGCGCGGTGGAAGGGCCATTTACCGAAATTGACAACCTGGCCATTGAGCGTGACCCCGACTACCCAATTCGGGTCACCGTGCAGTTTTACAAAGCCACCAGCAACGGTGTGGTGACTGAGGCTGACATAGCCGAAATTCGTGAGCAGATCGATCGCGTTTATGCCGAGGCCGACTACGTGGGCAGCCTAGTGGTGGATGGCCCCAGTGACCGCCCTACTGAGCACGACGGCCCCAAAGATGAGCCCGCCGACTGGTGGCAGCGCTTTTGGGAATATCAGCGCCACCTACGCGATCGCTAGGGTTCGGGGGCGTAGATCGCCTGCACAAAGCGATCGCGCCCCGCCAAATCTAAACAAATCTGGATGTCGCGATAGCAGCCCTGCGCTTCTAGCAGGGCTGCTATCGCCTCTCCCTGACCGGCCATCATTTCTACTAGCCAGAGCCCGCCGGGCACCAGATATGCGGGAGCCTGGGCAGCGAGCAGGCGGAGATCATCTAGGCCATCGTCGCCGCCATCCAAGGCGCTGGCGGGTTCGTGGTTGATCACCTCAGGTTGAAGCGTCGGCAGCAGCTCTGAGGGAATGTAGGGCGGGTTTGACACCACCGCGCTGAGCTGGCCCCGGTAGGACGTTAACGGTTCAAACCAAGATCCGTTGTAGAACGTGATGCGATTCTGTAAGCCTGCCCGGTCTGCGTTGCCCTGGGCGATCGCCAGCGCTTCAGCACTAAAATCTACTGCCAAGATTTGAGCCGACGGCAAGGTTTGGGCAAGGCCCAGAGCGATCGCGCCACTGCCGGTGCCCATATCCACCCAAATGCCTTGAGCTAGCTGATCCCCAATGGGGCTGCAGGCGATCGCCGCCTCGGCCAGATCAATGATCAGCTCGGTCTCCGGGCGGGGAATCAGCACTGCCGGAGACACGGTCAGCATCAGGTCGCGCCAGGGAGTTTCGCCCACCAGGTATTGCACCGGGGTTCGCTCTGTGAGGCGCTGCTGCCAGCGACGCTCCAATTCGGCTAGAGAATAGCAAAGAGAAATCGTCCCTCGCTGTTGCACCGTGCCCAGCCTCAGCGACAGCCGATCCACATTCGCCACCGCCATCAGCAGCCAATCGACCTCGTCAGCGTCAACCCCCGCCGCCTTAGCCTCCGCCAGCGCCTTTTCGCGCCAAACCCACAGCTCAGCCCCTGAGATAAAATCGCTTTCTGCCATTGTCGTGGATTTCAATAATGTGCCAGGGATAACGTCAGATTGCTGGCACTCGCCCACTCGTCCACCCCCTCACTCCCTACCCCTCACCCATTCACTCCCCTAACGCGTCCACCGCGCCTTAGACCCCCGCGCATCTAAATGCACCAGCGCCGGGAACTGGCTGTAGCGCCCTAACCCCCCCGGCCACCAAGGATCCAGCGCCCAGTAGACCTGATTGCCCGTCAGCCCCAGGCAGTAAAAGTCGATGGCGTCGCCCACGATATGGCGACTCTCAGAGGCACCACCTACCCGGCGGTCGATCTCAGCGGGGCGGTACCAGTTGGTAATTAAGAAAGGGCGACCGATGCGATCGCGGGCCTGCTCGGCCAGAACGGCAATACGCACCATGGCATCTACCGTAGCCTGGTTAGAGGGCAGGCAGGCACCGCCACGGGTGGCTTCTGCCCAGGTAAAGTTGCCGTTGGGCACAATGCTGGCGTCCAGCTGAATATTGTTGGGCGTCCACTGAGCGGGGCGCGGCGGCGGGGGCGCAGGCACCGGGGCAGGCATGGCCTCAGGCGACGAGGGGGCCGCTCGCTCTAGCCACCGCAGATCTTCAAATAACGACTGAATGGCGGGAATCCGCCCCTCCAGCCGACGCCACAGCTGCACCAGGTGAATCAACGCCTCCCGCTGATCTTCGGTGGGGGTGTAGGTGGTGGGAATATAGGCCGCAAAGTCGAGCAGGGCGCGATCGAGGGTGCGGGCGGTCATCATCAGCGCGGCTTGGTTAGCGGCGGTTTGCGCTAGGTCGTCGGGGTTGACCCCCAGCTGCTGAATGGCGGTGGTGCGCGAGTCGAGTTTAAACCAGCGGCGATAGCCCTCGGTCAGCGCGAAGCGCAGATCGCCCTGACCGTTGTAGAGGTGGGGTATTTTTTGCACAAAGGCGAGCAGCGCCGAGTCAAGGGTCTCCAAGTTGGTTTCGTTGGCAAAAGGGTCGTTGGTGAGCAGCCAGGCGATCGCCTCTTCCCGCGCATCCATCGCCCGCCACAGCTGCACCAGGCGAATCAACGCCTCCCGCTGGTTGGGGTAGCCCGTGTAGTAGCGGGCCACCGACTGCATAAACGCCACCAGCGCATTGTCTAAAGCCGCTTCGTCGGGCACCTGGTCAATCACCGGCACGCTCAAAATGTCGTACACCGCCGCCGCCGTGTTGAGCTGTCGCCACAGCCGCACCGCCTCGACCATGGCCTGGCGCTGAAAGTCGAGCCGCCCATAGTTGGACGACACCCGCTCGGCAAAGGCCAGCAGAGCTGAGTCGAGTTGGCCCACAGTTTGAGGCAGCTGCGCCCCGCCGTAGTCGGTGCTGATATCTTCGAGGTAAGCCTGCAAAAGGGCAGCGGGGTCACTGGGTTCGAGCTGGGCAGCATCGCGATGGCCCTCCTGGGCCGGTCTTTGACCATCGCCCTCCTGCGGCGTAAACCCATTGGCCACCGCTTGCAGAAAGCGATCGCTGTAGCGTCCCACGCTGGCATCCCAAATGTCGGCCCCGCTCCAGCCCTGCTCAATGAGACCTTGGGTGAGGCTGCGCAGGGTGTTAGCGGCGTACTGCACCTGGGCCGCAAAGGTGTCGACCTCGGCCATATCCACCTGGTTTACCGGGGCAATGCCCAGGCCCGTTTCGCCATCGGTAAGCTGAGGCTGGTTGTGCACGGCGTAGAGGGCCGCCAAAATGGGCTTGTGCACCCCCGCTCGCCCCCCTTCCAATAGATAGTAATAGTTGCGTTGATCGGGTGCTAACGTGCTCATAGCGTGCATTAAGCCACAATGACCTGTCCACAGTAACCACAAAGTGTAAACTCGATGGGCGAAGTTCAACCATTACCCAACCACGGGTTTTCACCCCGGCCCCAGCTGCTGGCCACCGACATGGATGGCACCCTCACCCGCCAGGGCAAGTTTACCCCCGCCCTGCTGCAAGGGCTAGAACGGCTTCAGGGGTTGGGCCTGCCGGTGATGATTGTCACCGGGCGATCGGCGGGCTGGGTGAATGGCCTGGCTCACTATCTGCCCGTAGTAGGGGCCATGGCCGAAAACGGTGGCATCTACTTTCCCTACGACGGCCCACCCGAACCGCTAGTTGAGATTCCCAACCTAGTCGCCCACCGCCAGCTGCTGCAAAAGGCTTTTACCCAACTGCAGTGGCGATGGCCTCAGCTGCGCGAGTCAGACGACAATCGCTTTCGCCTCACCGACTGGACATTTAATATTGAGGGCCTGACCCAGGCCGATCTCGATGAAATGGCGCAGCTATGCCAATCGCTGGCCTGGGGGTTTACCTACAGCACCGTGCAGTGCCACCTGTTTACCCTGGGCCAGTCTAAAGCGGCGGGCTTGCAGCGGGTGGTCGAACGCTACTTTGCGCCGATCGCCGCCGCTGAGGTCTTGACCGTAGGCGACAGCCCCAACGACGAGAGCATGTTTAACCCAGCCCTGTTTCCCCAGTCGGTGGGGGTGGCCAACGTGGTTGACTACTGGCCTCGGCTGACCTATCGCCCCGCCTACATTACCCAGGCCGCCGAGGTGGCAGGGTTTTTAGAACTCGTAGAAGCCCTAGTACAGAATTCTTAGAATTGGCTTGGGGGCGACCAGTTTTGTAACAAAAAAAGATGTTGTTTTCTATCGCTGACAATCAACTCCCACAACGTTGCTAGACATAAAATATTTTTGAAGTGTTGACCCTAGGGGTGGGCAGTACTTTTACCATGCCAGACAATAGGCAAGGGTTTTTCACCGACTACTCTGCTCTACTCAGTCAAGG